>JABMOI010000210.1 GCA_013204185.1 bacterium | reverse complement strand
GCGCTCATTCGTGATCGTGGGCTTAGAGACTGGCTAACCATGGCAACACAGGCATTTGAAGCCTCAAAAGCCACGGGTGGTTTGATGAATCGCATGGAGACTTCTATGAATCCGTCTCGTCCTGGTATTCGCAGAGAAGATCGACGCGCTATGCCTTCGCCAACCGCAACGAGGCGGGTCGGATAGGCAACCAATATAGCATAGGCAACCAAATTTTAGTTGGCTTAAGGATGTTGGGGTGGTTCGCGTGAGCGAACCACCCCAACTCTGTTTATAGCCGATTTGGGAAAGGGTAAAAAGCAGCCCACACTCGTTTAAACGGAACCCCGATAGTGGTGCCTGTATTTATGGGGTCGACCTCTCTAATTCGCCATCCTTTGCCTGTGCCTGTTTCCTTTATTAAAAGCGCCTTCAAGCTACCGTCTGGTATGCGAGTGGCTCTGTTGCTTGCTTCGTTCTGCCCAATGTTGCTCTCTTTGCCTGCGAGAGCGCAAGAAGTCGCCCAGTTCAACGTGCTCTTTGAAAGCACCTGGAGCGCTCAGACGCATCCGGTAGCCTTTCCGGGTAACCCTCATTTTTCTGGACTTATCGGAACGACACACAACAGTGACGCCACCTACTGGGCCCTTGGGCAATTGGCCTCCCAAGGCATCAAGAACATGGCCGAAACTGGTTCGAAAACGTCACTTGTTTCCATTTTCAACGGTTCAGACGACGCAGGAATGTCTGATTATCGAATCAATGCAGGCGGAATCGGGACGTCACCGGGTTCTGTTGTAGTTTCGTTTTCGGCTCGTGAGTCGCACCCACTTCTGACATTAGTATCCATGTTAGCTCCGAGTCCCGACTGGTTTGTTGGGGTGTCAGGGCTGCCTCTTCGAAGCCCCCAGGGTTGGATTGCTTATCAAGAAGTCGATCTGTACGTATACGACGCAGGCACGGACTCGGGCGCTTCATATGCAGCGGCCAATGCTGCTACTGTTCCGGCCACACCCATATCTAAACTGGAAGATGGGCACATGGTTGTGAACGGTACTGTGCGCAAAGTGGGCCGGTTTGTTGTGACGCTGGAAGGGATAACGGGTACGTCGGCTGAATCTGACGAGCCACTTCCTTTCCACTATGCGGTTCAAAGCTATCCCAATCCATTTTCGGATGAATTGACACTCGAAGTCACTTCTGCCCAAACCGAACGTGTTCGCATCCATGTTGTTGACCTGTTGGGCAGAGAAGTAGATTCCATTTATGCCGGAGTTCTGAGCGCCGGAGTAAACAGACTTCGCTGGAACGCACCTTCGATAGGGGCCGGTCGGTATTGGATACAGATCTCATCCTCGACAGGGAATCGGTACGTTTCAGTGTTGAAAACGCGCTGATAATTGAGCCTGCGATGAAGTAAAGGTTAGCTTTGGATTAATCCGCTCTGGAGCGGCTGTCAGGGTGGAACAAAAAGCGTGTTTTCGCTATGAATGGAGCCTATTGTTCGCCCTCTCATAGCATTCTATACAGATTTCAATACTGATATGTCTGATTCAAAACCCACTGCCAAAGATAAAAGTGGATCAAAAAAGGTTTCCACTCCTGAGGCTCAGGCCCCAGCCGTCGAGACGTTTGAGTTTCGTGCCGAAATGAAGCAGCTGCTTCATCTCATTATCCATTCGCTCTACACGCACGAAGAAATATTTTTGAGGGAGCTGATCTCCAACGGGTCGGATGCGCTGAACAAGATTCGATTTCGCATGCTCACCGAAAGGAACGTTGTGGATCCTGATGCGGCGCAACAGATTACAATCCAACTGGATAAGGATGCCAACACGCTGTCCATCACCGATGCAGGGGTGGGGATGAGCCGAGAGGACCTTTTGAAGCGAATTGGTACCGTTGCTTCGTCGGGCACGTTGGACTTCGTTACGGAAATGAAAAAGGGCGATGGCCCAATGGATGCTCAGCTGATTGGGCAGTTTGGAGTCGGTTTTTATTCGGCCTTCATGGTCGCAGACACCATCACCATCGACACACGCCATGCGGAATTGGACAGTGTCGGTTTGCGTTGGAAGTCAGATGGCAGTGGCTCGTTCACAATTGAAGAAACGGATCGAACCGAACGCGGGACCACCATCACGTTGGCCTTGAAAGAAGACAAAAAAGAGTTTGCCGAAACGTGGCGCATTCAACAGATCATTAAGAAGTACTCCAACTTTGTAGACTTCCCGATCTTTGTTGGAGAGGAAGAAGTCAATACGGTGGACGCCCTTTGGCACAAGAGCAAATCGAACATCACAGACGAACAACTCAATGAGTTTTACAAGTTCGTTTCAAACGATTGGGAAGAGCCTCTCGGGCATCTTCAGGTAAATGTAGAAGGCCGAGTAAGTTTTAAATCGTTGCTTTTCGTACCTAAAAAGGCCCCCAAAAGCCTGTACCACGACGATTTTCAATTTGGCATCCACTTGTATTCGTCCAAGGTATTTATTCAGGACGATGCCAAAAACCTGCTACCAGAATGGGCTAGGTTTATTAAGGGAGTCGTGGATACAGAGGACCTGCCACTGAACGTGTCGCGTGAAGTGACTCAAAACAGCCCTGTATTCGCCAAAATCAGGCAGATTCTGACCGGCAAGATCCTGACAATGCTAAAAGAGTGGTCAGTTGAAGAGTCCGACCGCTTTGCCACCTTCTCAAAGGAATTTGGCATGCTGTTCAAGTCCGGGCTTTCCTCAGACTTTGAAAACCGAGATGCCATGATTGAGCTGATTCGGTTTGAGTCTTCGGTCAAAGAAGCGGGCAAACTGATTAGTTTGGAACAGTATGTGGACAGGATGAAAGAAGGGCAGAAAGAGATTTACTTCGTTCTTGCCGAAAGCAGAAAAGCGGCAGACATGAATCCAAACCTCGAGTATTTCGCGGCGAACGACTTGGAAGTCCTGCTTATGACCGAACCGGTCGATTCCTTTATTGTACCCGGCATTCCTAAATACAAGGATTTAGAGCTGAAAAGCGTAGAAACGGCTGACCTGGACATCAAAAAGAAGTCATCCAAAGACAAAAAGGCGCCTTCTAAGAAAGACACCAAGTCGATTTTGGAACGCTTCAAATCAGTCCTCGGGGATAAGGTAGAGGATGTAAAAGCTTCGGAACGCTTAGTTGATTCCGCCGCGACCCTTGTAGTTGGCAAGAGCGGTATGGACAGCCAGATGGAGCGAATGATGAAGATGATGGACGAGAATTTTGAAGGAGCCAAAAAAGTATTGGAAATCAATTTGGAGCACCCTTTGATTGCCAACCTTATTGCGCTTCAGGCTTCTGCAGACAATGATGTTCTCATCGATTCGACCATTCTGCAGCTTTTGGAAGGGGCGCAGCTAGCCGACGGTTCGCTTACCTCACCCCGGGAGTTTGTGCGGCGCATGACAGAACTGATGATTGCGGCAACTAAAAACTAGGGGTCCGAAGCTCCTAGCATACTTTTTGGGTGTTCGAGCCAAAATGTGGTTTTCGTGTTCAGCATATTGAACAAGAAACCGTACATTCACGTCGCCCCCATTCTTGGCAACGTGTATTCTGAATATGGCTCGCGGAGATTCGTCTCATCCCAAACTAGTGTTGTTTGCTCTCTGGTTGATGGTGTTTTCCGCCAGCAGTCAGGTAATTATAGTGGCCCCGATTCTTCCGAGAATTGGAGAAGCTCTCAATATTCCGGCAGCACACCAGGGATGGCTAATTACGTCCTATGCCGTGTTTCTGAGTATTTTTGCGCTCATTATTGGGCCTATCTCAGACAAATATGGGCGGCGAATTGTGCTGCTGCTCGGGTGTGCGTCGATGGCCGTTGCCCTCTGGATGCACGGGGTCGCGGATTCGTTTTATTCCCTTTTAGTTGTTAGAGCCGCGGCCGGGGCCGCTGGGGGAATGCTCAGTGGCGCAGCCGTGTCCTACGTGGGAGACTACTTCCCGTACGATAAGAGGGGATGGGCCAACGGCTGGGTCATGAGTGGAATTGCGGTTGGGCAAATTGTTGGTATTCCGATAGGCACCATCTTGGCCGACAATTTCGGGTTTCGCAGCGCCTTTTTGATGTTTGCCATCACCATGACGCTAACCACAGTGATTATTTGGCTCTATGTGCCTCAGCCCGACGTGGAACGCGACACGGGTCGCCTTTCAATTGGTCGTGCGATTTCAGGATATAGGGAACTGCTTGCTCGCCCAGTTGTGGTTGCTGCCAGCGCCACATATTTCCTCATGTTCTTCAGTATTGGTCTCTACATTATTTACTTCCCAACATGGTTGGAGGAGACCATGAACGTTGGGGGAACAGCTATTGCCACTCTGTTTTTTGTGGGGGGAATTGCCAACGTCATTGCAGGTCCGATGGCTGGAAGATTGTCGGATAAAACAGGGCGAAAACCCCTCATCATTGTGTCGTGTTTTGGACTGGGCGTAGTCATGATTTTAACGCCTTTTGCGACCTCAAGTATGTGGTTGGTCTACTCTTTATTCGGAGTTGCCATGATCATGTTTGCCATGCGTATTAGCCCGCTTCAATCGTTGATGACTGCGCTCGTGGAAGAGAGGCGGCGTGGCGCACTGCTAAGCCTTGCTGTAGCTATTGGCCAGGTAGGCATTGGGATAGGTGGGGCGGTAGCCGGTATGGCGTACGTGAGCTATGGGTTTGCTTCCAATACTATTGTTGGGGCCATTGCCATCTTTGGGATGGCCATTTTGGTCCACAAGACCTTGCCAGAGCCCAAAATTAAGCAGCCTGAAGTCGTGGATTTAGGGATGTAAAACCCGGGCGATATTAAATGCAAAGAGGCCGCCCCGAAGAATTTCGGGGCGGCCTCTTTCACGTTCTGAACAGATGTAAATCCGTCTAGGAGTTCATAACAACCAAGAACTCATCGTTCTTCTTGGTGCTACGCATTTTCTCCATGAGGAAGTTCATAGCGGCCACGGGGTCCATGTCCGCCAACACCTTACGGAGAATCCAGATACGCTTGAGCTGCGCTTCTGGAATGAGCAATTCCTCTCGACGAGTACCGGACTTGACGATGTGTATAGCAGGGAAAATCCTGCGATCAGCCAATTCGCGATCCAATACCAATTCTGAGTTACCCGTTCCTTTGAACTCTTCGAAAATGACCTCATCCATACGGCTTCCGGTATCGACAAGGGCAGTGGAAATAATAGTAAGGCTGCCGCCCTCTTCGATATTCCGGGCTGCTCCGAAAAAGCGTTTAGGT
>JABMOI010000209.1 GCA_013204185.1 bacterium | reverse complement strand
GGGTAGGGATGGTGCGGCGGTTCCGCTGGATGTAGCCAGGCGCTTTTCTGTTGAACAAAGGCGGAAGCCGCGAGGACACATCCGAGGGCAGCGATCATGTGATCAGAAACGGGGCGACCTTCCAAAACATCGTCCAGACCGTGAAGACCCTGTTCCGATAACCAATAAAGGGTTTCAGTAATGGATGACTCTGACTTCTTTATGGTTCGAATGACAAGCGGATCGGCACCTTGTAGAATCATTGCGCCGATGGGATGAACCTCTAGGATTTCAGCATGTGGACAAGTCGATGAAACGAGCCTCGCTGCAGTCATTCCACGCAACGTCAAATAGGCCATCCGAGTCATAGTTGGGGTCATAACCGAGCCTGCGTGAAGACCATTGTTCATCAAGTGGACTCGAAGACTCCTATCTCGTTCGCGATCGCCACCTCCGTCCTGATAGGAAAGCGGCGCATCTATTCCGACCACAACGCGGGAGCGTCTATGCAATGTGGAAAACAAAGCCTCCAGAGCGTGATCTGATATGTCTTGATTCAGGAATTCGACTACCAAACCGCCATCGGCGCTCAAACGAGTTACACAGCAGGCTGTGTCCTTCCAATTGGCAGGTCCTGCCAAATCTAAACCGACAACGCATATTTCGTGGGGTGATTCCATAATCAAGACGTCTGTGTGAGCCAAGCGTAAAAAGGGACGATGGCATCGAATAAGGAGAGATCTTCAAAGGCCAAATCATTTAAGCTCATGTCCGCATAGTGTGCCATTATGTCCCCGCCGACAGCCAATCGATAGGGAGCGCTGCCGTCGTACATGCGATCCATCAGCGTGATAATGTTTTGTACGTCGCCCCAACCAGAAGCGGGCGTAATTGATACACATACCATTTCTGCTTGATGCTTTCGCTGCTGATCTGAAAACTCCTCCGTCGGTACGTTTAGTCCCAAGTATACCGTTTTCCATCCGGCATCTTCTAGAATCAAGCGCACCATGAGTCCTCCCAGTTCGTGAACCTCGCCCCGAGCACAACCCACGACAGCTGTCTTGCCATCACCTGCCGGACGCGTATTTCGGACCTTTAAGCTCAATCCAATCAACACGTCTCTCATGGATTGTGTGATACAATGTTCGTCCCCGATGGACAATTCCCCATTAACGTAGCGCGAGCCAAAATGGCGCATTACTGGAGCGAGCAATCCATCCATTGCCATTGCAAGTACATGTCCTTCTTCGATGACGAGCGTTATCAACGCGATGATTCGATTCGTTTCACTCTTTTCGAGCCACTCTTGCGTAATCGCGATCAAGTTGGCGTAAGAGGCACGATTTTCCAACATCATAAGCCCATCCCACACCGCAGGAGCATCGGACCCGAATGGAGTTAACATGCATAAAACGTCACGCTCGTTGGCAAACGACATTAGGTGCTCGACCTGAATTTTCCGATGACCACCAGCGGTGACGGCGCAAGGAAGGTCTCCGTTGTTGCACCATCGCTTGATCGACGACTCGTGAACACGGAGGAGCGAAGCAGCTTGTTTTGAAGAGAGGAAAACTCCTGAATCGCTCATTTTTATATCTTTGATCGATTTGAATTGGTCAACGGATGGCGGTGTTGTTTATTATCGTTCTTATCAATATAATTGGTCGTTAACATAACAACAACACTCGACATCTATTCACCATAACGATTATTTTATACCCGATGAGCGTTTCGTCATCTCGGTCTCCCACAATGCATATCACTCGCAAGGCCCACATTGATGCGGCTCATCGATTGCACAACCCGGAGATGTCCGACGAGTTGAACGGAAAGAAACTGGTTCAATTTTTTGGACGTAACCTTACACAAACATGAAAATAGTACTCGGCCTTGGCCTTGGCCTTGGCCTTCTTTTAGCTATTTGGACAGGATGGGGATCCTTCTCGATCCTATCAACACCTCGCCCATCGTACAACATTCTTCAAAATCTAGAATCGAAGGTGGAGCTTAGGGCGTACGGAGAACAGACCTGGATTTCGGCACCGAAAGGCAGCGACAATAATTCTTTCCGAGTGCTCGCCTCCTATATTTTCGGCGGCAATGAAACGGGTGAATCGATCTCCATGACCGCCCCGGTTATTAATGATGAAACGATGTCGTTCATTTTGCCCGAAGGCATGACCGAGGCCTCCACCCCTGCACCTGCGGGACAGGATATTGACTTCAAGACCGTTCCGCCACGAACCTTAGCCGTCCTTACGTTTGGCTGGTTCTCCGGAACTGAAAGAGTCGAAAAGATGGTAGAGCGGTTGGAGAGCGTTTTAAGACAAAATGAGATCCCCTATATAGGAAAGGCAATCCTCATGCGGTACAACGACCCCGCAACCCCACCTTTCATGCGCCGCAATGAGGTTGCATTTGAACTCCTAGCAGACTTCGAAACTCAAGAGTAGCTCCCCCGAACATCGAAGAAGGGCAACAGGAGCAAGATGCAGGCGCAAGCTACAGAGGTTGACAATCCACCCCATCATGTTGAAATTGCAGGACCCACCAATCCTCCTGAAAATATGCGTAATTCGAATTTCGTACTGCTACTTCTTGCTTTAACCCTGCTCGCTTCAAACTCGGCAAACGGTCAATCAGGATCCTTTGGCAATGCTTTTGTTCTCCAAGACGGAGAACTCATTGTTAGTGAGCCCAATACCACTTTTCGAGAAGGATCTGTTTACGTTTATCGCAAAGGCGAAGACCAATGGATTCTTGAACAGCGTCTAACCGCTCCCGATTCCGAGCGAGCAGATGGCTTTGGAAGCGTGCTTGCCAGGACTGGCGCTACCCTATTTATTGGCCAGCGAAACGGCCCGCTGCATGTATTTTCAAAAAATGATGGCGCTTGGCAGTCATCCGGCACGCTCTCCGGTAATGGAACGACCGGTATAGATCCCGGATGTAACCAATACGGTTATTGCGGGACAGATTTCGGCATCTCGTTATCAGCCGCCGGAGACTGGCTGTTAGTTGGCAACGCCGGAGCCATCCCCTCACGTCGCGATCTGGAGGAAGGAGCCTCCGTTTCAGCGGGGGTCGTTTTTGTATATCACAAAAATGCTGATGGTTCTTGGACGGAGCATTCACACCTAAGTCCTTCTTCAGGTAAAGCCGGTGACCGCTTTGGAGAAACCATATATTTTGAGGGTGACGAAGCACTTATCGGATCTCCTAGCTGGAACGACGAAATCGCCGGACTTGAAGGTGTTGGCCGTGTTACCAGGTTTGTGCTGGACGGTACTACTTGGAACGAGTCGGAATCGCTTTCTTTCTTCTCCGAGTCTACCGCTAATTTTGGCAGCGCCATCGAGGTTCGTGGTAATGAGGCACTCATAAGCGCGCCAGGCTCCAATGGTAGTCGAGGGGCAGTGTATGCTTATAGCCGCTCAAGCAGCAACGATAGCTGGATTCCCACCCGCGTAATACACAATGTCGATGCAGAATCTGGAGACCGTTTTGGAAGCAGTCTTGGGTTCTCGAGCAGTCAATTGTGGATCGGGTCGCCGACGTTGCGCCAGAACCTGACTGGATCTACCTATGTCTACGATTACCCTGAAAATGGTGCATTGTCAGACGATCCAACTCGATTGCAGTTGGAAAAAACGGTCGAACGAGATGCATTCGGTCAAAATCTAATTGCAGATTCCGACGTCGTAGTGGTTTCCGCTCCCGGCATGCACCACCAATCGGGAGCGGTGTATGTTTATTCAGGTAGCTCGACTGAAGCTCAGATGCTAACCAGCCCCCCAGATGCGTTGGGAGCAATCCTAGGAGAAATGAAGGAATGCGAAGATGGGAAAATCGGCCCGTTCGATTGCGATGAAGTTGAACTGCTCTCGTTTGTCCCGAATTCTATCTTACGCGCGCCTGAAAATGCAAGAGGCGTGAGAACGAACGACAACTGGGGATGGACCGACCCACAATCGGGTAAGGAATACGCGTTGGTAGGACGTAATGACGGAACGTCCTTTATCGATATCACAGATCCATCCAACCCAATACTCATTGGGGATCTTCCAAAGCCATGGGGCACACCGCCTTCCCAGCTGTGGCGCGATATAAAAACGTACAAGAACCACGCCTACATTGTGGCGGATGGCGCCGGCGATCATGGGATGCAGATCTTCGATTTGACCAGGCTTCGTGACGTAAAAGACGCACCTGCTCTCTTCGAGCCAGATGTGCATTACACCGATATTGCGAGTTCCCACAATGTCATCATCAATGAAGAAACAGGCTTTGCGTATACAGTTGACGGGCCAACATGTGGCGGCGGTCTGTACATGATGAACATTCAAGAGCCGCTCAATCCCGTGTTCGTTGGCTGCTCAAAACTGGGTGATAGAGGAACGCATGACTCGCAATGCGTCACCTATTCAGGCCCCGACACTCGATATACCGGAAGAGAGTTGTGCCTGAATTCAAACGGAAGTGTATTTGAAATTGCGGACGTCACAGACAAAAACAATCCTACTCAAATTTCAACAGCATCCTCCCCGAATGCTGGTTATATCCACCAAGGCTGGCTCACAGACGACCACAAGTACTTTTATCAAGATGATGAAGCAGATTTAGTACGCGGAAGTGTAGAAACTACCCGTACGCTGGTGTGGGATTTGACCGACCTAGAGGATCCAATCCTAATCAATGAGTTCATGGGCTCTATGCCGGCAAGCGCTCATAACCTGTACCTGAAGGACGGTTTCGCCTATCAAGCAAACTACCGATACGGTCTGCATGTCCTGGATATATCGGACCCGGAAAACCCGGTTGAAGCTGGCTTTTTTGATACCTCACCCTATCAAGATGGAGCTGGTTTTAGCGGAGCTTGGAGCACGTATCCATTCTTTGAAAGTGGGACTGTCCTCGTAACTAGCCTTCAGGAAGGACTTTTCATACTGAAGAAAAGGACACAAGCTTTCTAGTTCGCACTGAATCCGCATTTTGATTATACTTGTAGACCACCTCACTCGATTGGCTGATCTACCATGCGATTCTTATCTCTTTTCCTCGTAGCAGCGTTACTCACCGCCCTTAGCGCCACCGCCCAAATTGAAGGGTACTACCGCCACCCTGACATCCACGGTAACACCATTGTTTTTAGCGCTGAAGGCGACCTATGGCTTGTTTCCGCGACGGGCGGAACGGCTAACAGATTAACAACCAACGACGGACAAGAGACGTTTCCAACGTTCAGTCCGGACGGATCAAAGATTGCGTTTCAAGCAACCTATGACGGAGCGGCAGACACGTATGTGATCCCCACAATGGGCGGCGCTCCAAAACGCATATCATGGGATGCAACGCTTCCTGTAGGATGGGCTGATAACGACCATGTACTGGTTCGGGGCCTACTCACTTCGGGGGTTCCTGATACGCGTCTTGCCACGGTAAACATTCAGACCTTCGTAGCGGAAGAAGTGCCCTTATCTCAGGCTGCAGAGGGCTCTTTTGACGCAGCAGGCACGCTTTATTTCACCCGTATGAGCCGCCAAGGAAGCAATTCGCGCTGGTACAAAGGTGGAACTGCTCAGAAAATATGGAAATACGCAGTTGGAGCCCCAGAGGCTGAGCCGCTGACAACAGACTACCCAGGCACCTCGCGCCAGCCAAATGTGTTGAACGATGGGCTGGTTTACTTTCTAAGTGACCGGCAGAAGGCGATGAACGTTTGGTCCATGAAACCCGATGGCACCGACCTTCAAAGGAAGACGGACTTTGAGGACATGGACATTCAAGAACTGGCTTCGGACGGTTCCTCTCTCGTTTTTCGCTTGGGAGCAGATTTATGGACGTACGCGCCCGGAAGCCCAAACCCTTCGAAGCTCGATATTCGCTTGGTGAGTGACCTGGAGCAATCCCTAGTTGATTGGGAAACGCTCTCACCCGGCTCCATTTCCAATGCATCCGTTTCGCACGACGGAAAGAAGGTAGCCATCGTTTTAAGAGGTGAACTCTTTGTCGCTTCAACCTCTTCTGAAAGGCTCGTTCATGTGTCGAGAGATTCAGGGGTTCGGTATCGTCAGGCCGTTTTTACAACGGACAGCACTCACGTTTATGGGCTGTCCGACAAAAGTGGCGAGCTGGAATGGTGGAAACTGAATGTGGATGGTTCTGGCGCACCCGAACAACTTTCAAACGGGCCTGCGCTGCTTCGAAGTGACGCTGTGGCCTCGCCCGATGGAGCGTGGTTAATGCACGGCGATTATGACGATCGGGTCTGGTTGGTGAGCACAAAAGATGGATCAACCACTAAAATTGCTGAGATGTCCTCGGGCGATGCTGTGTTCTCACCAGACAGCAAAACGGTGGTTTACTCGCATCAGATGGATAATCAGATGTCGGCGCTCTTTGCGTACGACATTGCAAAGAAAACGACTGTCCAGATAACCAGTGATCGATTCCAAGATTCATCCCCTGCCTTTTCCGCAGATGGCAATTGGCTGTATTTCGTTTCCAGCCGGACGTGGAATTCGTCCGTTGGAAGCCCTTGGGGAGAACGTGCTCCACAACCACACTTTGAAAACCGACAGAAAATCTATGCCATTCCACTCAAAACCGGACTCGTATTTCCGCTTGGCGAAGAAGATGGGTTGGTCGTTAAATCGGAGCCAACGGGTGAGACGAGATGGGACCTTGGACATTTGCTACAAGAAGTCCCCGTTCCAGCGGGCAACCTGTCTATTGCAGGCGTAACTGAAAAGCGATTGATTTACCGGGAAAGCCGCGCCATCCACGCCATTGACCTTAAACGAGGGGCCGAACCCGTGGAAATTCAGTCCGGCATTGGCCTGTCTTATCTATCTGGCGACGGCAAAGTCCTGTTAATCTTCAAAGACGATGGTATTCATCTGGTGCCTTCCTCATCAGGAAAGGGCACAACGCTTGATTCAAAAACCGCCCTCAAACTCGGCGGATGGAAATTTGCGATCAATAAGCGGGCTGAGTGGAATCAGATCTATAGCGACATGTGGCGTTTGCATCGGGACTATTTCTGGGATCCAAACATGGGCGGAGTAGACTGGGAAGCCATGCGCGATAAATACGCTGTCTTGTTGCCGCGGGTGGGCTCTCGAGAAGCGTTGGCAGACCTTCAAGGGATGCTGGTTTCGGAGCTATCCCTACTGCATTCGAATGCGGGAGGCGGTGATGTGGAAACGGGAGACAACTCTGTTGCGCCCGCAGCGCTGGGTGGGGTCTTCGAAAGAGATGCCAAAACGGGCGGGTATCTATTAACAAGGCGCTTTGAAGCGGATCCAGACCTACCAGATATGTGGTCGCCTCTAGCCCACGGAAATGCGAATGTGGTTGAAGGTGAAATTATCCTAGAAGTGAATGGACAATTGGCTTCAACAGCCTATTCAATGGGACAATTGTTGATGGATCAGGCCGGAAAACAGGTTCATCTTCTTGTATTGAACCCAAAAGGCGTTAAGCGAGATGTGGCAGTCACGCCTATTTCAGGTCGTGCGGAAATGCTTTTGCGCTACAATGAATGGGAGGTAAGCCGTCGTCAACTGACTCATGATGCGAGCAACGGCGCCATAGGATATGTTCATTTGCAGGCCATGGGATCTACAGATATTGGGCAATGGACTCGCGAGTTTTATTCTCAAACCAATAAACAGGGAATGATCATTGACGTTAGGCACAACCGAGGAGGAAACATTGACTCATGGGTTTTGAGTCAGCTTCTACGAAAAGGATGGGCCTATTTCAAAGGACACGGAGACCTAACTCCTCCCAACATGCAGTTCTCATTCAATGGCCACCTAGTGATCTTGGTTGATGAACGCTCCGCCTCGGACGGAGAAGCCGTTGCAGACGGTTTTAGGCGCTTGGGCTTAGGCAAAGCCATTGGCGTAAGGACCTGGGGCGGCGAAGTGTGGCTAAGCGGCAGTAACACGCAGGTTGATGGCGGTGTAACTAGAGCCTCTGAAACAGGAGTTTTCAGCCCCGAAGGTGAATGGCTGATAGAAGGATGGGGCTTCGTACCCGATATCGAAGTAGACAACTTGCCTCACGCAACGTACAACGGACACGACGCTCAGCTGGAAGCAGCTATCAAGCATTTGCAGCAGCTCATCGCTGAGGATCCGAGACTCGTTCCCGAGCCTCCTCCCTACCCCGTCCTGATTCCAGGCTCTGGATTCCCAACACCTTGGAGGTCAAACTAAGGGAAGTCGAACTAAGGGAGGTCGAACTAGAGGACTATCTTGTTCGCCGCCTGTGCTGACCATCGTGACTTCGCAAAAATACGTAGATCAACGTATCTAGTGCCCTAATTAGCGTTTATACATTGATTGCACGTCTTTAAAGGCGTTAAACTACCTTTTAAGTAGGCTTTTTGTGCAATTTAGCGTTCCGTTTCGTGATTTATGAATCCTAAACGGCACCGATACAAACGGTAAGATATTGGTGAAAGTTATGAGTTTTGATCATCCCAAATTTTTCGAAAAAGCTGTTCACTTCAGTCCATCTTCAGTTGTGATCACGGATCTTGAAGGGAGCATTCAATATGTAAATCCCAAGTTTGAAGCCCTTACTGGCTACACGTTGGACGACGTCATTGGCAAAAACCCGCGCGTATTGAACAGCGGCTATTCCGCGCCTGGCGACTATCAGGAAATGTGGGAGATGCTTTTGGCCGGAAGAACGTGGAGGGGCATGTTCCGGAATAAGAAAAAGAGCGGCGAGATGTACTGGGAGTCGGCATCCATCTCCCCTATGCGTGATGAAAACGGTGTCTTTACGCACTACATGGCCATCAAGGAAGACATCACGAGCCAGGTAGAGAGTGAAAATCGATTGCAACAAGCGTTCGACGTGGTCAAAACGCAACGTAATAAGATCCTGCATGATTTGGACGATGCGCGGGCGACTCAAAAAATGATTCTTCCAAACCACCTACCCAACACAAATTGCCTACAGACCTACGCCAAATATGTACCGTTCGAAGAAATCGGGGGCGACTTCTATGACGTCGTTGAAATAGGCACGGATCGGGTAGCCTTTATCATCGCGGATGTAACGGGCCACGGAGTATCTGCCGCCCTCATTTCTTGTCTATTATCTTCCGAATTTCGAAACGCTCTATTGCATGACCAACGACCTGCTGAAATTTTGAAAGTCATCAATTTAGCGCTGCTGAATGTGGTTTCAGATGGTCGCTTTGTCACGGCAACTGTTGGCATTTTACATGCGCGAACAGGAGCGCTCGATTACTCGGTTGCCGGACATCCGGATTTTTTAGTCTATCGAGCTGGTTCCAAGATCGTCGAAAGCTTAACTACTGATGGAATGCTATTAGGGCAATTCCCATCGGAAGTAGCTTTGTTTGAAGAACGAAGTACCATCCTTAACCAGCACGACAAGCTATTTCTCTATTCGGATGCCTTTATTGAGGTGGACGATGCCCGCGGAATGCAGCTCGGGATGGACGGGCTTGCAAACATTCTTTCTCAGCACGGCGAAACTGATTTAAAGCACTTTGTAGAAAGTGTTTTCAGTGCCTGCCAAGACTTCAATCCCGAACACTCTTTGAGTGACGATGCTACAATTCTAGCCTTTGAATTTGGATCGAGAGACCATCCAGGGCCGTGTGTTAGTTAGTTGAGCGGAATTGCTCACCCTTGAATCCACTCCGTTTAGCCGGGATGCCTATTGCGGAAAACCGTTGGGGCAGTTAGACTTAGGGAACTTCGGAATGTGATCTGTCACATGTTATGTTGTGGGCGATTTCGTAAGGGGAATGTTATACAGCACAGGAACTCCTGCTTTCTAAACAATAGTTTGCTAGTCACGTAGGGTGCTTCATGTAAATAATGCACGTGACTCAGATGAAGCATTCTGTCCTCGGCAGTATCCTGATATTACTATTTTCGGCAGTTGGTTGTACCGATTCAGATCAACAGGATCAGCTTCCTGAAGAGGTGAGCAAGCAAGCGCAACAGCGTATTGACGACGACTTCCACCTTGGAACCATCATTGGAGTAGTTGACGCAAATGGAAGGAGATTTTACGGATTTGGGCAAGTTTCTTTAGACAATCAACAGGAGCCTGACGAGCACACCATTTTTGAAATTGGTTCTGTTACGAAAACCTTTACTTCGACCTTAATTGCAGAGCTTTCTATGCGTTCTGAATTGGGAATGGCGGATGTGATCTGGACTGATCTTCCGAAGCCGGATTCAATTCCAAGTGCAAATTCAGAGCAGATTACCATTGAGTCTCTAATTACCCACACTTCCGGCTTTCCGCGCGATCCATCCAATTCGGATCTTGACGACAACAATCGATATCAAAGTTATTCTGAGGGCGATGTAAAACAGTATCTAACATCGTATTCCTTTGATACACTCCCTGGTCAGCATAGTTATTCGAACTTCGGATATCTGTTGCTGGAACACCTGGTTGAGAACAAGATGGATGCCAGTTATGAGTCTCTAGTTGCCAGCGAAATATTAAATCCTCTCGGAATGGAAGACACATATTTTACGGTCCCTGAAACTGTAGTTGGAAGGTTAGCGATCGGTTTTCGTGAAGGACGACCTACAAGAACAGTTGATATAGGTCAGTGGAATGCCATTGGTGGACTGAAATCGACTGCGGATGATATGCTGACATTCTTGTCTGCGCAGCTAGGTTTTGATACAAAGTCTAAACTGCGCGCTATTAAGATGACACATGAGGAACGGTTTTCAGATGGAGAAAATGTAGAAGCTTTAGGATGGCATATCTTGAATCGTGAGGAGTCAGGACGAAGGATCCATTTCCATAGAGGTGGGACAGACGGGTTCGTATCCTTCGCCGGATTTGATGTTGAAAATCAAGTCGGCGTCGTAGTTTTAGTCAATGGAACAAGGTGGTTCAGTGACTTGGGGTTTCATCTACTTGATCCGACTTACCCGTTGGCAGATCCTTCTAAAACGAACTGATGATATCGCGTCCTCTTGCCGTGCTGTTTAACAAAGGCATCTTACGGACTCCCACGACCGGCAGTGGTTGTTGGAATCGGTTATTTTCTGTAAAGTGAGCGTTCGCTCGCTGTAAAGGAAATCTTATGTGCGCAGGGCAAGAGTTGGTTGTTGCCAAATTCTTCTGGCAGAAATAGGAACTGAAATGAAAAAGCTTGACATCACAACTATTATTGCGATCTCAGCAATAGCTTGGATTGTCTTGGTCATCTCCCATGAAGTTATTGGGCATGGTGGTGCTGCATATCTGAACGGCGGTAAACTTGCCTACTTTGATTCGATGTGGGCAAATTATATCCCACCAGAGGGTGGCTTCAGCTTCTGGCAAGCAAAACTGAATACCGCCGGAGGCTCTCTTCTCAACGTACTTTCCATGATTTTGGCAGCTGTTTCATTCGTGAGGATGAAAAACAAGCAATCGTGGTTTGGGTACGGCCTGTGGGTATTTGTGTTATATGCAGCGTTTCAGTCTGGCTGCTATGTTGCTTTTTCTCAATTCATCTACAAAACGATGGATTGGCACGCGTTCCTGAATAATCTACAGCCCCTCTGGTTGTGGAAAACTGCCGAGTTGATCGTGGGGATGGGGCTGATTGTTTTTGGGTTCTGGTTTGGTCGAAAGTATCACTACGAGTTTATGACCTCCGAACAATCTATCAAGATTCAAAAGACAAAGACTATCATCGCCCCATGGTTGGTGGCTTCTGTCGTAGCCACAGCTGCTGCATTTGTGGTCCCCATTAACGTAGACACACCTCGTTGGCTCATGGTTTTGGGCGGGATGGGGAATTCGTTCAACTTTTTGATGTTTATGCTATTCTTGTCACTGGTGCCAAGCAAGCAGGAAAAGGCAGCCCTAACTCAGTCCTTAAACCTCAATATTCCGATAATTGTTATAGGTGCGGTAGTTTTATGTATCTATGTGTTCATATTTGGAAGAGGAATTAGTTTAGTCTAGCAATTCTTAGTTGTAAGCTGCTCACAAAACAAGGGCATATTACGGACCTGCAGGACTAGTTAGGATGGTTTGAAACGGTTGCTTTCTTGGGTGTGAGCTCGCTCGCCGTAACTCCGCCAGCCGATATACTCCTCGTTAATCGCTGGGCCAAGACACGTGGGATTCGTATCCTGCTAATACTGAGATGTTTTGCCAGCGGAGCCAATCAAAGTGGAGTACAAGATGAGATTAGTATTGCGTGCAGTTGTCTGCGCTATTCTTCTAAGTTCGTGCGTTTCGGAGGGTAGTCACCAAGTTGGTCTGAGTGATACTTCTTCAATTGATGCCATCTCTCCAGGGTGGTGTGACGAGTTACCACGGGTACAATATGCATCTCTAGAACGGATAGATGTCGATTCAGACTGGTTCGAGGTGTGGGGTGTTGGCGAAGATGTCTTTGCACTTTACGAACCAAAGCAGTGGCAAGAGAAGGTGTCATATCTAATTCTTGGTACGGAGAGGGCGCTTCTCTTTGATACGGGAATGGGAATTTCGTCGATTTCTGAGGTCGTTAAACAACTGACAGACCTACCTATCGTCGTATTGAATTCTGACACTCACCCGGATCACACCGGCGGCAATGCTGATTTTTCTTCGATTTTGGCCATGGACACCGACTTCACGCGGGAACGTGCAGCTGGATATCCGAACGAGAGAGTGAAAGGTGAATTGGCGCCAGAGGCACTGTGTGGTCCTCTTTCTTCAGACATGGTCGAGGACGAATACTCGATCCACGCTTGGTCCGCTTCACAAGAGGTAACGGATGGTTATGTGATCGATCTAGGAGGTCGTGAACTAGAAATAATTGGAATACCTGGTCACACGCCGGACTCAATCGCACTGTTTGACTCTGACGCAGGGTACCTCTGGACCGGGGATTCTTTCTATGAGGGTACAATATGGCTATTCTTTCCCGAGACGGATCGCGATAGCTACTCAACGTCCGTCGAGCGTTTGGCGTCTTTGGTTCCGAAACTGACGCTCGTCCTGCCAGCACACAATGCACCTACTGCCGATCCTATCCGGCTCCTTGAGCTTCGAGATGCATTTACTTCCATCCAGGAAGGCACTCTTGAAGGCGTATTGAGCGAGGATGGGACCATTGAATACGACGCAGGTGAGTTCCGTCTTTTACTCGCCGAGAAGTAGGGTTCGCTACCGGTATAACATGGAGCTGAATAGTGTAAACCAATGAGGCGCACGACCAACGGTGTCGCTATAAGCTCGGTTGTATTTTTTCGACGTGTACAAAATAGGCTCCTCTGGTCTCACCGGTCGGAAGAGTTAACCATGTTTGCAAGGTCGTAGGCCCAGGTTCGAGTGCCACCTCAAACTCCACCAACTGAAGGTCGTCCGTAACAGCAGGGATAAGCGGGGTACAGAACTTTATCATCAAAATTGTTGGCGGTGTGGGGGAGCGAAGCAACACATGGACAAGTTCGGCTCCAAGCACAGCGTTTCAAAATGTGTACTTCATATGATCGACGGGGTCGAATATGAATGCCCTGACTTTTCTCAATTTGGCCGGAGTATGCCTGAAATTTTTTAAAAATTATTTTGTTGTTCTAATTAGTTGCGAACCAGATTGTCCATAGTGTAGATTTTGCGCTAGTCTGACTTTGAGCTGAGAGCTCGTTTTTACACTCCTTCACCCATCCCCGTATCCACCATGACTACTGAACGGCGACTTTTTTACGGCAGCTGTTTCGCGCTGATTACCACTGCACTTTCGTTCAGTATCAGGGCCGGCATTCTGGGTCAGCTCGGTGCGGAATTGAGTTTCAGCGCCGAACAGTTGGGCTGGATCAACTCGATGTGGTTTTTGGGTTTTCCCATTTCAATGGTCATTGGCGGATTGGTCTACCACACGGTTGGCCCAAGGAAGATCATGCAATTTGCTTTTTTCGCACACGCGGTTGGAATTGTTATGACCATCTATTCAGGCAGTTTCATCGGCCTGTTGATATCGACTCTGTTGATCGGGCTTGGCAACGGATGCACCGAAGCGGCGTGCAATCCGATGATCGCTGACACCTATGAAGGTGTGAAGATGAGCAAAATGATGAATCGCTTCCACATGTGGTTTCCCGGTGGAATTGTGATTGGTAGCCTCATCTCCAAGTTTATGACCGACGCAAGCTTCAGTTGGGAGGCCCAGATTTGGGTTATCCTGATTCCAACACTTATTTACGCATGGCTTTTCTGGGGACAAAAATTCCCAGAAGCGAAAGTGCAAGAGTCTACACAGGTCTCGAATAATTTCCAGTCCATGCTCTCTCCTCTCTTTCTGTTCATTTTTGCTTGCATGACTTTGACCGCTATTTCAGAGTTTGGTCCACAACAATGGGTTGGCCTCATCCTATCAAGTAGCGGAGCACAGCCGATGCTGATTCTAGCACTTGTAACCGGGCTCATGGCAGTCGCACGGTATTTCGGTGGCGACGCTGTCGGGAAATTCAGTCAAACCGGTGTTTTATTGGGTTCAGCTGTCTTAGCAACCATTGGAGTTTATCTGTTCAGTACACAAACGGGGGCCATGGCCTACGTAGCTGCGATTGTGTATGCACTTGGTATCGCATACTTCTGGCCAAATATGATTGGATTTGTTGCCGATAAAATTCCAAAGAGTGGCGCGTTGGGCATGTCCATCGTCGGAGCGGTTGGTATGTTTTCCTCTTCCATTTTCCAGCCCATCATCGGTGGCTGGATTGATGCCGACCGAGGTGCAGCGGCCGCCGCTGGACTTACGGGTGATGCATTGGAACTTGCTGCAGGACAAGCAACACTAGGCACTATGGTCATCTTTCCGGCGATTCTCATCGTCTTGTTTTCTATCCTTCATATCTGGGTTAAAAAACGAGAAGCAGCAGCCCTTTAGAAATGATTGGTCTGTGCTACGTACGGATCATCATCCAAACTGCGGCCAATGGAAAACAAAATACACGTAGAACAATGCGACATTAACCAATACGACATTGTGATCGTGGGTGCTGGTGCGGCTGGGTTGATGGCGGCCATTTGGGCTGGTCGAACTCACCCTGGGCGGTCAATAATCCTGCTGGATGGAGCTAGAAAGCTTGGAGCCAAAATTTTGGTTGCCGGTGGCGGTCGCTGCAACGTCACGCACTTTGAGGTTGACCCAAAAAAGTACGCCGGCTCTACCAAATCTGCGATCTCGAAGGTGCTTAGGCAATTTGATGTCCCCGAGACCACGCAATTCTTCAGTGAACTCGGAGTAGAGCTAAAGCGCGAGGAAACTGGAAAGCTATTTCCAACCACCGACAGTTCAAGGGATGTAGTCAATGCGCTGCTAAGGGCTGCAGAAGAAGCGAACATTCGCATCCAGTTTCCACGTCGAGTTGAAGCCGTGGGCCAAACCTCTTCTGGGTTTTTTGTAGAGGGAGCCTGGGGTCGAATGGAATGCGGACAGCTCGTTCTTGCGACGGGAGGCAAAAGTCTTCCTAAGTCGGGCTCCGACGGGAAGGGATTTGATTTTGTTCGCTCTTTCGGGCATCAGGTGACCGAGACGTTTCCGGCGTTGGTCCCTCTAAACTTGCCTAAAATTGATCCGATTTGTCAGTTGAGCGGATTAACCCTTCCCACCACGCTACGCCTTCATTCCAACACTGGAAAGCGCATCATCGAGTTTACGAACTCGACTTTGTGTACGCATTTCGGCCTTTCCGGGCCGTCTGTTTTAGATATCAGCCGCTATTATTTGGATTCCAAGTCCAAAGATTCGGGGTCTTACCTATCCATCAACTGGCTCCCAGACAAAACGGCGAACGAACTTGACGCTGAATTGCAGGCGCTCGGGCATAGATCAGTACGTAGGTACCTACGAAGCTCCTCCCTAGCGGAGCGGTTGGTAAACATGCTGTTCACCTATTGCGACCTCGACTTAGAAGTAATGGGAGACCAACTTCAGCGAATCGAACGGAAGAAACTTGTTCAAGCGTCCACTGAAATGCGCCTTAATATAACAGGGAATCGGGGCTACACCTTTGCCGAAGTGACCGCTGGTGGCGTGCCATTAAACGAGCTTTTCCTAGAGCGGATGGAATCCCGACATTGCCCGGGACTATTTCTATGCGGTGAAATCTGTGATGTAGACGGACCCATTGGTGGGTTCAATTTTCAATGGGCGTGGGCCAGCGGCTACGTCGTGGGGACGTCGCTTCGGGGTAACCCCGGCGCTTAGCGTACCACCTAGCGAACTTCTGTGCTAACCACGTTGCCATCAATAATCACTCCGATGGCGTGGGTCGTGTATTCAAATGGATCGCCGTCGTAGAGTGCGATATCCGCATCCTTACCCACTTCCAACGAGCCAATCCGATCATCCACACCCAGCAAGCGAGCAGCGTCTATCGTAATTGAAGCAAGCGCCTCGCTGAACGAGAGGCCGTTGGCGGCTGCGACGCCCGCTTCGAAAAGAATAACTCGCGTTTTAGGCACGTACGCTTCAAAACCACTCTGTAGCGCAAACGGAATTCCTGCATCGCGTAATCGGGAAGCTGTCTCGAATGTCGCATTTGCCCGTTCGCCGCTGTGCCGTGCCATGGTAGAGTGGGTAATCACTGGGACGCCAGCTGCCTTAATCTGGTCGGTCACCAGATAGGCTTCCGAGGCTGAATCCAGCACAATATTAATTCCGAACTCCTCGGCTAGGCGCAGCGTGGTCAGGATATCGTGGGAGCGTTCGACCGTAACGAGCAGGCGCATTTTGCCATCAAGAACCGCTTTAAACGCTTCCATTCGAAGGTCGGTACCTTTTTCATGGTCGTAGTCCTTCGCTTTTAGGAGCTCGCCGCGGAGCATAGCAATCATTTTGGAACGCGTTCCGGGTGAACCGGTGGTCGCACGGCCTCCATCTCCGAGTGTAACAGCGACCATGGCAGCCGGATTGATGACCGATTCCGCCACGTCGTTGCCGACCGTCTTCACGATCATGGTTTGACCGGATACTAGAACTCCTGGGCCGTGGCCCGTATGCAAGGTTGTAACCCCGAAACTACGGACCCACTCGACGAGCGCTTCACGCGGATTGTAGGCATCGATGGCTCGAAGTTCAGGCTGCATGGGCGAAGAACGTTCCACCTGATCCTGATCATCCGCCTGGTTTAGGTATCCGGCCAATCCGACCACCGTGTGCGCATCTATGAGCCCGGGTGTTACGACAGCGGCTTCGATAACCTCGTAGCCTGAGGGGACGGCAAACCGCCCCACTCGCTCAATTTTGCCATCGCGAATAAGGACCACGCCATTTTCAATGGGGTCGCCCGCCATCGTATAAACCATTTTGCCTTTGACAGCAATTTGAGCCTCGGCATCAGGAGACAAAAACAAAAGGGCTAGGAGGGCAAATAAAAATCGTCTCATTGACCTGCCTCCTGTTCGAGAATGTGAAGGTGCATCACTTGATCGTTGCTAGCTCCATAGCCGCCTGTAGCATACATGCGGTCCTTTTCGTTTGATCTGTCAAAAACCCGCTTCCCGTCAATCCACGTTTCCTGAACGTGCGTGTACACGCTTAGCGGGTCGCCGGTAAGGATGATAAAGTCAGCGTCTTTGCCCGGCGTGAGCGAGCCTACGCGGCCTCCCAAGTCAATCATTTGAGCGCCCGCCAGCGTCATGCCGAACAACGCTTTTTCGCGACTCATACCTGCGCGTACTGCCAAAGCAGCCTGCCGCAGAAAGAAACGTGAATCGGTGATTCCGTCGTCCGTATGAAAACCAACCAGTGCGCCGGCCTCTTCCAGAATTCGTCCAGACTTGAAGTGGTTGTCCTTTGCTTCCAGTTTGCCACCAGGACTGTCGACGGAAATCAAAGAAACAGGGGCGCCGGCGGCCGCAATTTCGTCAGCCACTTTCCAGGCGTCCGAAACATGGTGCAGCACCACTCTGAATCCAAATTCATCTGCCAGGCGCAAAACTGTCAGAATGTCATCATTCCGATGGGTGT
>JABMOI010000208.1 GCA_013204185.1 bacterium | reverse complement strand
TTCTAGCGGTCGTTGCAACACCTGATTTTTGGTGAAGGGTGTTGGTGTTGATGGGTAGGCTTGGGAGCAGTCATCGTTTTGATGATGAGGTGCGGCTGAGTTATTTCGTTTGGTGGATCAGGGGCTGACCGTTCTTGCGGCCGTCAGGGTTGTCGGTGTCAGTGAGGGGACGGGATATTGGTTCTTCGCGGCCACCCGCAAGGCCAACCATAAGGACAAGAGTCAACAAATAGATCGTTACGTAAGCCCAAGAAAAAATGGTTTCCGTGAGGCCTGCAAAAAATACGAAAGAGACAATTGCAACACCACGTGAACTGAGGAAACCATGCCGGGCTTTCCATACCGCATAAAATGCCACTGCAAAAATCGATAGCGTTAGAAGCAGCCAGATGATTCCATATCGAATTAAGCCATCAATGTAAACACTATGCCCGTGACTATGCACAATCTTTTCCGGATTAGATACCGCCATTTCCGACAAGTACAAATCGACACCGCTTGAACCGACTCCCCGCAAGACTGAACCCTGTGCCAGCCCCAAATAGTCATTCCAAACAGGCGTCCTTAAAGCCATAGTTGGATCAAAAATGTAGACGTAGGAAGCCGCAACTGCGAGCGAGCATGTTACAAGAGACCATTTGATGAAGGAACTGAATCGAAACTGTCCAAGCCATCTGCTTCCGACGAGTAAAATTAACAGGGCAAAGGCCAATGCAAAATATGCGGTTCTGGCTTGCCCAAGGAAAAGGACAACTAAGCCAACACCCACAAAGGCCACCCGATGCCACTTGTGATAAAGGCTACCCAGCATCACTAGTAGTGCACCCGCAGGAGTGACAATATTCACGCTGTCAAAGGGCCCGCCCCAACGCATTTCAATCCCAAAAACTTCTGAAATAATTGGGAATCGAGATGGGCCTCTGTCTGACACGTCAAATCCACTTGGAATACCCAAATGACCACCAAAAATAAGGGAAATAAGCATTATGATGACAAGGGCGTACCCGAGCAATAAACCAGCAACCAACCATTGATCCTTTGAAGGTACTTTGAAGTAGATAAGGACTAATATCACAGGTAGCAAATATGTGGTGTGATTAAAGGTGTATCCATCTGCCATCTGTAGAAGGTCCTGGTAAAGCCAAGCGAGAACGAGGAAAAGTAATACCAGAGACAACATTGGGCTTCTGTGTCCAGCCTTCCTGAAAAAAAACCAGAGCACGAATATCAGAATTGCTCCTACTATACCCATCCACGTAGAAATATTTTGAGCCTTGAATGTCGGTTCAAGTGGGAAAGTTGACTGCATAAATATCATGCCTACTGGAATCACAAACGCGAACCACAAGTACCAAGACTTATCTCTCCATGCGCCCATGCTGGGAGTCTAGACGCAAATCGTGCAACTCGTAGCTTCGGTACGTCGTATGTGAATCCGAGTTTTCGGAGCAGCAGGAGACAACGCCGCCATGGAAAGATTCTTCACTTTGCTGCAAAAAAATGTCCTAGACCGTCAAATCTGGACCACCCGCGAGGAACTGCGAATCGCGATCGTGCTCTGGATCGAACGGACCTACCACCTCCAGACCTGCAATAAGACTCCCTAGGTCGATTGACACCAATGGAATTCGAGACCATCAGCACCACACCAGTCAATCAGGCTGCGTGACCGAAACTGTCACCTGATCGTGCACCGGACCCAGATGTCAATTCAGTTGTGCATAATGAAGAGTTATAGTTTGTAATGAAGAGTTATAGTTTGAGTGTACAATCTAGGTGAGTAAACAGGCATTGGGCGAGGTGTCATGATTTGAGTTCTCATCTGTCACCTTGACCTCTGTCCAAATGAAATGGAGACCGAGTGCTCAAATCAATACCGCAAATTTTGCGGGAACGACTACAACTCCCAGTAGGTTTCTCAATCGCTGATTTAGTCGCTTCTATTCGTACCCTTCCAGTTAAGATCGATGACTTCGAAGTACTGGACAAGGTGCCCTCGAATGAGTTGTCATCGTTGACTCGCATGGCGATGAGGCAGAATGGAGAACCCTTTCTAAAGTGGTGGCACTACTTTGATATCTACTCAAGAGAACTCGATTCCCTAGTTTCGCACCCTGAAAAAAGTGGATTGCGACGTCCCCTGAGAGTCCTTGAAATCGGCGTGTGGCGGGGAGGTTCACTAGGGTTGTGGCGTGAGTATTTTGGATCTGATGCAGTTATTTATGGAGTTGATATTGACCCTAATTCATCCCTCTACAACGGGACTCACGCGCAGGTTAGGATTGGATCCCAGACCGATTGCGCTTTTATGAACTCGGTAATTGATGAGATGTCAGGTGTGGACGTCGTAATTGATGATGGCTCTCATAACTCTAGGGATGTTATAGAAACTCTGCGTTGCTTATGGCCAAGACTTACCTTTGGAGGCTTGTATTTCATAGAAGACCTGCACACAAGCTACTGGCCAGCTTGGGGTGGTGGACTTCATAGGCGCACTTCGTCTATCGAAAAACTGAAGAGTCTTGTAGACGTACTTCATCAGCCCTATTTCGAGCGACAGGCTGACCCATTTAAACTTGGGATCACCCAGCAGGAATTGTTTTCTGTGTCTTTTTTTGACTCTGTCACCGTACTTTCTAAGCGAGATAATTTGGAACCTAGACCGTTTCGCGGTGGAAGAAAGTGATGAATTACTGTCCTTTCATATTTAGAATAAGAAATAAGAGCACCATAAAATTAAATCAGAGTCCTCTTTTTATTCGGGTATGGTAGGGCACTAACTTTTCTACTAAGGTGCCCTGAACATAGTCGAAAGAGTTGATCAGTTTTTGTATCTCTAATATTCAAGTGAAGTCAAGTTTTCACCTGCAATTTCATACCATGGCCAAAATGAGGTTGCCCCCGGAAAGTAGACACCTGTCGGGCGAGGTTACGGCCTCGTTGGAATGGAAGGACCCCGTTACTCGGTCCGGG
>JABMOI010000207.1 GCA_013204185.1 bacterium | reverse complement strand
TTGAGAATGGAGTAGACCACAGCTTGTTCATAGTCTCCGCCAAATGGGTTGCGACCAGATATCATTTCGTAGAGAACCACTCCCAACGCCCATAAGTCAGTCCGGCCATCGACCTCTTCTCCACGGGCTTGCTCTGGGCTCATAAAAGCGACGGTCCCCATGGTGGAACCCATCCGCGTAAGCTGCGTGGATTGGGCTGTCTTGGCGAGCCCAAAGTCTAGCACCTTGGCGCTTCCCTTGGCGGTCAGCATCACGTTTGCGCTCTTAATGTCCCGGTGGACAATCTTTTTAGCATGCGCAAGCTCCAAAGCTGAAGCCACTTCTTGCGCAATCTGATTGACTTCACTTAGTTTCAACGGCCCCTTTTTGATTCGCTCTTCCAGCGTTTGGCCTTCGATGAACTCCATGACAATGAAGGGTGACGGCTGCGTCCCGTGGGGGGCATCGCTCGGAACGGCTTCGTCAATCTGAAAAATGGTCGCGATGCTCGGATGGTGGAGCTGAGCTGCTGCTTGAGCTTCGCGGTAGAAGCGCGCCCGGTCGTCTTCCGTGGCCAGCGCGGCGCTCGGCAGTACTTTAATCGCAACCGTACGGTTTAGCTTCGTATCCTTGGCCCGGTACACGATGCCCATGCCCCCGCGACCTAGTTCAGACTCGATGTGATAATGCGAAAGGGTGGAGCCGATCATTCGTAAATTGGTTTAGTCGATCAAGTATCGCAGAATACGATGCCAATGGCAAAAGAATCCCACAAGTAACCCCTTGTTGCGTACTTTCAACATATCACGCTCAATTTTAGACACGATATGAAGCCCATAACAACAACTTCAGCTCCCATCCCTGCCGGACATTATTCTCAGGCCATGGTGCATGGCGAATTGGTGTTTGTTTCGGGCCAACTTCCAATAGATGCCGCCACCGGTGAAAAGAAGATTGGCTCGATCGAAGAGCAAACAGAACAGACCTTGCGCAATGTTGAGGCGGTTTTGATTGCCGCGGGTAGCGGACTTGGTAATGTGATCAAGGCTACCGTGTATATTGCCAACATCGAATTGTGGGGACAGGTAAATTCAGTGTACGCAAGCGTATTCGGGGATCATAAACCAGCCCGAGCGATTGTCCCCACACGCGATCTCCACCACGGCTTCCTCATCGAAATAGAAGTGGTTGCCTCACTAACTAGTTAATTTTTTTGGTTTTGCGGTTATGACCACGAACGACATCATGCGCCGGGTCCGGTTTATTTTTGATTTCAATGATGCGAAAATGATTGAATTGTTCGCTCATGCAGGGGAAACGGTAACTCGGACTCAAATAAGCGCTTGGCTTAAAAAGGACGACGACCCAAGTTATGTGGAGTGCACGGACACAGAACTCGCCCTGTTTTTGAACGGACTCATTGTCGAGAAAAGGGGGCGAAAAGAAGGACCTCAGCCTGAGCCTGAGAGCAAACTGACGAACAATATCGTCTTTATGAAGCTCAAAATTGCGCTGAACCTGAAGGCCGAAGAAGTGCTGGAAACGCTACAGCGGGTCGATTTTTGGATGAGCAAGCACGAACTCAGCGCCTTTTTCAGGAAGCCGGGTCACAAACACTTCAGGGAATGCAAGGACCAAGTGCTTCGCAATTTCTTGAACGGTCTGCAATCAGAGTACCGCGGCGACGCAGAAGTGATTGAAGGCGTCTGGAATTAAAACTTGACGGTGTGAGACTCTAAGTACGGCATGTCTTCGAAGTAATGCGCTCGCCAAGCAGAATCCTGATGGTCCAGGAGAAGGGCCTCGGCGGCGCCAAAAGCGTAGAACGCGACCCGCCCTATATCTGCAACATTGTGCGAAAGGAGTTCGTCGTGAATGGATTTCAATAGCGCTAGATGGACCGATTCGTACGGCTCGAAGTCTGGGAGGACCTGGAAAGCAGGGCTCGGGGAGTGATTCTTGGCTGCCCAATCTGCCACCCGGATTTCTGTGTACCGAGCCACTCCTTCTTGCCACAATTGAAACGACTGATATCGATATTCAGGCGCTGAGAGGAGCTGGCGAAGGGCTAAACGAGCCTCTGAAACCAGTTTGAGGGAGGACAGGTCGGGAGTCTCAAGCGCTTCGGCCAAAGCAGATTCCAGTTCTTGAAAGGCAGCTTGAACGGGTTCTGATTCGTATGGATAGGGATAATTGAGCATCCACATGCCCGACTCGTCGCCCCCGCTTAGATCGAGCGCCGCCACGCGGTCCCAGTAGTGCGGCTGGCTGAATTGGAGTTGGTGGAAATGTTCATGCAATGCTGTCACGACCCATTCAGTTGACGTTTTCCCTGTTGCGCCCGGCCGTCCCATAACCACCGTATTTTGGCCATTGATAGCTGGAAACGTAGCCAAGAAACTTGTTGAATACCGACCTGAATTAGGGCGCACGTACACATTGGTTTGAAGCATGGAGTCAAATCCAAGGTCCATAAAATCGTCGGTAGGGTTATCGTGGTTGAAGAGATATTCTTGCTCTTCAGTGACCAAAAGGAGCGTGAATGGGACCTCGCTCCACGCCTCCCATACGGAGTCGCCCATGTTTTCTGCGAGCGCAAACGCTTCGCCCAACAACACCCGATCCTCTAATGGTAGTTGCGTATCCTGAGCATTAAGGTTCGTTGCAGTTGCTAGCAATGTCAGTGCAAGAAAGAAACAGAATGACGATATTCGGCCGCACAGCCCGAACGCGTGTCGTACCTTTTCTGAACTGTTCGTTTTCGTCATTTGTTTTTTTAGGCCCGTGTGTTCTACATAAACGAAACACGCTAACCGGTTATTGTCTTGCTCAAACCATCGCTAGATCATTCATCCATTGTCCAGGATACAACGCGTTGGCTGGAAGAAATGGTAATAGGCTTGAACCTCTGTCCTTTTGCTAGAAAAGAGTGGGTTCAGAAGCGCGTGCGATTAGTAGTCTCTGAGGCGCGGAGTGAGGATGAGCTCTTGCTCGTTCTTCAAAAGGAATGCGACGAGCTAACGGCACATCCTGAAATAGAAACCACCCTGCTTATTCATCCTTGGGTACTGGAGGACTTTTGGGACTACAATCAGTTCTTGGATGGTGTCGATAACATGTTGATAGACAATGAGTTGGAGGGAATCTATCAGGTCGCAAGCTTTCACCCAAACTATCAGTTTGCAGGGACCGAGCCCGACGATGTTGAAAACGCGACCAACCGTTCGCCCTTTCCCGTACTGCATATCCTACGGGAAGAAAGCCTAGAGCGGGCCATTGCCTCATTCCCAGATCCGGAATTAATCCCGGAGCGAAACATTGCCCTGCTTCAATCCATGGGTAAAGAGCGTGTTGAGGCGCTTGTGCGCTCTTTTGGCGGTTTTCAGGCGCGTTAGGTTAGGTAGTCGAGGTTGCTGGATGAGGCGTATGCTGTTGCAGAAGATCACGAATTGTTTGCTCTCATTTGACTGATCTTTCGACCAGCGATATCCAGACGAACGATATCACGCCCGTCGCCCTGACATCTCTCGAGATATTGCTTTATGGGCTTGTGTCAGTTAGACTTAGCCACAACGGCCCCTTGATTATCACTCACACTATCAGTCACCCAGGGCCGTATAATCTATGTTGTGAGTTGGGGAGAATCTTGTTGTGAACTAGCAAAATATATGTGGGACCGATAGCGGCCTTATTCAAAAGCCATCAAATATGGCGAACCCTGTTTAATACAGAAAGGCCGACATGACGAACATAATACTTAACAGACGCGAACAATTTGTCGCTCTCGCATTTGCTGTAGCGGGCTATATGGCCGTTTGGCTTCCATGGAAATTGGCACTAAACGCTGGTATTCTGGAAGGGAGCGCGGCCGACAATCTGATTGATGGTCTGCAAATGATTTCATTACCCCTAATGCTGATTCTCGGCATCGCTGGTGGCGCACTGTTCCCGAAGCGTTTTTGGATAGGAGGTCTTTTTGCATGGTCCTTATTTCCAGTTATGGCCATATTTGAAATGATTCTAGGCTCGACAAGTCATAGTATATGGCCAATTGAATTCATGTTATATGGTGTTGGAGCAGGTGTGCTAATCGTGGCTGGCTGGTTCACCTCATTCGTTGTGACAACAATAAAAAGTATGATGTCTTCTCGGGATTAGGGCCCAATGAGTATCTGAATTGGAGTTTTATCAGCCCAACTCATAAAAAGGGCATGTTACGGGCTCGCACAACTGACTGAGTTGGTCTGAAACAGTTACTTTCTGAAAGGCGTGTGCTCGCTCGCCGTAAATCCGCCAGCCGTTATATCGCGAGCATTATTCAAAAGCGGGACTTGAAATGTCTATGCGAAAACAACTCAGTATGTACGTTCCGCCTCCAAATGCTGCCCTTTTGGAAAAATTGCGCAATGAGCTAGATCCAGTTCAGGCCAATCTGATCCCAGCTCATGTAACACTTTGTCGCGAAGACGAGCTTCCATCTGCAATGGAAAGAAAGGTTGTTGCTGATTTGAGAGAGGGTTGGCACTCGATTACTCTCGAATTCGGCGAGCCACAACGGTTTTCTAGTCATGGAGTTTTATTGCCATGTGTCGGCGGTCTGGAAAATTTTCACGCCCTAAGGTGCCAGATTCTCGACTCTTCAAGCGTAAAGCCACAGTTACCTCACATCACTCTTGCTCATCCTCGCAACCCAAAGTCTGTTCAAAACGATTCATTTAAGTCAACGTATTCGCTTGGCGAATTGGAAGTCACCTTCAATATCATTTCGCTAATTGAACAAGAAGGTTCTAATCCGTGGGTTGTTTTAAAGGAGTTTGATTTGGCGGAAGAGGTGAAACGCAATGGATAACAAGGGCATATTATTACGCTGAAGTCAAGCGATATGGACGAAAAGTCCTACTAAATGTGACCTTCGGGCGGTAAGTATCGTTTGAACGTAGCTCTTCCACCTGACTCAAGGCAGTCAGAAAAACAGATCTATGATGCCTTGACGAT
>JABMOI010000206.1 GCA_013204185.1 bacterium | reverse complement strand
GAATGATAGACTGCGCAATAATGGCGACGTCAATGTTTCCATTTGTGTCATTACCACTACGGATACAATCAAACAAGTTTCCAACATGCGGCGCCATATCTGGACCTGGCTCAAGGTTTTCGTAGTTCTCCTGATCAACCAAGTCAGCAAAAGGCCGCTCCGGACGCAGTTCGACCGAGTTGCCACCGAAGTAAAGTGTGGCTTCTGAGCCCCTGATAACCTGGCCAACACCCTGCTCGTTAACCGTCGAGCCTGCAATCATCATGCAAAGTCCAGAAGGGAATTCAACCAACAGCTGTGTGTTGTCATTTACCGATCTGTCGTCTGGGCCAACGGTTGCGTCCGTAACTTTTTTATTCCCGATACAAACGACTCGCTTAGGCAGTTCTTTGACATCAGCGGCAATAATGAGGGGGTGAATCATGTGGGCCAACAAGTCGCCAAGAATACCAGCGCAATACGGATAGTATTTTCTCCAGCGGTGATAATGCTCACGGTTGAAGTCAATCTTGTTATTGACTTTGCCTAGCCAGTGATTCCAGTCCAGCGTCTGAGGCGTAACGCCTTCTTCCAACCCGTAATAATTCCACTCTCCATCTGGAGTGTTCCTCATGTACGAATTCTGGGCAAACGTTGGGTAGCCAATTTTGCCAGCACGAACCAATTCGCCGGCTTTATGCCACTTGGCTTCCGTCGTGTACTGCGATCCAATTTGGAATTTCAACCCGGTTTTTTTCACCGTGTCGTACACGTCAAATGCTTCACCAAGGTACCGGGTCATTGGTTTTTCGCAATAAACATGCTTCCCAGCATTCATCGCATCGATGGCAATCGTGGAATGCCAGTGATCCACTGAGCCAATGAAAATTACATCGATGTCCTTGTCTTCCAACAACTTACGATGGTCTTCGTATGCCTGAACTTTATAATCGCCCAGATTTCGTTGTTGACGAACGCTTTCCAATCGTTCCTTCACACGATCGCGCCGACCCGAATACAAGTCGCATCCCGCAACACCCACAGCATTGAAATCATAATTGTGGATGGTTTCCAGTTTGGAATTGCTATTAGTTACTTGTTGGACATGAGTAAAGCCTTGTCCACCCACACCAATAAACCCAACATTTAGCCGGTCGTTTGCGCCTAAGACGCTACCCTTGGCAGGTACTCCGTACACTTTCGAAGCGGCTGAACTGGTTTTAACCCCGGCCATTACGGCGCCTGCGGCCAAAGCGCCTTTCTTTAGGAAGTCTCGACGTGAATCGGAGTTGGACGGTTGCTCACTTTTGTTCTTCATTTCCGGAATCGACATTGTTGAAGGAGGTAGATTGGATCCGTTGAATCCAATCCCTGAAATAGTTTCTCAATGAAGATACGATGATGCGTTATAAAAACTAGTTCGGATGCATTCAAAAAGAATGTGGGATCCTTTCTTTGTTGAAAGGTGTTTCGCAAACGAGCACTAATTTTTTCATTCTGCCTCTTTTTGATATGAAGCGTTTTTCGCTGTGGTTTGCCGTACTAACGGTTAGTTTTCTCACGGTTGGCTTGCCTACCCTTGCGTTGGCACAGGCTGCCTACACAATATCTGATGAATCGACCGTAGTCGTTAACGGCGCTTCCAACAAGTCTGATTGGTCCGTCAAAGCGGAATTGGTTGAAGGCACCGTAGAACTAGCCGACGGTGTCCCTACTTCTGCTCAATTCACGATAGCAGTCGCCAATATGAAAAGCGGAAAATCACTCATCATGGACCGGTTGATGCGAGGCGCATTCGAAGCTGACGAGAATCCGAACATCGAATTTGTGATGTCGAGCGCGGTGGCTTCGGAGGGCGATTCGTTTGACGTCGAAGGTGAATTAAGTATGGCTGGCGTCACAAACCCCGTCACAATTCGGCTAACTCGGACTCAAGATGAAGCTGGGTTGTATTCCTTCACAGGGCAGACTGACCTGAATATGCGTGATTATGAAATGGACCCGCCCTCAGCCATGTTTGGTGCGCTCTTGACCAAACCAGAGGTTGTTATTCAATTTGCCATCAAGCTTACATCGTGAAATTCTTTTACCTAGCCCTGTTTGTTCTCCTGTCTGCCTGTAAGCCTGATGCTTCGAATCTCGAATCAGAGGGGCCAAAGGGAGTTGCTGAAACAGCGTGGGAAGTAACGCCGGTTCTGCCAGGATCTAAAGCTCCCTCTTTTGAAGCCCTTCGGCCAACGGGCGAAAACTTCCGATTTGACTCCTATTCTCTTCGTCAAGGAGCCATTCTCGTGTTTTATAGAGGAGGGTGGTGCCCATATTGCAACAGGCAACTCGCCGCTCTTCAGGAAGTGGACGATGAGCTCGTCGCGATGGGATACGATTTGTACTTCTTGAGCGCAGACAGTCCTGCCCGTCTTTCGGAAGGATCGCTTGGCCCGGATGTACCCTTTTCTCTGCTTTCTGACAATACAATGGCTGTTTCAACATCGTACGGAATTGCCTACAAGGTGGAGCAAGAAACAATAGATCGCTACAAGGAGGGCGGCTTGGATCTTGCAGAGGAGGCGGGCTACAGCCACTACTTATTACCCGCTCCTAGCGTGTTCGTGGTTGATTCTGCGGGAATCATTCAATTTCAGTATACCAATCCCGATTTCCGCGTTCGACTCAACAACGAATTGCTTACAACCGCTGCTCGAGTTTTTGCATCTGTAGACTAAACGAGCGAATAAGGGGTGTACAAAACGGAACGTGGCGCGGATGCTTTTGCATCCGCGCCACGTTCATTTGCATCGAACATCCAAAGGAAGCTGATTACTTGGTTTCTTCGTCTTCAACCACTTCGTAATCAACATCTTTAACTTCACTATCCTCAGCTGATTCAGAAGCTGGCTCGCTTGTTTCGTCAGGACTTCCTCCTTCAGAAGCAGCTGCTTGTTGAGCTTGGTACAAGTCTTGACTTGCGTCATTCCACGCTTCGTTAAGCTGCTGCATAGCAGAGTCTAGATCCTCTACGTTGCGTTCTTTATGAGCTTCTTTAAGCCGCTCATGCGCCGCCTCAATCTTCGACTTCTTATCTGCAGGTAGCTTGTCGCCGTACTCTTTCAGATTTTTTTCAGTTGAGAAGATGAGTGAATCGGCCGAATTGAATTTTTCGATTTCCGATTTTTTCTTGGTGTCTTCGTCTGCATGAGCTTTGGCATCAGACCGCATTTTTTCTACTTCGGCATCAGACAACCCGGAAGAAGCTTCGATGCGAATCGATTGCTCTTTACCTGTTGCATTGTCCTTGGCAGAGACGCTCAATATTCCGTTGGCATCAATATCGAAGGAAACTTCAATCTGCGGCATACCACGCTGAGAAGGAGGGATTCCGTCTAGATGGAAGCGTCCAATCGTACGATTGTCTGCCGCCATAGCGCGGTCGCCTTGCAGCACATGAATCTCAACGGATGGCTGATTGTCTGCCGCCGTCGAGAACGTTTCGCTCTTCTTCGTTGGGATGGTTGTATTTGCTTGGATCAGCGCCGTAGAAACTCCACCAAGTGTTTCAATACCCAAATTCAGGGGAGTCACATCGAGAAGAAGCACGTCAGAGACGTCGCCCGAAAGGACACCACCTTGAATGGCTGCGCCAATGGCAACAACTTCATCAGGGTTAACCGATCTGTTGGCTTTTTTGCCAAAGAACTGCTCCACAACTTCCTGGATCTTAGGAATCCTTGAAGAGCCACCAACCAAGATCACTTCATCGACCTGTGCTTTAGAAACACCGGCATCTTTCAGTGCTTTTTCCATTGGAGGAAGCGTGCGCTGAATCAAATCGTCAACCAATTGCTCAAACTTAGCTCTAGAAAGGTCTAAGGTGAGGTGTTTTGGGCCATCCTGAGTCGCCGTAATAAACGGAAGGTTGATTGTGGTCTGAGTTGAGCTCGACAGTTCAACTTTTGCTTTTTCTGCCGCTTCTTTTAGCCGCTGCAAAGCCATCGCGTCTTTACGCAGATCAATTGCTTCAGCTTTCTTGAATTCGTCGGCAATCCAATCAATCAGATGCTGGTCAAAATCGTCCCCACCAAGGTGCGTGTCCCCACTGGTCGATTTTACTTCAAATACGCCATCGCCGAGTTCCAAAATGGAGATATCATAGGTACCACCACCAAGGTCAAATACGGCTACAATTTCTTCAGCGTGCTTATTATCCAAACCATAAGCCAACGCCGCCGCGGTAGGCTCGTTGATAATGCGCCTGACAGACAAGCCTGCAATTTCACCGGCTTCTTTCGTGGCCGTGCGTTGCGCATCATTAAAGTAAGCAGGAACGGTAATCACCGCTTCGGTTACTTTTTCTCCCAGGTAATCTTCAGCTGTTTGCTTCAATTTCTGAAGCACCATTGCCGACAGTTCCTGAGGCGTATAGACTCTATCGTCAATCTTAACGCGTGCGGTATCATTGTCTCCTTGGACAACTTCATAGGGCACGGTTTTCATTTCTGATTTTACCTCACCAAATTTTCGTCCCATAAATCGCTTTATGGAAAAAATGGTATGGTGAGGGTTTGTAATAGCCTGCCTTTTGGCAGGGGCGCCTACTAAGCGCTCGCCATCTTTCTTAAATGCTATGATAGATGGTGTAGTGCGAGCTCCTTCGGCATTTGTGATAACCACTGGTTCACCACCTTCCATTACGGCTACAACCGAGTTGGTGGTTCCGAGGTCAATACCAATAATCTTTCCCATGGAGGCTAAGACGTTTCTGTTAATTACAATGTACTTTCGATGCAAATCAATGACATTCTTGTCAGAGTGTCATGCAGAAGCACCGCTGGCTTCCCACATTTTAGGATACAAGAACAATGCCGAAACTCTTTTTCGGACATTCTGTCAGTTTGATTGAGATCTGTCGGTCTATTACACTTTGTTTGACAACAATCGCGTGTCGGTCTGTTCTAGATTATTCTGTCAACTATATTACGGGTTCAGACATCTGCGGACATGAAGCATATTCCTAACGCGTTGACCATTGGACGAATCGTGGTCACACCCATTTTGCTAACCCTGCTATTCTTTGACACGCTTGTTGCCACGGCTTGGGCATGCGCGTTGTTTATTATTGCCAGCATTTCTGATTGGGCTGATGGTAAAGTGGCCAGGCAGTTTGCTGTAAAATCGAAACTTGGACAGTTTTTGGATCCGATTGCCGATAAAGTGCTCGTTCTGGGCACCTTCATAGCGCTTGTTTTTATTATGCCTGAACACGTCGTGTGGTGGCTTGTGGCCCTAATAGCAGTCCGCGATCTTTCTGTGACTGCATTGCGCGTATACATGAAACGTAATGGTCAGACACTCAAGACGTCCAACGGTGCCAAATGGAAAACGACGTTTCAGCTTACGTTCTTGATCGCTCTGCTACTCGTAATGACTGGTTCAAAGGTGGGCGGAAGCGTGGGTCAATGGTGCCAAGCGACGCTCTCTAGTCCTGTCATTTTTTGGTCGTTGGTTGTTGTCACGTTAGTTACGCTCTATACAGGAGCTGTTTATTTTAAAAACAAAGAATTGGTTGATGGATAGTTCAGATGGTGTGGTGCGATCTCAGATCGCAAATGAATTACTTAGAATTGGGGCCGTGTCCCTTTCACCTTCAGAACCATTTACCTGGGCTTCAGGCAGGCTATCTCCCGTTTATTGCGACAATAGATTGTCATTGGGATACCCTAGCGTTCGGGATCTCATTGCAGAGGCGTTTGAGCAAACAGTTCGTCGCGAGCATCTTCCTTGTGACGTCATTGTAGGAACGGCAACGGCCGGAATTCCTCATGCAGCTTGGCTTGCTCAAAGAATGGGACTGCCCATGGCCTACGTCAGAAGCTCAGCCAAAGGACATGGCAAGGGAAATCAAATTGAAGGACTTGCACCCAGGGGCGCGAAGGCCATTGTGATTGAAGATCTCGTGTCAACGGGCATGTCTTCGACAGCCGTACTTGCACCTCTTTTCGAGGCAGGAGTTGAAGTGACGGCCGTTATGGCCATATTTACCTACGGATTGGAAGCCGCCCAGGATGCCTTTCAAGCCGCAAAAATGCCTCTTTACACGCTTTCAGACTTTCCGACTCTCATTCAAGAGGCCGAGCATTCTGGAACGCTGACACATTCGGAAATCATTTCGCTCGAAGCTTGGTACAGAGACCCGGCTCGTTGGTCTCAGGATAGAGGGGGAAAATAAAGTGACCGCGGCTATTCTAACCATCGGAGACGAAATACTGATTGGTCAGATCGTCAACACAAACGCGGCTTGGATTGGGTCTGAACTGACTGGATTAGGGATACATGTTTCTCAGCATATCACAGTTGGAGATTCAAAAGGTGAGATCCTAACGAACTTAGATCGGGTGTGTAGAGAGCATGCTATTGTCATTGTGACCGGAGGGTTGGGCCCTACCCACGACGACATTACCAAGGTCACGGTGGCAGAATACTTCGGCGTTCCCCTCGTTCAGGACGACTCCATTTTAGCTGCCGTTACGAGTAGATATGATCGAAGGGGCATCCCAATGCCTCCATCAAATGTTGGTCAGGCTTTGGTCCCCGTTGGTTTTGAGGCCATTATGAACACCGCCGGCTCAGCTCCGGCGCTGATCAAGGAAACAGAAAGCTCTTTATTGGCCATTTTGCCTGGCGTTCCTCATGAAATGAAGTTGTTTATGGAGAGCGTGGTGCTACCTCGAGTTGTTC
>JABMOI010000205.1 GCA_013204185.1 bacterium | reverse complement strand
TCCCATTCAGCTTCTGTAGGGAGCCTGAAGAAAACCCCGGTTTTTTCGGTGAGCCAATGTGCAAAGTGTAGTGCTCCCCATTGTGTCATTCCGACAGCAGGTTTGCCGGATCCCCCCAGTCCAAACGCTGGATCTTCGTAGGGCGGGCTAGGGCGCGATACGCCGTCAACAGAATACGTGGCTCCTACGACAGCGGTAGTATCTGCATCCCGATCGGCGAATCTGAAAATCGAGTATTCGTCGTCGGAGGCTTCAAATTGGCTGATCCAATAAGGTGATATGGTTACAACACGTTGTGGCCCTTCATCTTCAGTTCGACCATCTTCGCCGGCTGGACTTCCAATGGTGTATTCTCCTCCTGGCACATACACCATCTTGATGGATACGTCGGTTCCAGGTATGTTGATGGACCGGGTGTCTCCGGCTTTGTAGGACCCGGCCTCAATGGATTGGAGTTGCTTATTAAGCTCAGATGTCCGTGCTTCTTGATTGCCGGGCGTAGTGTGGCGGCAACCAAGCACCCAAGACATCGAGATCAGAACTCCTAAGGTCACGTATCGGTTAGTCAATCGTTTTCTCATTTCAGCAAGTCTAAGAGGTCTAGGTTTGTAACGTTTACACATTTCCTCCATCTTAGCGACTTCGTCAGTTCGTTATATGACCCCGCAATAATAACAATATGAAGGTTTCCCTGCTCGATCGATTCACATCTATTCGACAACGAACGAGAAATATTTGTGCGCCGTTGACGGTTGAAGATCAAATCCTGCAGTCGATGGAAGATGCCAGCCCCATTAAGTGGCACTTGGCTCACACAACGTGGTTCTTTGAGACGTTTGTATTGAAACCGTTTAAAGAAGGGTATGAACCGCTAAATGATGCGTATTCATATCTCTTCAACTCTTATTACGTACAAGCCGGCGCTCGTTTTATGAGAGACCGACGCGGGCTTATTTCCCGTCCCTCGCTGTCTGAAGTGTGGGACTATCGAACGGCCGTTGACGACGCCATCGGTGAATTGCTGTCTACCTCCGTTGGCGAAGAAGTTGTTCGGGTGATGGAGGTCGGTTTAAATCATGAACAACAACATCAGGAATTGATGGTCACAGACGTGCACCACTTGTTGTTTGCTAATCCTCTCCTTCCCGCCTATCACGGCACTTCAAAGCCCGTTTCAATTCAAAGTCCTTCATTTGAGTGGATGGAATTTGCCGAAGGCGTGGTCCCCATTGGACACGCGGCGGAGTCCTTTTGTTACGACAACGAGGAGCCTACCCACCGACAGTTTTTAGAGCGCTATGCCCTTGGTAACAGGCCTATTACGAACGAAGAGTTGGTCGCTTTTATTGAGGAAGGGGGCTATTCCAACGAATTACTTTGGCTTAGCAGCGGTTGGGCTTTAAGGGAATTAGAAGGATGGAGCCATCCGTTATTTTGGATACCAGAAAACGAGGGCTGGTCTGAGTTCACTTTATATGGCAAAGGCCCGCTGGACCTAAATAGCCCAGTAACTCATATTTCATACTACGAAGCGGACGCCGTTGCCCGCTGGATGGGAGCACGTCTTCCGACGGAATTCGAGTGGGAGCACGCTTCTTTCTTGACCGGTGCACAACATGGTCATTATTCTGATGAATTGAACTTTTATCCGCACTTTCGCCAGAAAGACCCTGAAGCCGCTTTAATACACATGTTCGGATCGTCTTGGGAGTGGACAAATAGCCATTACTCCCCGTATCCGGGATATAAACCAGTCGAAGGAGCATTGGGCGAATACAACGGAAAGTTTATGGCCAATCAGTTCGTGCTAAGGGGAGGATCTTGTGCAACCCCGTCGGATCATATTCGCCCCACCTATAGAAATTTCTTCCCTGCGCACGCAAGATGGCAATTCTCATCCTGCAGGCTTGCAAAACGTATTGTAGAATGAGTGAGCCAAAAAAGCTTTTTCTGGACCTTCATCCGGATTCTGAAGCTGTTCAAGAGGCGGTCGAAGCCGGCCTTTCACGCTCCCCTAAGCAGCTTCCTCCAAAGCTGTTTTATGATAAGCGTGGTTCCGAGTTATTCGATCAGATCTGCACATTGGAAGAGTACTATCCCACCCGCACGGAGTCGGCCATTCTTGAGGACAACATTGATGAGATTACCGAGCGATGCGGCTCGTCGGTATTACTGATTGAGTATGGAAGTGGAAGCAGCAACAAGACTCAGTTTCTATTGCATTCGCTACCTAAAGTCGAAGCCTACATTCCAATAGACATTTCAAAGGGACACCTTCTCGAAGCTCAACAACGTTTGGAGCATCTATTTCCAGACTTAAACGTGCTCCCGGTTTGTGCAGACTATGCTCAGCATATTAAGCTTGGATTGAACCGAAGCCCAGAAACGCACACTGTAGCTTTTTTTCCAGGCTCAACCATCGGTAACTTCGAACCGGAGCACGCTCTGGGGTTCCTGGAACGAATTCACGAGACGATAGGAATTGGGGGGAGTCTGCTTATCGGAGTGGATCTAGTCAAAGACATACGAATCTTGGAGCGTGCCTACAACGATTCAATGGGTGTAACCGCCGCGTTCAATTTGAATATGATTCACCACATCAATACTCGATTAGGAACGAATATCAATGCCAGTGGCTTTTGCCATCGAGCACTCTACAATTCTATTGAAAACCGCATTGAAATGTATTTAGATGCGACATTGGACCACCAGTTTTCAATTGGGGACACGGCGTATCACATTCCACGCGGAGAATCCATCCTGACCGAGTACTCCCACAAGTACACCCTACCGGCTTTTGAAAAGATGGCCGAGCGTGCAGGTTTTAGGGTTGACCAGGTTTGGACGGATCGCGATAATCTGTTTTCGCTGCAGTTTTTAACTGCACATTAGCGGTCTGAGGCCATTAACGGTCGGAAGCTTTTAGCGGTCAGAAGCCTTTTTACTCAAAACAGCGAGCGTAATTCTGCCCGTTGATATCAGCTTTTCTTCTGGTGTCTTGATCTCAACCTGCCATACGTGAATGCGAGAACCGCGTTGTATGGACCGCGCAGTGCCGATAACGTGACCTTCTCTAGCAGACCTTACGTGATTGGCATTAACTTCCACACCTACACAGTACTCGTTTTCCGAAACAGAAAGGGTGGCCGCCACACTTCCAAGCGTTTCGATTAGTGCGGCTGAGGCGCCTCCATGGAGCAAGCCCAGTGGCTGCTGGGTGCGACCATCGACCGGCATGCTAGCCTCCAGAAAGTCGGGGCCAACGTTGGTGAACACAATACCGATGCGCTCCACCATGGTGTTCTCGCTCATCTTATTGAGGAGCTCCAAACTTACTTCTTTTTTCCAGATCGATGTGGTCATGGTCCTTCTTTGAATGTGCCCTGAGCAGATGTGTTGTTCGAAACGATTAGGTTTGGATTACTCCCGGGTTAAACGGCTCAATCTCTGGGTTGTGCGATGCAATCTCCATACCCCTTGAAATCCAATCTCGAGTTCGACTTGGCTCAATAATTTCGTCTACCCAAAGTCTTGATGCAGCATAATAGGGAGACGTTTGGGCATCGTAACGAGCTGTAATCTCATCAAGCAGGGCTTTTTCGGCCTCATCGGAAAGAACTTCTCCGGCACGTACCCGCTTGGCTTTTTGGATCTGAAGCAACGTTTTCGCCGCTTGAGCGCCCCCCATCACGGCAATTCGAGCAGTAGGCCAAGCACAAATCATGCGAGGATCATATGCCTTACCGCACATAGCGTAGTTACCTGCCCCATACGAGTTACCAACGATTACAGTAAACTTGGGCACCACCGAGTTGGACACGGCATTGACCATTTTTGCACCGTCCTTTATGATGCCGCCGTGTTCCGCGCGAGATCCAACCATGAACCCTGAAACATCCTGCAAGAAGACTAAGGGGATCTGCTTTTGATTGCAGTTCATAATGAAGCGCGCTGCCTTATCCGCTGAATCAGAGTAAATCACGCCTCCAGCCTGAAGTTCGTCGGTCCCCGCTTTTACTCCCGCCCGAGCTTTCACCAACTCACGTTGATTGGCAACGATACCTACACTCCATCCATCGATCCGAGCATATCCGGTGAGAAGTGTTTTTCCGTACCCTGCTTTGTATTCAGTCCAGGAATCCGCGTCAATTATTCGGCCCAAGACATCAAACATGTTGTAGGGCTCAGAGCCGCTCACCGGCATAATTCCGAGTAATTCATCAGCTGAAAACTTTGGAGGGGATGGCTTTACTCTATTGAAAGAAGCTCTGGGCGAATCTGCCATGCGAGCTACGAGATCTTTGATTGTCGCCAGGCACGTAGCATCGTCAGGAAGTCTATAATCTGTGACTCCTGATACTTCGGAGTGAGTTGCTGCTCCCCCCAACGTTTCGGAGTCTACTTCTTCTCCTATGGCGGCCTTTACGAGGAAAGGTCCGGCCAAATAAATAGAGCCAGTACCATCCACAATAAGCGCTTCATCACTCATGATAGGAAGATATGCTCCGCCTGCCACGCAACTACCCATAACGGCTGCTATTTGGGGAATACCCATACTGGACAATTTGGCATTGTTGCGAAATATGCGACCAAAATGCTCCTTGTCTGGAAATATCTCATCTTGCATCGGCAAGAACACGCCCGCAGAATCAACCAAATAGATGATTGGGAGACGATTCTCCAGTGCTATTTCCTGCGCCCTTAAGTTTTTCTTTGCCGTGATCGGAAACCATGCTCCCGCCTTTACTGTGGCATCATTTGCCACGATCATGCATAGCTTACCACTTACATGGCCTGTTCCCATAACCGTTCCACCGCAAGGACATCCTCCTTCGTCCTCGTACATGCCTTCTCCAACAAACGTCCCGATCTCCTGAAACTCTGAATCGGCATCTACGAGTGCTGCAATTCTCTCCCTGGCCAACATCTTGCCGCGCTCGTGCTCCCGCTGTTGGCGTTTTTTTCCACCGCCCTCAAATATTAGGGACCTTTTACTGTTTAAGTCTTCCAGCAACCCGTGATATCCGGCCAATCGGGTAACGTACTTCTGTTTTTCAGGATCGACCTCCGATCCCACAGAACGATTTGGGGCAAACTCACTCATCCAGATTTCAGCTATTGATTGATAGGTGGACCGCGTTCGGCCTTTGGAACTAGAGCAAAAAAGAAGAGCTCGACCCAGAAGGGCCGAGCTCTTAAAATCGGACTTGGCGTTGATGGTTACAAGAACGCTGCGATTTTCATCGTGATTTCCGGTTTCGGCTCTCCGGTTTTCTCGTGAATGAGTCCAACCATTTTAGGAAGACTCCCACGTGCTTTTTTCATTTCTTCCTCAGCAAATTCTTGTTCGCCCCAGATAGATTTAATCTGGTTGACGACACGAGACCAGCTGTCATTCATCGATTGAGTAGCCATTGGAAATAGGGAATAGTCATTATCTTAGCTCTAACAGGGTTAAGATAGCATATTTTAGAGCCTATTACCAGTTCATTTCGGATAATTCCTCGCCAAGCTTTCCACAATCGCACAAAAGCGTGCCATTTCAGCATCAATTATGGACTGCGGTCTTCAAATATTCGTCTAGTCCAAACGAATCAACTTGCACCGCGTCATCTCTTAGTTTTTCGGCGTATCGCACCTTTTCGACCTGTTCAGAGGTCAACAGATTCGTAGCCAGTGCGGCTTCCAATTGAGATTCAAGTGGCCCCCTGGGGAGATTTCCTGATTTAACTGCTGATCTCATGATGCTAGTAAACTCGTCTGCTGCTAAGCTAGCCACCATGGCGCGGTCCAGTCTTCCTATTGGCCTTTCTGGAGATGCTGGTATATAAATTCCGTCTGTCAAGCGGTCCCGTTGCGAGCCCGGAGTTTGATAAATTCGCGCAATGTTATGTATTTCTCTGTCTTTAGGCGGACCAGAAAGCCGATTCATTCGCGACCACATTCCAACCGGGCCGCGGAATAGCCAGCTAATGACAGGGAGTCGTAGCGAACTAAACAGTTCATCAAAAGCGATCTGCATTCGGTGAAACGCGGTATCCATAGCATAGACGAACAGCGCCTCATCTTCTTTTTTGCGTCCTTCTGCCTCAAAACGAACAAGCGTAGTGGAGGCCAGGTACATCCATGAGAAAATATCTGCGAAGCGCCCCGTAATCATTTCCTTTCTTTTGAGCGTTCCGCCCATGAGTCCCAGTGCCAAATCTGCCAGAATGCTAAAGGAAGCCGACGCCCACGCCAGTTTCTTAACATACCTCGAAGCCACTCCACTCACGGGCGATGTGGCTAAGCGTCCCCTAGAAACCGACAATAGTACTGACCTAAAGATGTTTTGGACAACCATTCCAATGTGGCCCCAAAATGCCGAATCAAAGGCTTTTACATCATTTGACGACAAGGCATTGATTTCACGCAGCACAAACGGATGGGAGCGGATTGCGCCTTGCCCAAAGATGATGAGCGTGCGCGTAAGAATATTTGCTCCTTCAACCGTGATACCGATTGGCGTGTTGATGTAGGCGTGAGCCAAGGCATTGCGAGGACCCATCGAAATGGCATTGCCCCCCAAAATGTCCATTCCATCGTCAATCGCTTTCCGAAACAACTCTGTTGAGTTGTATTTCATAATTGCGGTAACAACGGCAGGCTTTGCGCCTGAATTGAGCCCCCCGTTCGTGTATCTCCTAGCTGCTTCAAGCAGATATGCATATCCACCAATTCGAGCTAGTGGCTCTTCAATGCCCTCAAACTTGCCAATAGAAAGTCCAAATTGTTTACGAACCACCGCATGAGCACCGGCCACTCGCGCAACCATTTTGGTACCAAACGTCCCCACTGCAGGCAGTGAGATACCACGTCCGGCAGCCAATGACTCCATCAGCATCCGCCATCCTCTGCCAACGCCAGCCGCGCCGCCTATGACTGCATTTTCAAGGTCTACCACTACATCGTGGCCGTAGGAAGGACCGTTGTAAAACGGAATGCTTAGTGGGTCGTGGCGGTGGGTGTTATCCACTCCTGGAAGGCTGGTCGGAATCAGGGCGCACGTGACGCCCAAGCTTTTTCCTTTACCTAACAGGTTTTCAGGATCATAAAGCTTAAACGCCAAGCCAAGAACAGTTGAAATGGGAGCCAACGTGATATAGCGTTTACTCCAATTGAGGCGAATCTTAAGCCGGCCATCTTCTCCCTTGAACACTTCTCCGTGCGATGTCATGGCGCCTGCATCGGAACCTGCGTTAGGCTCGGTTAGGGCAAATGCAGGGATTTCCTCGTGAGAGGCGAGGCGAGGTAGGTAGAGGTTTTTTTGCTCTTCCGTTCCATAGTGTATGAGCAATTCGGCAGGCCCCAATGAATTTGGAACCATGACGGTAATACCCAAAACGGCGTTTGCCGAACTCATTTTCCCAACCACAGCGCTATTGGCTGAAGCCGAAAATCCTAACCCTCCATATTCTTTGGGGATAATCATTCCAAAGAAGCGATGCTTTTTGAGTAACTCCCATGTCTCAGGGGATAGATCTCGACGTTGGAAAACATCCCAATCCTCTGTGGCGTCGCAGACTTCTTGCGCCGGCCCATCGATAAAAGCTTGCTCTTCTTCTGTTAGGCCTGGATATGCTTCGCTGTATATGCGCTTAAAATCAGGACGGCCAGAAAACAATTCGCCCTCGACCCAAGTCGTTCCAGCATCAATAGCTTCTTGCTCCGTTTTGGAAATCGTGGGCAGAAATTTCAACACATCGATGAGTTTCATTACGCCCCGGCTTAGAATCTGCCGGACAAATGGTAGGCCAAAAAGCAAGGCTACGACTCCCCAACCGATCCACCATCCAGTTCCTGCCCCATAACCGTACAGGAATATGACCGAAGCCGCCAGCCATCGGCGAATACCGTATCCGTAAAATCCAAAGTGCAAAATGGCGAGGACCAACAAGAGGGTCACGCCCCAAGAAGGGATTAGCGTTTCGAAAAAGCCATAGTATGGAAGGTTCATATTCGTCCCGACAGTTAAGAAGTCAAAGTGTACAATTTTCGAAGATTCCTGCAGCGCCCATGCCACCACCGATACACATGGTACAAAGGCCGTACCTCACATTTCTGCGGATCATTTCAGACAATAGGGTAGCTGTAAGTTTGGCCCCAGTACAGCCCAGAGGATGGCCCAAAGCGATGGCCCCGCCATTCACGTTAACAATGGATGGATCGATATCGAGCTCCCGGATAACAGCCAACGACTGAGATGCGAACGCCTCGTTTAGTTCAACCAGTCCAATGTCCGTTATCTTGAGACCCGCCATTTTAAGTGCTTTCGGCACGGCTGCTACCGGCCCAATGCCCATTAACTCCGGCGCCACTCCGCCTACGGCAAAAGCAACCAGCCGAGCTTTGGGTTTCAGATCAAACCGTTTAAGCGTCTGTTCGCTCACTACAAGGGCTGCTGCAGCTCCATCGGACATCTGAGAAGAATTACCAGCAGTCACCGTTCCTCCATTTCTGAATACCGCCCTAAGTCCAGCCAAGGCCTCATAAGTTGAGTCTTTCCGGGGACCTTCATCCTGTAGAAATTGAACCGTGGATTCTGCGCGTTCTTCGCCCGATATGACAACGCGTTGAACAGTTAACGGAATGATTTCGGATTTGAATGCCCCTGATTCGTTCGCTTGAATCGCTTTTTGGTGCGATGCCAAGGAGAACCGGTCCTGATCTTCCCGAGAGACGCCATACTTTTCGGCTACATTTTCAGCCGTATTGCCCATAGATACATACACATTGGGATTGGCCTTCATCAACGCTGGATCTGGCTGGTAGTAGAAGCCAGTCATGGGTACAAGACTCATGGACTCGACCCCGCCTGCAATAACTATTTCAGCATATCCGGCCTGAATAGATTGGGACGCAAGGGCAATGGTCTGCAAGCCAGATGAACAAAAGCGGTTGATTGTAGCGCCTGGAACGGTATCAGGTAGGCCTGCCTTCTGCGCAATGAGCCGTCCTAGATTCATTCCTTGAGCCCCTTCTGGCATGGCGCACCCTATGAGCACGTCTTCAATTAAGTCATGCCCAATGGATGGATATCGGTCGAGGAGCCCTGAAATAACCTCAGCCCCCATTGCCTCGGGCCGCATGGCCCGGAGTGATCCTTTTCCAGCGCGACCAACCGCGCTTCGGACGGCATCAACTACGTAAGCAGGTTTGGATTGCATCATGTTCAACGACTGGGTTTAATTCAGCTTAGTTCCGCTTAATTCCGAAGGGGACTTCCCGTTTCAAGAATGTGACGAATACGATCTTGTGTCTTTTTCTGAGTTAGCAATTCCATAAAGACCTCTCGTTCCAACTTCAAAATGTAGGCTCTTGGTACGTGCGCGTCTCCGGGAAGGTCTCCTCCTGTCATCACGTAGGCCAATTTGTTTACCAACTCCAAATCGTAGTCGGAAATGTACTTCCCTTGGTGCATTTGGAACGCCATGGACTCAAACGCAGCTCGAGCAGGAGCCCCTAAAACGTGAACTGTTTCTGGATCCGACGTAGGAAGGTAACCTTGCTCGCTAAGCCGTTTGACTTCTCTGATGGCAACGGCAAACCTTCTTTCTTCGCGCATTATGACGTGAACATGGTGAGGCAAATAGCCCATTTGTTGCGCCTCGGCTGCGCTGGTCGACACAGCTGCGGTAGCTACTTGTTGGAACGACTTGGCGAGATGCGCTTGCACTTCACTCGGGAAACCATTTGCAGCTTTCATAGAAGCCTGTTCCATAAGTCGTAGGCAACCCGTTCCTGCCGGAATCAGTCCTACTCCCAACTCAACCAACCCCATGTACGTTTCTGCAACGGCCATTGGACTTCGGCTAGAGAGCATAAGCTCGGTCGCTCCACCCAATACCCTACCATGGCCCACCACCACAACTGGCTTGGTGCTGTTTCTGACGACCTCCATGGCCATTTGAAATTGGCGCACAGCTGCTTCTATCATAGCGACTTTGCCAGCCATCAAGGCCATTCCAACTTCCGCTAAGTTGGCTCCCACTGAAAAGTTGGATCCTCTATTTGCGACGACTAAGCCTGCAAGAGAGGCCGTATTCTCTACCAACCTGACGGATCGAACAATGTCTGCGACCACTCCATTTCCGAGCGTATTCGCCTTGGATTTGAATTCCAAGACGGCAACGTCTTCAGCCACTCGAGCCAACACAGTATGTTCGCTTTCGTAGAGAACATCAAATGGCGGTGCGACTATGGACTCGTCCGCGTGTACGCGCCGGCTAACCGGCTTCTTCGAAGCGGGTGAATAGACCAATCCAGCAGAGTAGAAAGAGTCCGAACTCATATCGTGAATCCAGCCGGGCAACTCCAAGGATAGCGTCTTCATTCCTTGAATCACACGATCCTTTCCGATGGCATCCCAGATCTCAAATGGCCCCATCTCCCATCCGAAGCCCCATTTTATGGCATTATCTACTTCTTCAGGGCTTTCAGAGACTTCTGGAATTCTTCGAGCGGCGTAAGCGAGCGTTCCAAGCGTGGTTCTCCTAAATGATTCGCCCACCGAGGATTCACTGTCGAATAAGAGATTAAGCCTCGAAGCGAGATCCTTTTCTTTGGCAATGTCAGACAAGCTCTCCAAACGGAGCGCAACAGGTGGTTCATAGGTCCCTGTTTCCGCATTATGCGAAAGGATGTCTTTTCCGACCTTCTTGTAATATCCAGCTTTGGATTTCGCTCCTAAATTACCGGCTTCGATCAGCGTATTTAATTCGGCTGGAACGGCGAATACCTCTCTTGATTCGTCCTCTGGAACCGATTCATACAAATTCGAGACCACCGCTTTCATGACATCCAATCCAACGACATCCGCCGTGCGGAAGGTTGCAGATTTGGAATGCCCGACTAGAGCCCCTGTGAGCTGATCCACTTCTTCCATAGAAAAGCCAAACGCGCTCCTTTCATTCATGGCTAACAGCATCGCGAAAATACCAATCCGATTTCCGATGAAATACGGAGAGTCTTTCGCTAGAACGACGCCTTTGCCAAGATGAACACGCACAAACTCCGAAACAGCTTTCACAACGCCGGTTTCTGTGTGCTCTCCGGCAATGACTTCGCACAGTTTCAGATATCGAGGTGGATTGAAAAAATGGGTCCCCAAAAACCGTGTTTGGAAGGAAGGGCTTCGCTCGGAAGCAATTTTGTGAATTGGGATTCCGCTCGTGTTCGTAGAAACGATGGTGTGTTCGGAAATAACGGCTTCTACCCGCTCAAATAAGGCTGTTTTAATATCGAGCCGCTCAACTACTGCTTCAACTACCCAATCCACGTCTTTCAGTCGGTCCAGGTGATCGTCAAAATTGCCCAGGCGTATGCGAGATGCGGCGGAAGCGGAGTACAAGGGGTTGGGCTTCAGGCCTGTCATTCGTTTGAAAGCGCCCTCAACAATTTCATTCCTGTTTTGCCCCTTCCCAGGGATATCCAGTAGCTCCACACGGAGTCCCGCATTGGCAAAATGAGCCGCAATCTGCGCGCCCATGGTACCAGCGCCGAGGACGGCGATGCGTCTAAAAATTGGAATTGGGCTCGAACTGTGCGTTTCTGTCATGGTGTAGTGTCCTGTAAATCATCGGCATTTTCGTCCTGATACAGTGCCTTAATTTCGCTTAAAAAGCGCGCTTTTACAGCCGCTCTTTTAACTTTCAATGTTGGAGTAAGCAATTCGTTTTCCACGGTAAGCTCTCCCGGCACGATGCTGAATCGTTTGATCGTAGACCAATGCGGTAGACCGTCATTTGCACGATCAACAAGGAGGGCCACTTGTTCGATGACCTTCTCGTTTGTGCACAAATCTTTTAGCGGCGTATCTGCTGGCAAACCAAGCGTTCGACCTAATATGCGAAGATGCTCCGGGTTGGGGAAAATCAGAGCCGCAGCGAACTTATGTCCATCCCCGATGACAACCGACTGATCAATTATGGCTTCTGATGAAAGCTTATTTTCCAGCGGCTGCGGCATCACATATTTGCCCGTGGACAATTTGAACAAGTCTTTTTTCCGATCAGTTATCGTTAAAAACCCATCTTCACTCAGTTGCCCAATATCTCCTGTACTAAACCAGCCGTCCTGATCAATGGCCTCACGTGTTCGCTCTGGGTCTTTAAAATATCCGGCCATGATGTGTGGCCCACGGGTTAAGATTTCACCGTCTTCAGCAAGTTTAACTTCTACCCATTCCAAAGGCTGACCTACGGTACCTAGGCGGTTGGCGTTCGGTCTATTAAAGGCAATGACAGGGCTCGTTTCAGTTAGGCCATAACCCTGAAGAATCTCAATTCCAGCTTGTTTAAACACATGGGCAATATCTGAATTGAGAGCGGCTCCTCCGCTAATTACAAAACGTATGTTTCCACCCAGAATGGAACGCCATTTTTTGTAGACGAATTGATCGGCCGTTTTATGGAATACGCCAGCCGTCCCTTTTTTCGCCGATTGCGCCCTAGAAAGCCCCCACCGTGCTATTTTTCCGCTCAGGCCCGACATCGCTTCGGTCCTGGCTATGATCCGAGCATATACTTTCTCCAAAACACGCGGAACGGTTGGCAAAATAGTCGGATGAATATGGCTTAAGTCGTCTACCAACCGATCTGGATGAGAAAAATAAATGCTTGTCCCGTGAGCCAATGCTCCGTAGTAGAGTGTCCGAGCAAAAACATGCGTCAGCGGCAGAAAAGAAAGCATGGTTTCTCCGCCTTGCCCCGAGCGATAGCCTACCATCCCAGCGTACGCCATGAGGGCATTCGAACTAATGTTTTCATGCGTTAACATGACCCCCTTGGGACGCCCTGTCGTTCCGCTCGTGTAGATTATGGTGGCCAAATCGCTAGGCTCAATCTTGTCGGATAGCTCCCTTCCAATGGCTGAATCTTGAGCTAATTTACCTCTGCCCTTTTCTCTGATTTCGTCTAGCGAAACCAGTTGAATAGTCTCTGACATACTAGAAGGCCGTTCCGATGCGCCCTTGGCATCTACCATAATAATGGTGTGAATGGCCGCGCCGTCTCGAATCACATCTTCTAATTCAGATAGCCTCTCACGGTCGGAAACGATGATAGCATGTGCGTCTGCGTGGCCTAGAACGTATTCAATGGTTTCAGGGGAATTAGTTAAATAGATGGGGACATTCACGAGACCCGCCATCAAGCATCCCATATCGGAAAGACAAAAGTAGACGTCGCTTTCCAGATACAAAGCGACCCTGTCTCCTGGCGAAAGGCCTATTTCAAGCAGCCCAAGGGCAAACTCTTCGGAAGCATCGATAAACTGATCGGTTGAGAAGGGCTTCCAATCTTTCGAATCCCACTGAACAAAGGCCGCTTCATTTGGCAAAACAGCTTTCGTGTGATAGATCAAAGCAGGCAGCGTTCTACCCAACCACGACTCCTTTCCAACATTCTTGGCAATATTTTTCTTTTCGCCCATGTTTAGACCTCAACCCCTGAGGGGGTAATTCGAAATGAGCGAATAATCTGATGAACAGTAGCTTCAATCAATTCCTGTTCCGGAATTCGTTTGTCGACACGTTCGGATCCAAGCAACGTTACCACCCCGTGAAGTTGAGCCCATACGAGATTGGCACTCAGCATCGAGTCCATCGCTTCAAATTGAGAAGCATCAATGGCCGCTGCAATCGCACTGGCTATCAATTCTAGATTACGTCGTGCTTTCCTAAACTTCTCCGCCGGATACCTTTTAATGTATTCGGGGTGCAAAATGTACATTATCTCATAATACTCTGGCTTTTCGAGGCCAAACCGAATGTAGGCTCTGCACATTTTTTCTAGGCGTTCCTCAGGAGACAACCCCGCCTGGTCTGCGTCGTAAAGGTCTTGGTACAAGAGGTCTACCCCTTCATCAATCAGTGCGTGGACTAATTCATCTTTGTTGCCATAGTAGAGATAAATACTAGTTGCACTGTACCCGATCTTGTTTGCGATTTTTCGCATGGAGACTTGGGCATACCCGACTGACGTCAATAGCTGCCGCGCTGTATCTAAAATGAGCCGCTGCAATCCAGTTTCAGGGTCCTTGAGCATAATCTTTCAGGTGACTGGAAAAGTACTTGAGTAAAGTTAACACTGTTAAGCTCGAGGAAGGATCCCACGCAAAACAAGAGAGGGCGCGACAAAGTCGCGCCCTCTCATAATAGGTACAATAATTTTGCGTCGCTAGTTGAGCAGCAAGCCTACAATTTCCGTAGGGTCACATTCCCAACTCCGCTGTGCAAGGACAAAGAAGGACCGCCGCCATTTACTTTTCCTGAAAAGGACTTGGACATCCATTTCCCTTTTACGTCTAAGTCATAGTCCGTCTTGGCACTACCAATACTGGCCTGACCATCTACGTTGGCCCCAACACCTGCTTCAAGATAAACGGTAACGTTTCCAGCCCCAGATTTCAGTTCGGATTCACCATCTAACCGGTTAGTGATCGTAGCAACCACATTTCCAGCACCCGTTTTAATATCCAATGTGCCTTCTATGTTGTCCAGCGTAATATTTCCTGCCCCAGAGTTTGCATAAACGTATCCTCGGGCGCCATCTACCTCAATATTACCTGCACCTGAGGAAATATCGATGCCTCCAAGGATATCACCGAGGATCACATTGCCGGCGCCTGTTTTCCCACGAATGGTGCCTTCGAGGTCTGCAATCGTAATATTTCCAGCACCGGTGGTAAACTCTACATTGTATACTTCTGGCACCGAAATATTCACCTCAAGTGAAAATCGAGAATCGTTTTTCCACTTGCGCCAAGCCCCGCTTCCGTCCGAATCACGATCAAAGCGCGATTCTACGTAGACGTCAGATCCGCGTTGTTCGATTTTGAACTCGTGATGATCTAGGATCTCAGATTCCTCTGCCCCGGATACGCCTTTGATGCGACGAATGAGATCGACCGACACCGTTTTGCCTGATGATGGCTCAATATGGATCGTGCCATAGTCAATATCTAGTTCAAGCGTTCCGCCTTCTTGCACGTCGAATTTTTTTGAAATCGTTTCTTGGGCAAACGCTGTTGTCGTCACAAAGAAGACAGCTAGCGAAGCACAAGCCAATAGTTTAATAGTTCGAGTAAGATTCGTCATTTTGTCCCTCTTGGAATTGAATATCTGCATTACGTGGGTCCCTGCTTTTGTGTTACAAGAACGAGGCCCTACTTCTGGGAGATCGTGATTTGGCCGCTTCGAGTGCTCACGCTAATTCTCCCCCCTTCCTGACCGAACGAATAGGACGCCTTGCGAACCTGCTCACCTCTCGATGTCGGTCTTTCTCTGGTGATCTGTGCGCCCGAACCAGGGCTGTTAAAAACCACAGATCCGCTTTCCGTAACAATGGCAGAAATGGAGCCCTTGATTTCCTTGGGAAGCTGGATGGTAATATTTCCATATCCCCCTTCAATTGATGCGTCGTTGGAGTTGAGAAACGATGCCTCGTCAAGGAATACCGACACATTTCCGACTTCGGCAATGATATCAAAGGCATTTTTCATGTTCTTCAGCACGACGTCTCCGGCCATGGTTTCAGCGCGAAACGTACCAGCAATATTTTCAGCTCGTATTCCGCCTCCATTCGTGCTCAATACGGTTCTTCCTCCAATATCGAGTGCTTCAATTTCTCCACCTGAGGACGAGGCTTCCAGTCTTCCTTGGACGCGGGTAGCCGTAATATTTCCACCCGATGTGAATAGGATGGCGTTTCCGCTTATATCTATGGCGCGCAACGCTCCGCCGGCAGTGACCACTTTCAAATTGCCACCAATACCGCGCGCTGTTACGTTTCCGCCTCCGGTAGTCACATCTATCCCTGAATCGAGATCGATTGCCGTCACATTTCCAGCGCCCGTATGAATCGTGGCAAACTGTTTGAGTCCTGCAAGTTCGATATTGCCGGATCCCGAGCGGACGGAAGTTCTGCCTTGCACGTTTTTCAATCCAACGTTGCCAGCGCCTGTTTCAATTCTTACGTCGGCTTGCACCTCGGCCACTTCTACATTCCCGGATGCAATATCTACATGCACCATCAAACGCGCAGGAATCGAGACCTCGTACACCGCTGTATGCGAACCACCATCCTCGCCAAGGCGAACCAATTCAATGGTGTTGCCTGTTCGCACAAACGACAGAGCAGCTTTTCGATCGCGCTGAAGTCCCACAGGTTCAGAATTTGCTTGGGACGTAATTTTTTCAACTACAGAAATTCGAGACCCGGTCGTTCCTTTGACTACAATATTTCCCACCATATTGCGGATCAGAAAATCCGAAGCGCCCTGGGCATCTGTATCGTGCTGAGTGGTTAATCTCCAATTTCCTGGACTTCCCTCAATACGCTGAGCATGCACGGGCGGGGCAATTAAAAAGAGCCACATAGCGAGAGTCAACAGGCTAATCCAAACGTGGTTTGACTGCCTACATTTGCTAGCAGGATCTACCCCATTCAGTTGCCCTAATTGGCCCCTGCGCTGCACTCTACTGCTATCATTTCTATTTCGCGTCATTTGATATCTTCCAAAAGATCAGCTGTTTGAAAGCCGCCCAGGGCCTCTTCCGCCCTTCTGCGAATTAACGGATTCATATCCGATTGTGCGGCTTCTAAAATGGCCTTCAGTTCAATTGAAGTGCGTTCACTTTGAGTGAGTAGGTCCAGCACTTCTAAGCGGACTGCTGTATTCGGATCAGAAATCAGCAACTCAAATAATTGAGCCTTTAGCTCCTCTGAAATGGGTATTCTCACGAATATGGCCTGAAGTGCTTTAACAATCTGAAGACGAATTCCGGGATTTCGTTCCGAGGCCAATACGGCTTGAAACGCATCGATCAATTTTTGATCGGGTTGAATTTCCAAAAAACTGGAGGCAGACAGAATCTGTGCAGCTCTCAAACGCCCAGCCGGATTTTCATCATCTAAAATTGCAGATCCTAACAAGGTCTGGATCTCATTGTCATGAATGCCTCCGTTAATTTGTCCCATCGAACTCTGTTCATACTGAATCTGAACCATTCCCTGAGCGGCATCATAGTCAATCGCGGAAATTCTAGATGGAGCCTCAAGGGGCAATGCATCCGAAAATACTCCCGGCTCAATTGAACTACGGCCCACCATAAACGCTAATGCTACACTTGCTGCAACCATAGCCCACTGAGGACCACGTTTGAAGCCGGGAATCAAGCTGTACGAGCTACTTTTCTTTTCAGACAGAGCGCGCACCCGAGCTCCGGTGCTTTGTCTGATAGACTCGAGAACCTCATCACTGAGGCTCACCGAGGGCGTTCGAGGTAGGGTATTCTCCAGTTGGACTAATGAATCATAAGCAGCCTTGCACCCATCACATATCACAATGCGGGCCTCAATAACTGCAGATTCAGACTCTTCCAGTTCTCCATAATAATGGAGAATCAAATCGTCTTGACTATGTGAACAACGCTTACTCATATCTCTTCCTTTTCAATTGGCTGCCGCCTGGGTTTTGTAGGTCGGCTCAGAGTCAGCAAGCTCATCCCGCAACTTGCGTGTGGCCCTAAACAAATAGTTTTTGACCGTCCCTTCGGCGCAGTCGATCATCACTGCTATTTCTCGGAGCTTGTATCCGTGCTGGTGTTTCAAGACAAAAACCGTCCGTTCGCGATCTGAAAGCGTTTGCATTCCGCGTTCGAGCTCAGCAGATAGTTCTCCATTCACGTACACCTCATCTGGACCGGGTAACCCCGATTCAAATGCTTCCGAAGGCAACATTTCAGGCTGTGCGAAGGAAAGAAATTGCTTTAAGCGCCTTTTTTTCTTCATGTTTAATGCCTGATTGATAACAATTCGGGTTAGCCACGTGCTAAAAGAACTTTCAAAACGGAACGAGGGAAGTTTTCTATATGCGCGGATCACCCCATCTTGGTACGCATCGTAGGCATCCTGCATGTTTCCCATAATTCCATACGCAATGTGCAGTATCCGCTTGTCGTACAGGCGGATCAGCTCATCAAAAGCGCGATTGTCGCCTGCTTTTGCTGATTGAATTAATTCAAAATCGCGTTCGTTCATTTCTGTCGGGTTCAACTATTGGACAATTGAAATGCAGAATTGGTTTGCACGGGAAAGTAAAGATTGAGTTACGAAAAAAGGCCGTACTTTCCCAGAGTCAATTTCTGTCATTAAATAAACCAACCGTTCAGCTCGTGAGACCAAAGACCTCTTTTTCCCAGTTTGGTATGGCCTTGATCGCGGCCCTCTTTCTGCTCTTAGGGACGATGTCTGCGTGTAGGCAAGCGCCTCCTACATCTGGTGAGACGCTCATGAACATGGGCTGGAAACAGTTGGACAACAATGAAATGAAATTGCCAGCTGCCATCGAGGTTTGGGAAGGTGAAGACGATGACCTACCCCTCAGAGCTTGGTATCTGCGCATTGACCCTACATCGGCAGACATAGATATTGAAGTTCTCTCATCAAATGATTCAGATGGTCGGCAATCGGCGGTTGAGTTTGCCCAGCAAGTGGGAGCCTGCGTTGTCGTGAATGGGGGCTATTTCAAGGAGTTAAACAATCAGTATTCGCATATTGGGCTGTTAATTGCCGATGGTGAGTTCGTGCATGGTGCAACGCCAGGCATTTACAAGGACGATATCAGATATCCTGTCCTGCGTTCCGCTATCGGGTTTAACGAGTTAAACCAACCTGAAATTGGTTGGGTGTCTTCCTCAGACGAATCTGCCTTTATTTGGGATGCGCCCATTTCCAATGCTCCCGGCACGCCTGGGCTAGAAGCCGATGCTGATAGCGCGAAAGTTTGGAGCGTTCGGGATGCGATTGAAGCCGGCCCAGCTTTGTTAGTAAACGGCTCCTCACAAATCACAGTGGATCAGGAAGCCTTTTTTGGAACAACCATTCCTGATACACACCCGCGTACGGCTGCAGGCGTTGATGCCGACGGTAACCTCCTTTTGATGATTGTTGATGGACGCCAACGAAATAGTCGCGGAGTTTCTTTGACCGAGCTTGCCGGATTGATGAAAGAGATAGGTGCGGTTAACGCGATGAATCTAGACGGTGGAGGTTCTTCCACGTTAATTGTTAAGAATGAACTACTCAATTTGCCGACAGGAGGCACGTTTCAGCGCGAAATTGTGTCTGCCATTGGGATTCACTGCCTGAATGAATCCAACTAAGGGCTGAACGAATCCAACTAAGGCCTGAATGAATCCAACTAACGGCTGAACGAATCCAACTAAGCTTAGAGCGATCAAATGACAGGGAAACGCATTGCTGTGGGAACGATGGTTGACGGACTTATTCCAAACCCCGTTAACTATATGGCCGAGCTCATCCCCCAAGGATTTGAAAGCTTCCAACTCACTTTCTGGCAGCACCTGGGTGATAAAGACCTAGCCAAGCTTGCCGACGAAGTTCGAACCTTGCTTGACCCGCTTGGAATACCCATTTCCTCCGTCGGGGTATATGGAAATCCTTTGGAAGAGGATGAAATGGCGGGTTTGACACGCACAGGACTTGAAAAAGCAATTGACGCGGCTCCTCTATTCGGCGCTTCCATTGTATCAGGTTTTACTGGACGCCTTCGAAACAGCGCCATTCCAGATTCTATTCCAGCGTATCAGCGGGTTTTTGGCCCTCTTGCAGATAGAGCTGCCAAAAAGGGAGTTAGCCTGGCGCTGGAAAATTGTGCGATGGGCGGGACATGGAAGTGCGGCGATTGGAATCTTGCACACGGCCCCGACGCGTGGGAATTGTTATTTGAAGCCCTCCCTCATCAAAACATTGGGCTGGAATGGGAGACCTGCCATCAAATGATCAACCTGATTGATCCGATGGCTCAACTTCCATATTGGGTGGACCGCGTACTACACGTCCACGGCAAATGCGCGAACGTACATCACGACGTGATTAAAAAGCACGGTATCCACGGGAATAAGCCGGCATTCTTTCATCGTTTCCCGGGCCTTGGAGACGCAGATTGGACTACCGTTTTTTCTATTCTGGCGGCTCACAACTATGCTGGAAACATTGATATCGAAGGGTGGCACGACCCCGTTTTTTTTGGCGAAACAGAAATTGAAGGCCAAATCAATTCATTGAACTACCTCAAGTCTTGCCGATCGAAAGCCTCCCTGACGTGAGCGTCACGAATAGAGAATCGTTTCTCGCTGACCGCTGCCCGAAGATTTGAAAGCCGCTTCCAACATGGCTTGAACTTCCGTTCCCCTAGCAAAATCTGGAATCCCCTTGGAAAGCGCGCCTCCTGCTTTTCCCGCGCGCCGAATAGATTGGACGAACATCTCGTACACTGATTTTCCAGGCGCAAGTGTACGTGTTTTCCAGCGAGCTTTATGAACATCTGCTCCTAAGCAGACATTCAGTTCAGCAAACGATGTATCTAGGTTGATTGAGAGTGCTCCATGGGAGCCGTGGACAGAGAGTTCTATCGTGTTGAGATTCCCAGTGGACCAGCGGGTCGTTTGAAACACGCCCATGGCTCCATCTTCGAACGTGCCTGTCATACTTGCGGAGTCGTTCGCATCTAGTTGATACTCTCCTACCCGATTGCCTTTGTTCTTTTCGAAGGTCTGAAGGGTGCAATGAATATCGCGCAGTCGGCCAACTGGATACGTTGCAAAATCCAACAGATGTACTCCTACATCGCCTAGCACGCCTAAACTTCCATGTGCTTCGGAGAGACGCCAAAGCCATTGGGGCCCTGTTTTCCAATCTCCCCATGCATTCGAGACAAGCCATGATTGCAAGTAGTGGGCCCGGACATGCCTAATTTCACCGAGCTTACCCGCGGATATGAGTCGTTCGGCGGCGTACAGCGCAGAAGACTTTCTGTACGAAAGATTGACCATCGCTACGACGCCAGCTTTTTCCGCCTCGCTTTTCATTTCATCCGCGAAATCAACAGAGATGGACAATGGTTTTTCGCACAGGATATGTTTTCCGGCTCTTGCTGCGGCTATCGCTATGTCGTGGTGAAAGCGGTCAGGCGTAACAATGGCAACTGCGTCTAAGCCAGGATGCGCGAGAAGAGCCTCATAAGTGACGTAAACGGAGGGAATATTGTGCGCAACGCCAAATTCTTTTGCCACTTCCTCTCGAACGTCGCAACAAGCGACCACATGAACATCGGGAATTCGGCTAAAAGAGGCGGCATGTGAAGCGGCCATCATCCCCGTCCCAATGATGCCAATACGAAGTTTTTTGGCCATACCTAGTTTTTAGTTTTGATCATAAACTAAGTATAAATATCCAAGAATGGGGTTCTTCTATGAACCTATCTGCCCTTAGGAAATCCGATGTTTTTGGCGCGAGCTGTTGCTGCAATCGTGGCCAGTTTCCGGTCATTAATCAAAAAAGCAATCAAAACGCCAATGCTAGCTGGTGGCGCAACGGAAAGCAGAAACAGGAGGCTCGCTTTTTTCCACTGCACCATACTGCGCATCACCGTTCCAGTGATGGCAAGCCACCAAGAAAGGGCAACAAGACACATGGCAATGGCGATAAAAAATGCGCCCACGCCGCCAAATGTTATGTAAATCTCTTTAAGCATCAAGGTATATCAAGTAAAAAAGCACTGTACGTTGAGTTCGCCTCACGGATGCAGGAAGCATGTTAAGGATCCAATAAGAACGAAGAAGGCCGCGGGTGTTGGGTGATCATAAATCACCTAACACCCGCGGCCTTCAGTATTTCGAACCTTGAGTTTGTTACATCAACTCAAAATCTGGCGAACGTCGGTTAAAAACCAAGCCTCTCGCCTCTAACGTCACGGAGTTTCAACTCCAGCTGTTGCTCCATCTCCACTCAGTTCCGCTTGAAGTTCATCAAGCTCTTTCTGAGACCCAACCGCGATATTGCGGAATTGACGCTGTCCGGTACCAGCCGGAATAAGCGCACCCACAATAACGTTTTCTTTGAGTCCGTAGAGCGGATCGGATTTGCCAGCAATAGATGCTTCTGTAAGCACTTTTGTTGTTTCCTGGAAGGAAGCAGCAGATATAAACGAGTCTGTAGCAAGAGCCGCCTGGGTAATTCCAAGAAGAACAGGCTCAGCAACAGCAGGCTGTGCATCACGAACTGTTGCTTCACGTTTATCCTGACGCTTCATTTCTGAATTCACTTCACGTAGACGTCTGCGATCTACAACTTCCCCGATACCCAAGTCGGAATCACCTGGATCGGTGACCACGAAACGGTCATAAAGGTTGTCGTTCATTTCCTCAAGCACGAAACGATCTACGTCGTTGTCTTCCAAGAGGTTGGTATCACCAGCATCCAACACGCGCACTTTTTGCATCATCTGACGGACGATACATTCAATGTGTTTGTCGTTGATGGTCACACCCTGCAAACGGTACACTTCCTGAATCTCGTTTACCAAGTATTCCTGAACGGCACGAGGTCCCATGATCGCTAGGATGTCATGTGGAGCAACCTGTCCGTCTGAAAGTGGAGCACCGGCGCGTACAAAGTCATTCTCATGAACGAGAAGGTGCTTTGTCATGGATACTAAGTACGTTTTCGACTCAGTTCCATCACGGCTCGTCACAATCACTTCCTGAGAACCACGCTTACGACCACCGAATGTTACTACGCCATCGATCTCGCTAACTTTTGCTGGATCTGAAGGAGTACGCGCTTCGAAAAGCTCAGTAACTCGCGGCAAACCACCCGTAATGTCCCTGGTTTTGGCGGACTGACGAGGAATTTTAACCAGAATTCGACCGGCTTGTACTTTCGACTTAGCGTCTACCTGGATACGGGCTCGAACAGGAAGCGGATATTCACGCTCTGTACCGTCTTTGCCTTTAATCAAGATAGCAGGTGTCATTGAGCGCTCACGCGTGTCAATAACAACTTTTTCCTTGTACCCAGTTTGTTCGTCAGACTCTTCACGGAAGGTAACCCCTTCAATGATATCCTGGTAACCTACTGTCCCTGCAAACTCAGACATAATGACTGAGTTGTACGGATCCCAAGCGGCTAGCACAGCGCCTTTCTCAACCATATCCCCATCGGCAACCAAAACTTCGGCTCCGTAAGGAATGAGGTGAACAATAAGCTGGCGGTTGCCATCTTTTGGATCGACAATTTTGATCTCACCCTGACGAGAAAGCACTACGTCTTTCGTTTCTTCGCCAGAGTCATATTCTACCGTACGAAGGTTTTCGAATACAACCTTACCCGAAAACTTAGTTTGAACCGTGCTTTCAGCAGAGATACGGCTCGCGGTACCACCAATGTGGAAGGTACGAAGCGTAAGCTGTGTACCAGGCTCCCCAACTGACTGAGCAGCGATAACGCCAACGGCTTCACCTGCTTCAACCATTCGGTTGGTACCCAAGTTACGACCGTAACAAAGCGCACATGCTCCGCGGCGAGATTCACATGTTAGGACCGAGCGAATTTCAACGTGTTCAATAGAAGTCTCAGCAATTGAGCGAGCTTCTTCCTCGTTGATCAACTGATTGGCAGAAACCAATACATCTCC
>JABMOI010000204.1 GCA_013204185.1 bacterium | reverse complement strand
GTATGGTGGTGGTTTTGTAAGTATTCTGGCCGCCGAACAGACTCCAGCTTCCAAAGAATGGTTTCAAGGAACGGCGGACGCAGTTAGACAGAGCATGCTGCACGTCCAGCAGTATCGATACGAACATGTCCTCATTTTGTCCGGTGATCAGCTCTACACGATGGACTATCGCAAGATGCTGAAAAGACATGAGGAATCGGGCGCAGATATTACGATTGCGTCTATTCCTGTCACAGCAGATGACGCGCCTGGTTTTGGCATTTTAAAGACAGATGATAGCGGTAGAATCACTGAATTTTACGAAAAACCCCCAGCCAACGAATTAGAGGGTAAACGGAGCTTAGTTTCAGAAGAAATGAAAGGCCAAGGACGCGTCTTCTTGGCCTCCATGGGGATTTACATCTTCTCTACAGGCGTTTTACAGGAATTACTCCAAACGCACGAACATGAGCACGATTTCGGAAAGCAAATTATTCCTTCAGCAATGAAGACTCACAAAGTGGTGAGTTACGCGTTTGAGGGCTATTGGAGCGATATCGGAACGGTTCGGTCGTTTTTCGACGCAAATTTGATGCTTGCAGGTCACAAACCGCCATTTGACTTGTACAATCCTCAGATGCCTATCTACACTAACGCGAGGATGCTTCAGCCTGCAAAGATTAATTCTGCTGTGATTGACCATGCCATTATTTCTGAAGCAAGCGTGATTGGCAAATCCACGATTAAAAATTCAATCGTTGGAATCCGATCATTTATCGGAGACAATGTCCACCTTGAGGACACCATTTTGATGGGAGCTGACTACTTCAGGTGGCATGATCAAAGTCAAAGAGAAACCATAGAGGGGCCTGCGGAACCCGGCATTGGCGACGGGACAATCATTAAGAAAGCTATAATTGATCGGAATGTGAGTATTGGAAAGAATTGTGTGATCACAAATGAAGCCGGAGCGGATCGGGCTGACGGGGAAAATTATTTTATCAGGGACGGCATCATTGTCATTCCTAAAAATGCTTGCCTTCCAGATGGAACAGTAGTTTAAGTAAGCTCAAAAAAAACAATATGTTGTTTGAAAAGTGTTGGGGAATTGGCAGTGCTGTGCTGCTATTGTTGTTTTTACCTTTGAGTGTTTTCGGACAGGAAGAGCCGGACTCGCTTGTGAGTTATGATCTCTCCGAAATAGTTATCGGGGGAGAAGTTCGTCATGCGGACGTAGCTCAGCGCCTATTTCGGATAGGCCTTGCCGAGTTAGCAAAACAGGATAAGCCCGATGTGGCTGGTGTTCTTAGCCTCCTTCCGTCCGCACATTTGCAAACCAACTCGAGAGGCGAAACACTAGTTTATGTCCGGGCAGCAGGAGAGAGGCAGGTAGCCATATTTCTGGATGGAGCACCTCTAAATGTAGGTTGGGACAATCGGGTAGATCTTAGCATGATACCTGCCAACGTGTTGGGGGGCATTACATTAGAAAGGGGAGCCGTGAGTTCTGCTTACGGTCCGAACGTGGTTGGGGGCGCGGTAAATCTAAACAGCAGGTCCCTTTCTGGAAATTCTTCTATTCGTGAAGCCAACATCCAGTTCGGTGAGCCTAGCTCGCGCGCCGCAAAGGTGATGTTTGCACAGAAGAAGGGAAATGTATCGACGCTCGTAGGGGGTACGATTTCCCGATCCGACGGTGTGCGCGTTCCTCAGGGCGCAGACCTACCGTTTAGTCAGGACGGTGATATTCGAACCAACTCGGATAAAGCATCTTCTACCGTTTATGGACGGTGGGATATAGAAGACGACCACAAGTCTTTGGGAGTCACCGTGTTTCATGCCGATTCTGAAAAGGGAGTCTCGCCAGAAAGCCACGTAGATCCCAGCGTTGAATCAGTTCGCTACTGGCGTTATCCAGTGTGGCGCAACACGATGGCCATTGTAAATGGCGCTTCTCGCGTTTATCCATTCCACTTGTTTTCAACTGTTTGGGTCTCGAGATTTCAACAGCATATCAGCCAATACGATTCGGATTCCTATGAAAAGGCAACATTTCGCCAGGAAGATTTAGACTTGAGCGCAGGCCTTAGGGCTGTGGCGGAATGGAAACCTCATCAAGTAACTTTTCGAGGTATCGGCTTTGTATCCACAACATCGCACGCCCAAAAAGACATTGAATTGGTCGATTTTGCGCAAAACTCGATACCTGAGTCAACGTATCGAAACGTATTGTATTCGGTGGGCGCGGAAATAGCGATTCCCAATCAACTAAAAGGAAAATGGTTAATCGGGGCGTCCCTGGACGGAATGAGTACCCCCGATACGTTTGACAAGCCTGCTCAGCCAGCACTGATGGATTGGAGTCTTAATCTTGAGGCGGATTTCAGGGTGTCTGACCGCTTGCAAGTGGTATTGAACGGGGGCAGTAAAGCCCGTTTCCCAACGCTTCGGGAGCTGTACGGCGTGGCTTTAAATCGGTTTGTTTTGAATCCGGATCTGAAAGGAGAACGAGTGTGGTTAGGGGAGATAGGCCTTCGTAGGAGCAGCGAGCGTGCCGCCCTAGAGCTAACAGGATTTGTTCAGAGAACGGTCGGTGCAATTGATCAGGAGAACATCGTAATAGACGGAGTTCGCAAGAGAAGGCGTGTAAACCTAGATGGTTCTCGCGTTTGGGGAATAGAATTGTCAGGGGCGTTTCGTCCGACAAGTCGTCTTTCGGTGGACGGAAACGGAACGTGGTTGCGCCCTGTAGCACTTTCTGGGAACACTCAAAGACATTTAACTGAAAAGCCAGAAGTCATGGCGACGCTTAACGTAGCCTTTAGTTTGATGCGTGATTTACGCGTTTCATCAAGCATTCGGCATTTAGGGTCTGCCTACGGTTTGATGCCGAATAACGACCAGGTTTCTTTACCAAGATCCACCGAAGTAAATATTAGAGTCGCCAAATCTCATTATTTCAGAGTAAAAGCCGTCTTTGTTGAAGCATACATCGGTGCAGACAATGTGTTTGATTCGCTAACGCTTCCTCAGCTTGGCCTTCCGTCCGCCGGGCGCAGTGCCAGAATTGGGCTCAATCTATCTCACTGACAACCTGGTAACTTTGAGCGAGGGCGCGATCTGCGAACATCGTTTTAGAAAGAGCCCAAGTTTCCCTGAAGAAGTCAGAGTTTCGATATTCGTCTAATGCAGAAACGCTGTCCCAACGGCTAAGTGTTGAGAGCTTATGTGGCTGGTCTGTTTCCCCGATCAGTTCAAGATGTAGGCATCCCGGAGAGGCTTTGATTTTGTGTTTAGATCGCTCAAATAGCTTCAGGAAGGCGTCAACTTGATCCGCTCTTATAGTGAGATGGACTAATCGTACGATCATGATCCAAGGTCCTGCTGCGTTTGGTGGGCTACTTCCGAAGCTCGCTTGGCGAAATCGGGTCCAGAGGAAGCATAAATGATTGCGCGGCTGCTATTTATGAGAACGGGACCGCTTCCTGCGGCGTCCATCACATCCTTTGCCGATCCACCTTGCGAGCCGACGCCTGGAATTAGAAACGGTGCTTTAGGGAAAGAAGTCCTTAAGTGAACCATGCTTTCTATATCGGTTGCTCCGACCACCAAACCACCTTCTCCTTGGCATTCGCGTGCCCATTGTTCGACTTTTGATGCGACGTGAATGTACAGGGGCTTGCCATCAACCATCATATTCTGAAAGTCTGCTCCTCCCGGGTTGGACGTTCGAGCCAAGACAAAACTGCAGGTATTGGCGAAGGATAAAAATGGAGTGATTGAGTCCTTGCCCATATATGGGCTCAGCGTAATGCTGTCAAACCCGAGGTCTTCATACACCGATTGAGCATAGAAAGAAGCCGAATTACCGATGTCACCTCGCTTTGCGTCCGCAATCGATAGGCTGGTCTCAGGAATAGCCTGAAGCACCTCTCTCAGCGCGCTCATGCCGGAATCTCCCAGCGCTTCAAAGAATGCGAAGTTAATCTTGTAGGCTACCGCAACAGTCTCTGTAGCCTCGATAATAGACGTGCAAAAACGGACGACGGCCGAGCTTAGCGTCGAATCCGTTAATAGATGGACCGGGATCTTAGAAGGGTCCGGGTCCAAGCCAACGCACAATACGGAGGACTTTTTAAGTCGAAGAGCAGCTAGTTTTGAACTAAAAGAAACATTCACAAGTTTTTAAATCAACGATGAAACAGACGAAAAACAGCTTCAATATACCGATGAAGGCAGGTGTTATGCACCATTAGGTTAACACTGTTCACCTGTTTTCACTTTCGGGGATTTGAGCAAGGAACTAGCGGTCTTTTTCGCCATAAACACGCTAAATAAGCCCTTTTATATACCCCCCGTATAGCAACAACCGCCGAGCGTGCCATGTCTATCGATAAATTAAATCTGAAGAATGTGTCCGAACAAGATCGCAAAATGATCGAGGACATTGAGCGCATGATGGGACCCGAACCGGAGACCATGGGATTTGCCAAAAACATGTTCTGGGGGCGCTTTAGAAGTGAGTTGATGTTCCCGTATCCGGTGGAGACACGAGAGGAGAGGGCAAAATGCGATACGCTGCTCAACAAACTGGAAGCATATCTAAGAGACGAACATCCGTCCATTGAAATTGATCAGGATGAATACATCCCAGAATGGGCTATTCAGAGGCTGTTCGAACTCGGCGTTATGGGAATGACCGTACCAGAGGAATTTGGAGGCCTAGGGCTTGGAATTTCTAGTTACAATCGAGTTCTATCGATGATAGGGTCGTATTGCGGTTCAACCTCGGTAATGGTGTCTGCTCACCAGTCCATTGGTTGTAAGGCCATCATGCTCTTTGGCAATGAAGATCAAAAAAAGGAGTATCTGCCAAAGGTAGCTCGCAAGTATCTGTCTGCTTTCTGTCTTTCAGAACCTCAAGTCGGATCCGATGCCGCCGGTCAAGAAACGCGCTGCACGGTGAGTGAGGATGGAAAATACTTCATCTTGAACGGTGAAAAGAAGTGGAGTACGTCGGGCGCATTGAGCGGTATGTTCACCGTGATGGCCAAGCAAAACATGGGCGGCAAGGATAAAGTGACTGCTCTGATTTGCACTCCGGACATGGACGGAATCGATGTCTTTGAAAAAAATCGATCCAAAACAGGTATTCGAGGGACATGGCAGGCCAGAATTAAGTTTACCGATGTGCGCGTTCCGCGCGAAAATCTGCTCCATCAAGAGGGTAGGGGACTTATCGTTGCGTTAACCTGCCTCAATTATGGCAGGTGTACACTTTCTGCAGGAATTGCAGGAGCAGCTGTTCGCGCAGCCAATCAGTCGACGAAATGGGTTCAAACACGCTACCAATTCGAGCGTCCTTTGGCGGAATTTGAGTTAGTACAGCAACGCATCGCAAGGATGTATGCATATAACTATGCAATGGATTCACTCCTGTATATGATGACCGGGATGTTGGACCGCGGAGATAAAGACATCATGGTGGAAACAGCCATGACCAAGGTCTTCTGTTCACAGCTCGGCTGGGAAGTGATTGACGACGCGCTGGAAATCATGGGCGGCGAAGGTTACATGACCGAGAATGAATTGGAGCGGCTTTGGAGAGACAACCGAATTCATCGCATTGTAGAAGGTTCAAATGAAGTGATGCAACCCTTCATTTTTGGATACGGCGGTAAGCAACTGGCCGAACAAATGATGGGAATTCAGCAAGCTTTAGCTTGGGACACCGACGAATCGTTTGGTCAAAACATCTCGCGCATTCTGCCTAATATGCTGCGGCCCAAGGTGTTAAAGCGAGCCATTCCGCTTTCTCTAGAACTGTTTCTAGGGTACGTTCCTTCTGCTCCAGAAATTAAACCTTCTGCTCAGGAGCTACAGCCATATGCTCGTAGACTGTCGAAAATGATTCAGCAGCACGCGCATTTGTTCAAGATGGCGTCGAAGTGGCACAAAGAGCAAATTGTAGTACGCCAAGCCGTTCAAGCTCGACTATCTGATTCAGCGACGTTCATTTTTGCAATGACTGCGATGATGTCGAAAATGGATCACCAGATTTCATCGAAGGATCCATTATTGGACCGAGACCGATCATTCTTTGAACATGGATTCGATCTGTTGGAATTGCGAGTCCAAGCTCAACTAGCTGAGCTACGAACGAATGCAGACGAAAGCATGAAACGAGCAGCAGTTGTGGCCCGCGAGTTCAACGATTCGCTTCCAAACAACCTGTACTATATACACGAAAGCTCACCGAGCTCGAAAGGAACCGGGAAATCGATCCAAAAAGAGAACATCAAGCAATTTCCAGGAGACGATACCATTTCCGAAACGAGCCTGGAAACTCAGGTGTTTTCTGAGTTGATGGAAGCCGAACCGAAGTAAGGTTGAAGAACTTCAGGGATAGAAATTGATCCATCTGCTTGCTGATAATTTTCCAACAAGGCAGCCACGATACGAGGTAGTGCTAAACCGCTACCGTTCAATGTGTGGATGATTTGGGCTTTTCCATCCGATATAGGCCGGTATCTTATTTTCATTCGACGTGCCTGGAAGGTTTCGAAATTGGAGATGGAAGAAACCTCAAGCCACCGCTTTTGGCCAGCACTCCACACTTCCAAATCGTATTTCTTCGCTTGGGTAAACCCCATGTCTCCGGTACACATCAGTAGCCGGCGGTAGGGCAAGCCGAGGAGTTGAAGCAATTTCTCGGCATGAGAGCGAAGCTCCTCCAATGCATCGTAACTGGTTTCTGGTCGAACGAAGTGGACGAGCTCAATCTTGTCGAATTGATGGAGTCTGTTTAAGCCACGAACGTCCTTACCATACGAGCCTGCTTCTCTGCGAAAGCACGGCGTGTACGCACAGTATTTGATGGGAAGCTCAGACTCAGAAAGGATCTCGTCTCGGTGCAGGTTGGTGACAGGTACTTCAGCAGTTGGAATCAAGTACAAACCGTCTCGTACCGCTTCATACATCAAGTCCTCTTTGTCCGGCAACTGACCTGTTCCACGCGCAGAGTCTTGGTTCACTACTAGCGGCGCTCCAATCTCCGTGTACCCAGCGTCGACGGCTTCATTGAGGAAAAAGTTGATGAGGGAGCGCTGAAAACGTGCACCAGCGCCTTTATAAAACGGAAAACCTGCGCCAGCAACCTTGGAGCCACGATCGAAATCAGCTAAATCGTACTTATCAAGTAGGTCCCAGTGAGGGACAGCGTCAAAATCAAATGTGGGTTTCTCGCCCCACTCGAAGGCAACCACATTGTCTTCTGGAGTTTTTCCAACTGGTACAGAAGGGTGGGGTACGTTGGGGATTTCTAAGAGAATGGCCTCCAACGACTCGGCAGCTTTACGCTGATCTTCTTCAAGGTCTTTCTGAACTTGTTTAAGACGGGCATTCTCAGCAATAACTGCCTGAGCTTCATCCTTTTTGCCTGCCTTCATCATCTCGCCAATTTTCTTGGCTTCGGCGTTTGCAGCAGTTTGAATCTCTTGCAATTTGGTCGTGACGTTTCGCCACGCTTCATCTAACTCAAGAACCGAATCAACTAGATCTGGGCTTCCCGTGTTTTTATTGACAATTGCCTTTTTAACGAGGTCAGCGTTTTCTCTGATATATGTAAGATCAAGCATAGCGGACGTGTAATG
>JABMOI010000203.1 GCA_013204185.1 bacterium | reverse complement strand
CTCTTCAGCGAGCGATCGATATGTTCAGGCTGAAGGGTTACGAAGGTACCTCCATGAAGGACCTTCTCGACACCATGGAAATTGGTCGCCAGAGTCTGTACGACACGTTTGGGGACAAGCATGCGCTCTTTTTGGAATGCCTGAAGCACTACTCGATGAAAGGTAGGGAATTGTCTTTGGGGCCGCTACGCGCAGTCGACGGCGGTTTAAAAGCGATCGAACATTATTTCAAAAAGACGGCAACCATGATGTGCAAGGTGCCCCACAGATCCTGTTTAGTAATTAACACGGCAGTTGAGTTATCGGAACCCGATTCGGAAGAAGGCCACATTGTGAACCAGTTCATATTGCAGTTACACGGGGCCTTTTCTGAAGCACTTCGCGTGGCGAAAAACAAGGGAGAAGCCAGCTACACGGATCTTGACGCAACAGCTTGGAATTTTACTAACAGCGCAATGGGTTTTGGTCCGATGAGTAGGGCTGGTATCCCAGCTGCGGCTTTACAATCTGCAGCGGATCAGTTGATCGCTTCCATCAAAACGCACTAGGTTTTTTTTAATCAATAATAGACCAATTGGTCCAGAACAAATGCAGTCACAACAATCAAGCTCATTCGATACCAAAACGGTTCTCATCACGGGTTCAAATTCTGGACTTGGATTTGAAGCGGCACGTCAATTTGCCGCGGCAGGTTACGGTCGGGTCATACTGGCCTGTAGAACATTGGAGAAAGCGAACAGCGCCAGAAAAGAATTGGTCGCCCTAACCGGACTAGATCCATTTGAGACACTTGCTGTCGATGTTTCAAGCATCGATTCCGCACATAAGGCATGTGAGGAACTCATTTCGCGTGGACACCAGATTGACAGTCTGTTGCTCAATGCAGGATTGGTGTCTGGTGACCGGGTTAACAAAAGCGAAGATGGATTTGAACTGTCGTTTGCAGCGTCCGTCATAGGGCATCATATAATGACGGTTCGCTTAGCGGAGGCGAACATGTTGGCCTCGGGAGCTCGTGTTGTAATCGCCGGATCGGAGGCCGCTCGGGACGACCTACCCGCCATGATGGGCTTTAAACTGTACGATTTTGGAAAGGGACAACCTGCCGAATTTGGTTCTGATCTAACGGAGGCCATGAAATCATTTGCAAGCGTTTCGAAGCCGCAGCTTTATGATGGAAACCGCTATTACGCAATGACAAAATTGATGACTTCGTGGTGGGCCGCGGCGGCATCGCGACATTTCAGTGGTAAAGTTTCGGTATTTGCCGTGTCCCCTGGTTCAAATATGGATACCGCCGCGGGACGCAATTTAACGGGGGTTAAAAAATTCCTTTTTACAGTTATCATGCCCAAAATTGCACCGTTCATGGGCATGTCCCAGCCAACCCATCTTGGGGCCAAAAGATATTTGGATGTGTTGCTTGGAGAGGGTGGTCCTTATGTGAGTGGCAAGACCTACACGTCGAAAGAAAAAAAACTAGTTGGTCCTATGTTTGAGCAAAAACATCCACATCTAGTGGATGTCGCCAAGCAAGACGCCACGTGGGCCACCGTTGTCCAAATGACAAATCGAGAGCTTTTTAGTACTGAAAAATCGTAAGTTTATGGCATTAAGAGGGCTCGTTTGGGCCTTAGCTCAACAACTGGCCACTTCCTAGGCTGTGTAAAACTCATCGATTATGACTCTTGGCAAGAATATTTTGCGACGGTTAGGCTATTTCCTCGTTGGGATCGGCGTTTTTTACATCATAATGCTAGTCGTCTTTCGTCCGTCTCATAATCGTGACTGGGAACTTGGACACGAGGAACTCCCACACATAATCTATTCCGCTACGAGTAGCCAGGTAACGATTGAAAACTATCGAAATTTCGCTTGGACGGACGTAATGGCGGCCGATGCGAAGTACGAAACCCGCACATTTGACCTCGACAAAATGTCTGGAGTAGATGTGATTATTTCACATTTTGATGATTTTGAAGGGCTGGCGCACATTTTCTTGAGCTTTGGATTTACGGATGGGGAACAGATTGTGGTTTCTCTTGAAACGAGGCGAGAAACAGACGAGTCGTTTTCACCAATCTTAGGGATGCTCCGGCAATATGAAATTATTTATGTAGTGGGCTCTGAAGAAGACGTTGTGGGAGTTCGTACTGGATATCGTGATGAGAGAGTCTACTTGTATCCGGCAAAGGCTTCACCGGAACAGGCCCGCCTTTTGTTTGATTTGTTGGCGGTCAAAATAAACGATGTGTATGACACCCCGACGATGTACAACACGTTGACTAAAAACTGCACCAATGAGCTCACGAGGTCGGTTGAGGACATGTCAGAGATTGATTTTCCTTTGACTTGGAAAACAGTTTTACCAGGATATTTTGATGAGGTGCTGTACGAGCTTGAGCTTATTGATGGCGAAGGCTCATTTGCCGAAATAAAAAGCCGTCATCTGATCGATAACGCAGGTCTGGATGTAACGAGTGATACCTACCGAGCAGATTTGCGTAGTGCCATTGGAGTCGAAAGTGACTAAGTATGCTCAAGCTGCACTGTTGTCAAAGGCTGCAGGTTTCTCCGTGTTCTTTGAGGTCTTCCCCCATGAAACGCTTTCTCGTATGTTGATTGGAAGTGCGGTTGGGGCTATTGGCCCTCTCAACGCTCGCAGCCATCGCTCGGTATACCGAGACCAAGGTGGTGTACGGGTGGATAAGTTTAATGATTGGTTGCCTCATCGTTATTTGGTGGTTGGTGAAGTTCGGGTACCGTCCTGACCTTGCCTCTCTCATTTATTAGATCCATTTCACTATGAAGATGTCTTTTCGGTCGGTCCTGTGCGCCGGATTACTGCTGGCTTCTAGTACGCAAGTGTATGCGCAATTAAATGTTGATCCGGCACAGCCAGACACGTTTGGAGTCAATCTTGGGCGCATTTCCGAACTATCGAGTGCCGTCACAGCGGGCACTTTTAAAGAAGTGCATTCCTTGCTGATTCTTCGACACGGAGCCTTGGTCCATGAGTCATACTATGAGGGCAACACCGACTACTTCGATGATAATCTTAATCGTGTTAGCCCAGGAACGGTCGAATGGGACGAAACGATGCCCCATTATGTGGCGTCGATCACAAAATCGATCACTTCAGCGATCGTAGGAATTGCGCTCGATGAATTTGGGATCCCGGTCAGCGCGGTTGTGCACAACCTCGTGCCAGCGTACTCAAATTTGTTCGCTCAGCGCACAATTGAAGCGTCCATAAATGTCGAGCATTTGCTCACGATGACGGGCGGCCACGCCTGGGACGAGTGGGGCACGGACGACCTTACCCAAATGTGGCGAAGTGGTCAGGACTTCATCGCATTCGCGCTGAATCAGGAAATGGCCCATTCTCCAGGGTCGTTTTGGAGATACAATAGCGGCGAAGCGAACATATTAATGGGTATCGTGGACGCTCTTTCTGGAAATGCCGCCACATACATTCAACAACGCCTCTTCGATCCCTTGGAAATTCAAGACTACGATTGGCGAACTCAGCCAGGTGGCCTCCCTGAAGCAGCGGCGCGGTTGGATATGCGCCCCAGAGATCTCGCAAAGATTGGAGAACTGTTCCTTAATAGAGGGAAATGGAACAACGTTCAGCTTATTCCGGAGGCATGGATTGATGCGAGCCTGTCCGCTCAAGTCTCCACGGGATCGCTTACGGCTTGGGACTACGGATATTTATGGTGGGCGAAATCGATAACCTTCACCCGAGATGGTACTCAGATAACGCTGCCGTACTTCGCGGCAGAGGGCGATGGCGGAAACTTGATAGCAATTTTTCCTCAGCTGGATCTAGCCGTTATTATCACCCAGGGTAATTACAGCAATTTTGGCACCTACGACACTCAAAATCACAGGATTCTTGCCGACTACATTCTGCCTTCTGTGACGGCTGTTGCGCAAGGCACAGGTGCAGCGACAATCGAAATGCCAGAGCAGAGCGATTTGATGATTGAGGTATTTCCCAATCCCGCGCAAAAGGTCGCCACGATTGAATATTCTCCCGTCTCACAGGAGTCGGTTACCATAGAATTGTTCGACTCATTCGGAAGGCGAGTCATTGCTCAAAATGACTCCAACATATCGATGGGTCTTCATCGCGTGAATATCGGAACGGAAAACTTGGCCAGCGGCATGTACTACGTTCGGCTTTCACAAGCATCAAACGTGTCCACAACCAAACTCCTGGTTCTGCATCAGTAGCGTTTCGTTTCAAAAGATCTCCAAAAAATTATCAATTGACGTGAGATTTTAATAGCATACCGAACTGGCCATGAGGTAGTCCTCATACAGGTGGCCCGCTTCTTATTGACCCGCTTTTTATTGACCAACTAGTCGGAAGGCACATTCATATGCTCCCTAGCACCCGCTCGCCTCATTTCTTCGGGAAACTTCTCGCCGTCCTTACGACGTCGGTAATGTTGCTGCCGTTATCGCCTCGATCCGAGGTGTTGGCTCAATCAACCGACGGGGGCGCGTACTCCGTGAGCCCGTTCCGAACGCTTGATCTTCCTGCGCCTAATTCGGTCAGAAACGCGTCCGGGAGGCCTGGAAATGGATACTGGCAACAGGAGGTCGACTACGTGATTCACGCTACACTGAATCCAAAAAATCACGAGCTCGTGGGCCGGGAATCTATTCGGTATGCCAATCACTCACCCGACGACCTGTCTTACCTTTGGCTGCATCTCGAGCAAAATGCATGTCAGGCGAATAGTGTCAGCCACACACTAAAACAACCTCCTTTGGTCTTTCTTGGCGCCGTTTTTGACTTTTCGTGTCAGGAATTTATTGGCGGTCATACGCTCGACAGTGTGACCCTCGGGGGCCAGAATCTGAGGTACACTATTTTCGGCACAACGATGCGAATCGACCTTGATGAGCCCCTTGCTTCCGGTGACGAATTATCATTTGAGATCGCGTGGCGCTTCGTTATACCGCCTTACGGGCTCGCCCGAATGGG
>JABMOI010000202.1 GCA_013204185.1 bacterium | reverse complement strand
GTATCACATTGATGGCGCCTACGGCGCCCTTTTTGCTCTGTGCGATGAAGGAAAGGAAATGCTAGCGGGTATGGAATGGTCTGACTCAATTGTCATGGATCCTCACAAAACGCTGTTTTTGCCCTATGGAATTGGCGCTTTGTTAGTAAAAGACAAAAACAGATTATTGGCTTCTCATGCCGTTGGTGCCGATTACATGCAGGACGTGATCCATGTAGAGGCCACGTCCCCCTCCACCGTTTCGCCTGAATTGACCAAACACTTCCGAGGGCTGCGAATGTGGCTCCCCCTTCAAGTGGTTGGCGTGGCTCCGTTTAGAAGTGCACTCGCTGAAAAAATGCTCTTGGCTCGCCATTTTCATTTGAGACTTTCTACAATGGAGGGATTTGAAGTCGGGCCGGAGCCCGATTTAAGCGTAGTAACGTATCGATTCCTTCCTACGTCGCAAGATCCCGATTCATTTAATGAACGATTGGTTCAAGCAATCCACAAAGATGGGCGTATTTTTGTATCCTCCACGCGGCTTAACGGGGTGTTTATGCTGCGCTTGGCGGTGGTTTGTTTTAGATCGCACCAAACGGATGTCGACATGGCTCTTCAGGTACTATCCGAATTGGCCCATGCTCTCGACTCAGAACCCATTTCTGTAGAATTATAAACTTATTTACCGGCCGTCACCACCTATCGAAAAGCCATGAGCGACCCAAGACCGCCAAGTCCATTTCTTCAATTTGCTCTTCAATTGGCAGGTGCCGCTGCAGCCGAGATCATGCCGCGCTTTCAAAACGTGGTTGTGAACACGAAAGTGGATGGCACCCCCGTCACAGAAGCTGATTTGGAAGCCGAGCGGGTCATGAGAGAATTGATTGGAGTTATCTTCCCAGACCACGGTATCATGGGCGAAGAGCATCCCGAGGTCCTTGGCGGGGGTGAGTACACATGGGTATTGGATCCAATAGACGGAACAGCTTCGTTTGCCCTTGGAGTCCCCACGTTTGGCACGCTCGTGGCCCTATTAAAAAATGGCCATCCCATTTTGGGCGTCATTAACCTGCCTGGGCTAAAAGAAACGGTCTATGCCGAACTCGGATATGGTTGCTGGTTCCTCAATAGATTTGGTGAGTTGAGCCGCCAGTCCGTATCGACCACCAAAACACTAGATAGCGCCATGGTATCGACCACGGGAGTTTATTGTACCGATATCGATCCAAAACAGGCAAAAACACCCTTCAACATGACGGCGCTCATTCGAGGATCATCCAAATTCAGATTTGTTGGCGATTGCCTTCAACACGCCCTTGTTGCGCGTGGGTTGATTGACGCCGCGTTTGACCCAGAAATGAACCCTTGGGATAATGCTGCCATTATTCCGTGTATCTTAGAAGCTGGTGGATCTGTTTCAGATGGAAGTGGAAATACCGACAACCTGCTCTTTGCAAAGAGCTTGCTTACCTCTTCCACACCGCAGCTCCATCAAGAAGCCTTGGCAATCCTACGCCCCGTTACCTAGTTCCGTAAAATCGAGATCTACATGTTTTGGTATGACGTTCTTGGCACGGTTGGAGTCGCATTCATTGTGTTCGCGTTCGCCGCAGTGCAGTCGGGTAAATTGGCCTCAAGCCGCCTATCGTATTCTGTATTGAACTTGGTTGGAGCCATCCTCATCTTGGTTTCCCTCCTGTACAATTTCAATCTAGCATCGGCCATTATCGAAGTATTTTGGATTTTGATTAGCTTGTGGGGCATCGTCAATTGGTTTCGAACCAGATCCTCAGAGCCTCCCTCAGAACGCTCATGACACCTTCGTTTGCTTGGAAATTCTCTGTGCCGCAAGAAGCCATCGATTCTCAGGGGCATGTGAACAACGTAGCGTATGTTCAGTGGATGCAAGATTTGGCTGTTAAGCATACTCAAAGTGTGGGTGGCGATGTGGTTGCAGACCAAAATGGCATCATTTGGGTGGTGCGATCCCATGAAATAGAGTATTTAAGGCAGGTTTTTGTGGGAGAAGTGCTTCGCGCAGAAACGTTTATTGAAGACACACAGCGTGCGACTTCAGTACGGAGGTATGTATTTACCAGAGTAACGGATGAGAAAATTGTGGCGCGCGGCCGGACAAATTGGGTGTGTTTAGATAAAGTGTCCGGCCGGCCGCGCGCCATCCCAGACGACGTCATGAAAGCGTACGATCAACTACCGAATGAGCATGAGTAAACGACCCGTTACTTTCCTTCATGCCATCCTTCCGATCTCATTTTTGATGGTCGTAATTCTGTATGGGTTGATTGCGCGGCCTCTGTTTCTTGGCCAAGAAGCGCTCTCGTTGGAAGTCGTGTTTATTCTGGCTGCGTTCTTTTCCGTATCGGAGTTGTTTTATCTGGGGTTTTCGTGGCACACCATTCAAGACTCCATCGTCAAAAAAATTTCAGCTAGCAACTGAGGATCTCCCCTCGATCAAACGTTTTTTCAACGGCTTGACTTACTTCAAAATCGGCGTAAGTTGGGGCGGGCACGAAAGCTTGATTTATGCTCCGGCCATAAGTTATTTGAAAGAGTTACCCCCGGAGAGGTTTAAAGATCTTGGTATCTCGTTGGGCGACATGAGGATATCGGTCGGACTAGAAGATGCAGGTGACCTCTTAGACGACCTTTCCACCGCGCTAGATTTGATTTAAACTGAAGGTAGAGCCATGTTCATTTCCTTACTCATCGTAACATTTGCCCTTGCCCTCTTGGTGTCTTGGATTCTAACTCGCATGTTTCGTTCGCCGGTCCAACGCATTTTGGATCGCATTATCGCGGACGAGATTTCCTCTGCGTGGACTCGTTATCTAACCTTCGCCATTTACGTAGTCGGAGTGTCTGGAGGAGTCCGAGTTTGGGATTTCGAAAAGTACATCACCCCGCTTGAGAACGGAGAGATGATGGCCCAATTAACACCTGACTATTGGACGCTGGAAATTTACCGAGCCATTGTAGGCACACTCCAGAGTGTAGCTTGGATGCTCCTTGTCTTTTTTCTCGTTACCCTGATTGCATACGTGATCGTAAAGGGTCGAGAAATCAAGCCAAGGGCATCGTCCTAACATCAGATTTCGGCAGACTGTAGGGATCGAGTCCTACACAAATGTAGGGGCCACACTACACCACTCGACGACGTTGCCTTTCAGCTAGATATTGTCCCTTTTACCACCTTTAGGTTGGTTTTTCTATTACCAATTGAATCGAGGTGGAGTTATGGGAGTTGATCTTCATGCCAGCGCTATGCGCGAGTCAGGAACGGCATATCGTGGGGTCAAACTTCTTCACGATCCTGTTCACAATAAAGGCACCGCATTTACCGCTGAAGAACGAGCCGTTCTGGGACTCAAAGGCTTACTTCCACCTCGCGCGCAATCCATGGACCTTCAAGTTCAGCGCGCAATGGAAAACATTCGAGTCAAAAACAACGACCTAGAACGATACGTCTTTCTTTCTGCACTTCAGGACCGAAACGAAACCCTATTTTATCGGGTGGTGATGGACCATTTGAAGGAATTGATGCCCATCATTTACACTCCCACGGTTGGTGAGGCGTGTCAGAAGTTCGGACACATTTTCCGCAGACCACGTGGCTTGTTCATTTCTCGAGAGGACAAGGGACACATTCATGACGTCCTCCAAAACTGGCCCCATGAAGATGTTAAATTTATTGTTGTTACAGACGGCGAACGCATTCTAGGCCTCGGAGACCTCGGTGCGGATGGCATGGGTATTCCCATCGGGAAGCTCGCGTTGTACACGGCATGCGCCGGAATCCACCCTACCCAATGTTTACCCATTACGCTTGACGTTGGGACCGAAAGCAAGGACCGTTTATCTGACCCACTTTACATAGGTACGCAGGCCCGTCGGCTAAAAGGTTCGGACTATGATGAATTGATCGAAGAGTTTATGGTCGCGGTAACGACCCAATTCCCTGGAGTGGTTGTTCAATTCGAGGACTTTGCCAACCACAACGCCTTCAGGCTTCTCAGAACCTATCAAGACCGGTTTTGTGTATTCAACGACGACATTCAAGGCACAGCTTCTGTAACCATGGCTGGCCTACTTTCCGCGCTGAAGGTCACCCATAAACCGCTAACCGATCAAAAATTACTATTTTTTGGAGCTGGAGAAGCAGGTATTGGAATTGGGCACCTTATTTCGGGTGCCATGGAAAGCGAAGGGCTCTCTCTTGCAGAGGCGAGGCAGCGTTGTTGGTTCTTTGATTCAACCGGACTGGTAACTAAATCACGCACAAATCTTGCAGAACACAAGTTACCGTTCGCTCATGATGGCGTCTTTACTGACAACCTGCTGGAAGCAGTAAATCGATTAAGACCAACCGCGCTGATCGGGGTATCGGGTATGCCTCAAACCTTTACGAAGGAAATTGTTGAGGCCATGTCGTCCTTCCAGGATCGGCCCATCATTTTTGCGCTCTCCAATCCGACATCTAAATCGGAATGCACGGCGAAGCAAGCCTACAAGTGGTCGAACGGTAAAGCGATTTATGCGAGTGGAAGTCCCTTTGATCTAGTTGACTATAAAGGGCAAACCTTTGTGCCGGGCCAGGCCAACAATGCCTATATCTTCCCAGGTTTGGGATTGGGATTGCTTGTTAGCGGCGCAGAGCGCGTTACAGACGAGCTGTTTGCCATAGCCGCACGATCACTAGCTGATCAGGTCCGTGAATCAGACCTCGCGGTGGGCCGAATCTTCCCAGCCCTCGAAACCATTCGTACGGTGTCTGCACAAATTGCGTAAGATGTAGCTAATATGGTCTATGAACGAGGTCTTACGAAACAAGATAGACCCAAGGACCTGCGGCAAGCCATCCAAGAATCCATGTTTGAACCAATCTATACGGACTATCTAACGGAATTACGGGCGGAAGTGGTGCCTGCTTAATGCAGGCTGATTAGCGCGAGACGACAACTGTTTTGTATTGCAGATTCGTTTCGTTCTCAAGGACGATAAGATAGACTCCTGGAGCAAGGCCCCGAGTGTCCACCGAGGCACTTGACCTATTTTGCCGAGAAGAAGCCATTTTTCGGCCTAGCGTGTCATATACATTCAAGTTGAACAAACCGTTCAATTCGGAATCACCCATCCGAATGTTCAACACCTCACCTTCTTTCACAGGATTTGGAAACACTTCCATCAATCCAGACGCCAAACTAGGCAGGACTTTCTCCGCGTCCGTGGCCATACCGGTGAAAAAACGACTGGCGAAGGTAAAGGCAGCCCTACCAATTTGCTCCCCAATCAGCCTTCCTGGAATGTCGTCGGCTGGAGGATGAATTCCGCCCCATATTCTCGACAAACTGCATTGATCTGAAGCATCTCGATAGGTGGCCCATTGCAAAATCACATCTTCGCTAGGACCGTCTTCAAACACAAGAAACTCATTCTTCGGAGCTACAAATTCGCCCATTCCTCCCGGGAAAAACGGATCTCCGGTGAGCTCAGTCAAGACTTCAGCCGCCGCACGGGAAAAGGTTGAGTGACCGGAAATGTACCCGGCGAAAGGCGGCGTGACGAAGGTGGGGCGCTGGTATGGCCACCACAAATCGGCCAAAATCCAATCTACGCCGCCTTGGTCTGATTCAGGGTTGAATACAGCGTTGGGTCCTTTCCATCCTCTGATTTTGATGTCATTCAGCGAGACGTACGGAAGGTCCAGCATGGAATCGCCTGGCCTAACAAGTTCAACAAAGCCAGGCACTAGCGGAATTCCTCCTGGATGGTATCGAGGTGAATTCGGGTCGCTGCTTTGCCCCATTTCAGCCATACCGCGAATGGCAGAAATAGGCCGAATGTAGTCGTACCATCCTTTTACACCCCATGCCGCGATGGCAGCATCATGCATGGCTCCTCCAAGGGCTAAATACGCCTTTACATCCCATTCCAGAGCGTCTAGCGGGGAGCCCTGCCCTCGGAAACGCCTGGAAAACTGGGGGTTATCGTTAACATAGTTGAGAATAGTGAACCAGTGGCCGGGCGGCGTCTCAGAGTCTGGTCCATCAGCCCAAAACTCAGCCAGAACGCGAGCGTAATCTCCTCGATTCACCATTTGGGCCCAATACGGCTGCCCCGTCGCTGGATTTTGGCCATGGCCCGGGCTAAAATCGCCGCCTTCCTCTAGGTTGTAAAAATTGCGCAGCTCAGCAATCGTTCTGGGATAGGAGCGCATGGGATTATTCCCAATAGCGGCAGGTGAAATATCAATTCGAACATCGTCCGAAGGATCCAAATGGGAAGACCACATCGCTACGAGTAAGAAATTCCATTTGTACTCGTCTGCTATTCCCCCTTCAGACAGCATTTCAAGCATTGGCGGCGGACCGGGATCGTGATAAATCCAATATTCATTCCCATCGCGATAACGGATTGACCGTTCCTCTGGGGTTAGTGCAAACGGGACAACGGCTCCCCATTCAGGGCCCAAAAAGGCCGGGGTCCCTAGCGGAATCTGATTGCCAGCTTGATCAATGAATACGTCGAAAGAGAGTGGCTGCCACCGATTCATATCGGTGATCAGTGGGTTACCTGCCAAGGCAGGTGCCAACGGAGGATTTACTGGCCTATAGAACTGATTTGCATACAAGTTTTGCTCATTGGACCGGTCCTGGTGCCCAAAATCGATCAGGCATTGTGCGATATAGTTTCCGAGGCTTGCCGGGTCTCCACTTTGATAATCGAGGGTAGTCACTGATGTATCGAACCCCAGCTGGTTCATCAGGGCCTGATATCGTGAGCCGGCTGCCAGCGCCCCTGGCGATTGTTCAAATCGGTGACTAAGCAACCGAAACATGGCGTAACTAATGGCCTGATTCCTTGCGGCACTTCGATTTGCGGGTTCGGGTATTCCTGTAAAGTCACATGTAAATCCTTCAATTCGATTACCCAATAAGAAGGGTTCAGCAACTGAATCGTAAGCCGCCCATGCATCCCACATGGCAACAGATGCATGGAATAAATTCCTAGCATGAACTGTGGGACGAGCAAAATCCTCTCGGATAGACTGCAACAGCGCTTCATTCCACAATCGGGCCACGGATTGCTGAGCAACCAGGGGCAAGGGAAAACCCGAACTCATGACCGCAACAAGAAAGGCGGTTAGAATGAAAACCCGTTTGGAAGCCTCATACCAATTGCCGGCAACTCTCTTAGCTTGTTTCTTCATCCAGCTCGTTTAGATTCGATTGGAGGGCGAGAGTTTAATCTAGTGATTTCCTGGTCCGTGGGCTCGGTATGTCGTTCGAGTTGGAAGATTTCGTTTCTCTTGGTAATAACCTGTCTGAACGAGAACTTGATAAACTGCCACGTCCATCTCTTTACGGTCAAAGCCATTCCCGAACGGTTTTTTCGATTCAGGATTGTCATGAAACTGCTTTGGAATCCAGTTGGATCAAGGCTGGTTTCAAAATTACTAACCTGGTTAGGTCGGCTTTCAAACACGCGTAAATTTGAACGAGTTGCCGCTTTTGCTGGGATTGGTTCACAAGCCTCCCAAGAAGACGTTTTCAATATCCTGCAAGGGTACTACCCTTCCGATACCCAATTTGTCGTTCTTCCGGTGGACTTTAGCTACATGGGGGCAGGAAACCCCAAGCAACCCTATCTGGACCAACTCGGCGAACTCAGACAACTCAAAAGAGACCCTGTGGTTGGACCGCGAATCCACCCTTTTGTGGGAATTGACCCTAGGCGGGAAGGTTTTCTTCAGCTCGCCAAAACGTATATCGAGCGGCATGAGTTCGCGGGGATCAAATTGTATCCTCCACTAGGATTCTCCCCTCTGGACGAACGCCTCACGCCTCTTTGGGAGTGGTCTGAGGCAAAGCAGGTCCCCATTATGGTGCATTGTTCTTCTGGAGGAGTGTATTTCCGCGGCAAAATTAGCGATGTGATCTGGCCAGATAAAACGGCCATACACCCTCGTTTTTCGCGTTCTAACGATGTTTGGACTGATCATTTATCCGACCCGGCCGGCTACCGAAGTATCCTTCGCCAGTATCCAAGTCTAAAAATATGTCTCGCGCACATGGGCGGGCATGAGGCCTGCCAAGCCTGGTTGTCCGAGCCATGGCCCAACCACCTTAGTCAATCCAATTGGCTCACGGTTATTCTGGGATTGATCAAGGAATTTCCTAACGTCTATACCGACATTTCGTATGTCGGCTTTCAGGTCGCGGTTCACCCCGTTATTCACGCATTGGTTCGAGACCCGGTCATTGGAAAGCGAATCTTGTTTGGGTCAGACTATTATATGGTCCATCAAGACGTAACGGAGAGGGAATTTAGTTTGCGAATTCGGAGTTTGCTTTCAGAAGAAGAGTTTCGGCTGATCTCATTGACTAATCCGCAACAATATCTAAAAAAAGCGTAATGCAGTCGATATCGAATAAAAGACTTCATACCTTCTGAAAGGCTCGATCACAAAAGACTTCAACTGACGAAAGCGTATGTCCCCCAAGGCGAAAAAAAGAGACGACCAACCCGAAATGGTATATCTGGGAGATCCTACTACCAGCAAGTTGGAATCAGACGCCGCAAAGACGGAAGATATCCGGGAAAACTTGGGCTACAGTCCCGAGGAAATAAACCTACTGTTTGACCAAGGGATCTATCCGTACAAGCAAAAAGTGAGTCGGAAAGTATACGAAGATCAAAAGCGCCTCCTCCAAATTGAGATGCTGAAGGTGCAACGTTGGGTAAAGGATAGTGGTAAGCGTGTTGTTGTTATTTGTGAAGGCCGCGACGCAGCTGGAAAGGGTGGCACCATTAAACGATTTATGGAGCATCTTAATCCTCGTGGAGCGCGCATCGTGGCGCTCGATAAACCGACGGATGAAGAAAAGGGACAGTGGTACTTTCAGCGCTACATCAAACAATTTCCGACGCACGGAGAAATCGTGTTTTTTGACCGGTCTTGGTATAACCGAGCCGGTGTCGAACGTGTCATGAAATTCTGCACGGGGAAACAGTACAAAGAGTTTTTGCGCCAAACTCCCGAACTAGAGCGCATGCTCATTCGATCAGGCACGATTCTATTCAAGTATTGGTTCTCTGTTACCCGGGAAGCTCAAAGCGATCGCATGGAATCGCGCTTGAAAGATCCTCTCAAACAATGGAAGCTTAGCCCCATAGACACGGCATCCCGAGACAAATGGGACGAGTACACGGAAGCCAAACTCAAAATGTTTTTTCATACGGACACCCTTGATTCTCCGTGGACCATTATCAAGTCAGACGATAAAAAGAGAGCTCGCCTCAATTGTATGATGCACTTTTTGAACTCGTTGGATTATCCAGAAAAAGATCTTTCTGTTGTTCGTGAACCAGACCCGCTCATTGTCGGAAGCCCCTCTCAGGTCGTGGACAAACACGAATACGGCTGGTAGAACAGGCCCTTGAGCTGTTAATGGCCTTCTGTGTTTGTTGACAATTGGCCTGTTGCATTGCACGGCCGTTCCTCCTCTTACTAGTGCCATGCTGCTGGCTCGGACGGGATTTAATGTCCCACTCTGAACCTGCGCAGCTGGCCGTCCGCTGCGCAACGGTGCGCGGCAGATGTACAACGTGAAGAAGGACTAGAGGAGGACAGAACAGATGCAAATCAAACCAAAACCGTATGCCGAGTACCACAAATTGCTCTTTCAGGACAGAGGCAATTCGTTGTGGATGCTCTCATTTATTATCGCGGCCTTGTTTTTTAGTGCGTGCGATGCTTCAAATTTAGGTGATGAACAAGAAGCCGTGACGTCGTTGTCGTCCATCGAACTCATTGAGTCGATGGTCATGACACCTATTCCCAAGGCAGACGAAGAGGCGGAGCAGGAATACTTGCTAAAGGTCACCATGAAACCGCGCGACGACATCCAGTATCCAGACGTCATCAATTTATTAGGGATGTCTGAGAATATGCCAGCATCACTGATCTACGACGATGGGTCTGGGTATGACCAGGCTCCAAACGATCTGGTATTTACGGGAGTAGTTCTGGAAGCATGCTCACCCTATAAAATTCCGGAAGGTGTGGCTGGAAAAGATATTTTTTCAATATCCATTACGTGCGAGGGGGACTTTCTCTTGCCGGGCCAAGAATGCGAAGGACACGGAATTTGTCCGGAGGAGGTTAGCCGCTCACTTCTTTGGGGTCTTATTGAATACGATACGAGCGTTGCAGTTTGCTGGTGTGGCTTTCAATGCAGCTTCGAAGTTGAATTCAAACTAGGTATGTGAGTCTTTTTGGGTCTGGAGCCCATGAAGGGCTCCAGACCCAAAACTCCTTAAATAATATGATTGACACGACTCGCTCCTCATTTTTCTGCGCCGGCGTCGTCTGCGTGGTTCTCGGATTGTTTGCCTGGCTAGACTTTGTGGGCGAAATCACTTCGGGTGAATTGGACCTGCTAAACTTTGAGACGCTGCTATTTCCTGTTGGCATTGGCTTACTTCAACCCAAGTCGTTTTGGAAATGGATAGGGCGAATTCAACTTTTTACGTTGGCCTTGTTTAGCGGAATATTGTTAGCCGGATTTCTCTTTATGTCTGAAGAAACGAAGTTTTTGGTCTTCGAATTCAACAAATCGGGTGGTTCGTTTTCCGGGGCTGGTATCGTTCTGTTGCTACACGGTGTGTTCTTTTCAGGCATTTTATGGGTGTATTTTTCTATTTTCGGTCATACACCACTGGAGGACTCGGCTCTGCCTGTCAATTTAAATTAAGACAGAGCTCGAGTATGCCCCAACCCGCCTCGGCCAGTTCCGGAACGTGCTCTATGGCAGACCCTCCTATTGAAATGGATACCACATGACCGACTCTCGAGTTGACCGCGCAATTTCGTTTCTTGAACAAAACGGCATCGAATATGAGCGGCACGATCATGAGGCTGTTTTCACCGTGGAACAGGTTTCAGAAATGGTGTCCTTTGAGATTGGTGGTGCGCGTACGAAAAACCTCTTTGTTCGGGACAAGAAAGGGAAAAGGCATGTTCTAATTGTCGTTCCACACGACGTATCTGTAGATCTCATGCATCTTGGAGAAATCACAGGGTATGGTCGGCTCAGTTTCGCGTCAGAGCAGCGAATGAATACCTATCTTGGCGTGTCTCCAGGCTCCGTTACGTTGATGGGGGTCATTAACGATCCTCAACATCAGGTGGATGTCATAATAGATTCGAGCATTTGGAATGCAGACTTTGTCCGGTGCCACCCACTTCAGAACACGAGCACCGTTGTGCTTAGTAATCTGGGTCTCAAATCCATTTTCCAGATTACGGGTCACGTACCCAATATCATGACAGTTCCAACATTATGATGTTAGCTCTTGAAGCATTGGCTGCTATTACGGGCCTGTGGAGTGTCTATTTGGTTACCAAGCAGAACATTTGGTGCTGGCCCATTGGATTGGTATCCGTAGCAGTTGCCGCCATCGTGTTCTATGATTCTTTCCTCTACTCGGACATGATCCTGCACGTGTACTATTTTGGGATGAATGTGTATGGATGGATTCATTGGTCACGAAAGCCGGTTGGTTCTGAGGCGTTGCCAGTCAGCACAATGTCTGTGCGTCAAAATGCTTTTTGGGTTGGTTTTACGGCGATAGGTACCGTTTTGTGGGGCCTGGTTATGAGTAAGAATACTCAAGCTGCCTTTCCATACGGGGATGCATTCACAACCGTGGCAAGCCTTGTAGCGCAATGGTTTATGGCTCAAAAACGACTAGAAAACTGGATCTATTGGTTCATCATTGACATCGTAGCGATCTCGATTTACGCGTTAAAAGGCCTCTACCTGTTCTCCGGCCAATACTTCATTTTCCTCATTTTGTGTGGCATTGGGTATCGGGATTGGAAAAAGACGATGGCCTAGTTTGGTAGGCAATTCCATCCAGTAGGGAATTCCACCTCAACCAAATGGCCCCTCAACCTCCACGGTGAACTAGGAATCTCGCTTATTCCATACGGAGCGATTGTTTGCTATGCTCTAAATGAGAATGAGAGCCCTCTGGGGGCAATTGTTCATATTTAGATTCAATCGTCCTGAGGTGACCTTCGACAATGAACGTTGTACACAATCATCAATCGAAACCCGTGGCCGGAACTGTCAGGTTCTTGGTCTTACTCCTAATCGTTTTTCTTGCAACGCTCCTGTTGAGTGCCTTTCAGCAAACCAACTCGAATCAACTAAAAACCGACGAAGGAGAGCGGGTTTTCAACCAAGTTTGTTCGACTTGCCACCAAATGGATCCACCTGCATCCATGGAAAATGGGAAACCTATTGCCCCACCCATGAAAATGATTTTGCGGCACTATCAAATGAAGTACGATTCAACTGAGGCTTTGCAAAACGCACTTACTTCTTGGTTGGAGGCCCCAGATAAAGAGCGCTCAGCGCTTCCTGCTATGGCAATTGAAGAGCATGGCTTAATGCCGCCCCTCACCATTACCGAAGAGGAACGCACGGCGGTTGTGCAATACTTAGTATCGCTGCTATCTGAAGAAGGAATGGAAGGAATGAACGGTATGCAGGGTAAAATGCAGCATGACATGAAGGGCAAGATGGATCATGACATGAAAGGAATGAAAGGCGCTATGCCCCAGCATAAAAAAATGGATTGAGCCAAATTCTTAACAATCTGATTCCACTTCAGTCATTTTTTTTCAGGAGATTAAGGGGGTTCGAGATCGGACCCCCTTTTTTGTGGGCGTCTAACTGGTTCCAAAGACTACACCTTCGAAATCTCTACAAGTATGAAACGTATTACACCGCTTACGGCATTTTTTCTTTTCCTTGGAGCTTTCTCAAGCACAGTCCAGGCTCGTCAGGCACATGAGCACGGAAATGGTAGAGCTATAGAATTTCCAGATACAGAAGGTTTTTTAAGCTTGACCTGCGATTTCCATATGCATACCGTGTTCTCAGATGGAGAAGTATGGCCTTCCATTCGGGTTCAAGAGGCTTTGCGTGACCAGATTGACTGCATCGCTGTGACAGAGCACTTAGAGTATCAACCGCATAAAGATGACATCCCCCACCCCGATCGAAACCGTGCATTTGACCTAGCCATTAAGTCCGCTGCAGCGAGTGATCTGATTGTGATTCGAGGATCAGAGATCACACGTTCACTTCCTTTTGGACATGCGAATACCATTTTCATTCAGGATGCGAATCCGTTATTACTTGATGATGCGGAAGGCGCTTATGCAGAAGCCCAAAAACAGGGTGGCTTTACGTTTATGAACCACCCCAACTGGACGGCTCAGCGTAAAGATGGAGTTGCCCGGGTCGAGGAAAAAAACATCGAATTGATCAACAAAGGACAGGTGCAAGGTATCGAGGTCGTAAACGACATTACCTATTCGGATGAAGCGTTAGAGATCGCACTGGAATACAACCTGGCCATTATCGGAACATCAGATATTCATGGCTTGGTGGATTGGCAATACGATATACCAGGCGGAGGGCATCGGCCAGTAACAATTGTGTTGGCAAAAGAACGTTCAGAGGAAGGCATAAAAGAAGCCTTGTTGGCTCGCAGAACCGTAGCATGGTACATGAACACCCTAATTGGACGTGAAGAACACGTTATGCCCTTAGTAAACGCATCGCTGTCCATCACATCAGCTGCTTATCAAGGAGACACCTCCATTTTGAAAGTGAATATCACCAACTCTTCCGAATCCGAGTTCACGCTCAGAAATACTTCTGATTTCCGTTTCCATGACAGAGCAGACTTAATGATTGTACCCCCACATCATACGGTTGAAGTCCTCGTCAAAACCGGAGATCGCAAGAGCCAAATAGATCTTTCTTTCGATCTATTGAACGTGATCACCGCTCCAGGTAAACACCCAGTTCTTAACCTAAGCGCTTCCATTTAGATATAAAAGAAAGAGGGCGCGATGCTTTGCATCGCGCCCTCTTTCCGTTTCAGCTCTAAAAGCTACACGGCTTGAATCTAGCCGCCATTGTAGTAGCGTTCGTGAACAATGTGGTTTCCATTCCAACGTTGGACACAGACTTGCTGGTAGGTTTTGGATCCCCATTCTTTGTGAGTGTAGTCCATGAACCATTCGACCATCGTGATGTCGTTTGCCTCGTCTACTGCGATCGATTTGACTTCAGCACCGCGGAACTCAACAATGTTGTTGACCCACTCCTCTTCTCTTTTCCGATTTAGTTCTTTGCCCTCAAAGCTCATTTCTGAGTTTTCCATTTGAATGACATCATTGGCATAAAACTTATCGTGTGCTTCTAGTACTTGACCGTTCAGGATCATTCCGTTCAGGTCGGTTACTAAATTTAGCAGTTCTTCTTTACGTGTAATCGTATTTGCTTCCATTGTATCTGGTTGTTTTTTGAGTGATCAAGAAAGGTTGCTAGTTGACTAGTCAAGTAATGGGCCACATAATTGATTAATCAACTATCTAGCGAAGTGGTCCGTTGCTTTGCATTTGTTTTCTCTTGTTTGACTAGTCAACTATATCGGAAAAAACTAGGATGGCATTGCCGCCCGAATTTTGTCCAGGATTTTGATAAAGACGGTTAACTCTTCCGAGTCCAGCGTTTGAATTGGCTCTCTCACACCAAACTCAGATAACTCACCAATATCAGTCAGTAAGTTTAATCCTTTGTCTGTGATAGCTATCCAAATTCGTCTAGCGTCTTCCGTGCAACGAGTCCGCTGCACTAATTCTTTTGCTTCAAGTCGAGACAACAACCTGGTAATACCCGGTTCTCGCTCAATCATCCTAGCACCAATTTCCATGGTGGGCAGAGGCTCCTTAGCCCCTCTCAAGATGCGCAGAACGTTAAACTGTTGTAGCGTGATACCATGCTCCTCAAGTTCAATTTCCAACTCATGCTTGACTAACGAAGCGGTTCTAGATAAAGCTATCGTCGCCTCCGCACCTAGTGTCGGAACCCGCTTTGATGGCTTTAGATCTGATTGAATCGACTTCATGAAGTAAACAACCCGTTACCGGAGTGCTTTAATTGATTGGTCAAATATACTACGACTTACTTGTCTAGTCAACTACTTTGTGGATTCTTCATCAACGTCCTATCTCCGCCTGCTTTTTATTTGCCCCAGGACTCAGTAATTCGCTTCATAAGTAGGGCAACTCGGATGGTCTGCATGGGCAGCGTGCTCAAATCAGCCCATTCGGTCGTGGTGTGAGTTCCATCTCCCGTCATCCCAAGCCCGTCCAGCGCCATTTCTACGCGACCTGCGGCAAACGATACGTCCGCTGCGCCTGCATCTGCAGGATCACCTGCCCTAACTGGGGCATACCCTGCGTCTACACTGGCCTTGCTAAGCATGGTGAGGAGTTCCTCATTCCCCGCTGTCATCCCCATAGGAGGATAGCTATCCCTAAAAATGATTTCAGCACTCGTTCCAGGCAAATTATTTGACACAATCTCCCGCATTTTTGTCTTTACTCGCTCGCGTACCTCGGGAGAAATGCTCCTCAGGTCTCCTGTTACGATGGTTTTTTCTGAGATGACATTCGATTTCCCGATAGCACTCCCTCTGTCATTTTCCTCATCATACTCGAGAGTCGTACCGCCGAGAATGAGGCCCGGATTGAATGTGAGCAATTCCTCTCCGACCAGAGACTCCTGAAAATGAGTCAGAATTCGCGCTGCTTCGTAGATGGAGCCGTACCCCATTTCATCCGAAAACACCGCTGATGAATGCCCCCTGATCCCTTTGGCGTGTACCTCCCAACCGGTGAAACCACGCCGGGCTAACACAGCCGTCTGAGGATCTCCGTCGCCTGGTTCAAACGCCAGGGCTATATCCGCATTGTCAGCTGCCTCTACAAGAGACGCTCTCCCCACTTCTAGAGGATCACCAGAGGACTCTTCGTCTCCAATCAATGCAATGGTCACGGTCATGTTGTCTAAAACGCCCGTCTCGTAGAGGGCGCGCACAACCTCTACCATCACCACATCGCCGCCTTTCATGTCAATGACGCCGGGACCTTCTGCCTTTTCTTCAGATAGACGGGTAAATTTTTGGAAGGAGCTGTCTATTTCGAACACCGTGTCCAAATGCCCAATCAATAAGAAATGCGGCCCGCGCGTACCCCGAGAAGCGAACAAATGCCCCGCCCGAGAAAACGCGGTCCCATCCACCCACCATGTTTTAAAACCCAGTGGTTCAAGCTCCTTGGCAAACTCGGCACCAACTTCCTTTACCCCGTCAAAATTCATGGAGCCGCTATTTATGTTGACGACGCGCTCCAAAAAGGAGATGGCTGGATCAACGCGTGACTCAATGAACTCCACCAATTGGCGCTCAGAAGTACTCAGATTGGATTGGGCAAGAGAGTCTCTCGTATATGCCATGAGGACGGTTAAAATAAAAACGGTTAAAAGGTTACGACTAAGGCGCATAGCGGTGTATAATTAGTGCTAAACAGACCGTAAATGGCCGGATCCAAGATAGGTACTGTTTTCAGACAATCCGATTTAAGATGAAATGGATGTCTTAAATTGAGCATAAATCTAACCTCATTGCCATGACTCAAGTCGAAATTTGTATCGATTGTTCCAATCCTGCTGATGCGCTCATTTCTGCCACGGCAGCTGAAGCAGCTGGCGCCCACCGAATTGAGTGCTGTGCCTCTATGGATGAAGGCGGGTTAACCCCTGACTCTGAGATCATTCAAAATATTGTGGACGCGGTTGGCGGTCGAATCGACATTTTGGTGATGATCAGACCTCGATCTGGAGACTTCAATTTTTCCCGCTCCGAACGGCTAACCATGCTTACCAGCGCCGAAGAAATGATAGCTCTTGGTGTTGACGGAATTGTAGTTGGCTCGCTCGATAACGGAGAGATTGACGAAACATTCTGCGAGGAAATAGGCACATTTTCTAGTTACAATGGGGTTCTGACCACCTTCCACAGGGCATTTGATGCCTTGGACAACCCAATTGATGCTCTTCAAGCACTTACAGATTGCCGCTTCCAACGCATTCTTACATCAGGCAACCTGTGGCTTTCAGGTAAAAATGCCACCGAAGGAATTCAAGAGATTCAAAACTATGCAGCCGCCTTCCCTAAAATGGAATTTGTGATTGGAGGAGGCGTGTCAGAAACCAATGCCCCTGCTTTACTTGAAGCCCTCGCTGGCCATCGTATTTCCCTCCATGCTTATTCCTCAGTCCTAGAAAACGGACTAACATCAAGGGACAAGGTCGAAGCTTTAGTCAACCTAGCTCGGTAAACCGCAACCTAGCTCGCATCAGGTGTGATGTTAAAATGCACGGTGAACGTTAAAACCGAAACCAAAATCACCGTCAAAGAACTTGTCTCGGGACCTAGCTACTACGTATTGAGGGGCAATCCATTGAGTAGAGGTTACAAATAGCTGAAATACGTGACCGCCGGTTTCCAAATTAACACCCACTGAAAAAGCGTCATTGGTACCATCTGATCGGGTCCCCAGAACTGGGATGTACTCCACCATAATGGATGCCCGCGATGACACGACGTACCGGCCAGCCAGTCCAAGACTCACTAAATCCGACGCTTCTTTTTCGATCCCCCCTCCAAACACGACATTTTCTTTAGCCAGATTGAAATGTGTCCACGCTGGCGATACCTGAATAGAAAATTTCTCAGAAACCGTGTGTGCCACAAGTACTGACGCATAACTCGACAGCCTATCTCCAAAATCAAGTCCGTTGTCTTGGGAATCGACTCCAATATTTCCAAAAACGCTCAACATCGTGGCTTTCGAGCCGCGCATCCAGGTTGCCAACCCCACTTTGGCTCGCACATCATAGACTTTGTCGAATCGTGACCTACCCATTCCAATCGAAACCCGATCTGAGACCCCGTAATCCAATCCAAATCGGATGTTCGAAGATCGGTCTAAGCCAAAAAGCTCCTTGAATCCATCGGAAACGGGCCCAAAAGCATGCTGAATTGTGAAAACCAAATCGCCATTCGGAACGGCGGTAACGCTGGGCAGCGTCACAATTGAGGTCGCCCAAAATAGTTCAGGCGAAGGTTGCGCAGTGCTACTACGTTCCCGCTTCATCTGGCCACTTGCTGAGCTAGCCAGAAATATGGTTAATGCGCAGATCAGGGAAATTTTGGACATGTTTCTAATTGGTTTGTGGCTCAAGTCTGGCTAGAATCTCGATCTCTTGTTTTTCGTCTACTTTCATGATGAGGAGTTTAGGTGGTTCAATGTTGTAGTCGCCTAACAACAACGACCACTTTGCACTCAACACCCAAGCCGTTCCTTCGCGCTTTAGTGTGCCCGGAACAGTGACCTCGTTGGAAACCCCGTGAATTGAAAACGTCCCTTGAACCGACACAGTTTGAGGAGCGGTAGCTTCCATATTAACGGGCGAAGTTAGCTTCCCAAAAAACTCGGCAAAAGGATAGTTCTTCACGTCCAAAGTTAGCCGCATATCTTTGTCTCGCTTACCGATACCAGTTTTCAACGTGGCAAGATCCACATAAAAATCAACGGTTCCTTCGGCAAAATCAATCTGCCCAACCATCGTATCAGACGTCCCAGTAAAATCATGCAATGGGACATGGGACGTGAACGAAACCGTGCCGGACTTCGTGAGCACGACTTGACCGAAAGCGAGGACGGGCAGAGCGGCTAATAAAAACAGGACCAAGCCAATTGATCGCTTAATTATTGAGAGCTCCTTCATTGATCCATGTCCGAATTAATGTGATTTGCGAGCTAGAAAGTGCTGACTTGCCGTCTGGCATCCGAATACCGAACAGAGGATTTGAGCCAAGTTTGTCCACCAGCGGGCTTTGAGCAGCGTTGCCGGGGAGCACCACCAAAGACCCATATTGCTGTCCACGACTCGCGATCACTTGAGCGTAACTTGTTAGGTTGACGCCGTTTTTTGCGCCGTTTATATGGCATCCAGAACCCGAACAGGACGATTGAAAAATGGGAGCGACCTGCTGCGAGAAACTAACCGGGCCCGATTGCCCATTACCCCCGTCATCCCCAGGACCAACCAAATCATCGGCGGCCTTGGAGTCACTTCCGCAACCCGCCAAGCTTAGGGAAAGGACGAAGAGAAAACTGAGGGTGACAACCGAAAGAGTAGACCAACGTCGACTCAATATGCGACAATGCATGATTTTAGTACTGATGTTTGAAAGTGGACTGGGTTCTCAGAAGAAACGAACTAGTTATTACAGATTAAAATACCAACGGGGCAATATAGATTACCCTTGAATGTTGAAGCGCAATTCAACCAAGGCTACTTTCGATTGCCAGTGCCCTATTTTTTCGTTCCCGAATGATACGTTTCAATTCCAGAACTTGCACGCCCTCCAAGATGCTTAACAGGTACCTGCCTTTCGTCATCATTGCCATCTCAGTCATTGCCATCGCAATCACTGCCATCTCAATCAGTGCCATCTCAATCAGTGCCATCTCAATCACGGGATGCGCTCGCCCCAGTACTGAGATCGTGCTGGATCCGATTTCCGTTCGTTCCTCGATTAGCGGTCTTGAGCAGCGGTTTGAATGGGCCAGAGATACTGCCCTTTCATACGCCCACAGCGATAGTGATGCAGTAGGCCTCTGGTATGAAGCTGCCCTTCCCGGGCGCGATGCGTTTTGTATGCGGGACGTATCCCACCAAGCCTTAGGCGCTCACTTCTTGGGCCTGGACGCTCACACTCGGAATATGCTGTTTCAGTTTGCCAGAAACGTGACTGAGACCAAAGATTGGTGCTCGTTTTGGGAAATTACGTCAACTGGCGAGGCCGCCCCGGTCGACTACCGAGACGATTCCGCCTTTTGGTACAATTTGCCAGCCAATTTCGACGTGCTCGATGCAAGTTATCGGATGTTTCAGTGGACCAACGACTCCACCTACATCCAAGACTCTGTGTTTTTGAATTTTTACGAACGCACCGTGTTGGACTACGTAGATCGTTGGAAACTCGGATCAGAGGAAATTCTCACGCGAGAGAGATACATGAACCGAGAATCCTTTGATATGAACGACCCCTATCAATACGCCAGAGGGATTCCGAGTTATCATGAATCCAACCAAGATGCGACGCAACTAGGCATTGATTTGCTTGCGTTTCAAGTCGCGGCGTACCGTTCGTATGCCGCTATTTTGTCACATACTGGTCAACCCACAAAGTCGACGGAATACCTTTCAAAAGCCGTTAGGACTTCGAACCTTATTACTGAGGTGTTTTGGAAGCAGGATATCAACAGCTTCCATGAATTACTGCTCTCCGATAACCGAACGAGCATGGGAGGAGGAATGCAGGTCTATGCACTTTAAAACGATGCGATCTCAATTCCAGAACAGGCAAACGCTGCGGCTATCTCCGTTTTGAATAAAGATCCTGGCAACATTGAAATGCGGTCGCATTACCCGGAGGTCTTGTACAAATATGGTCTACATGCCGAAGCACTCGATATGATCATGCTCATCAGCGACCCTTCCGCTTCCAGAAGAACATATCCCGAAGTATCATTTTCAGTGGTTGGAGCCGTAGCAACAGGCCTTATGGGGATTTCGCCGTTGGAAACAGGTATCGCTACTATTTCTCGCGTTGGGACGGCCTCCGATTGGGTGGAACTCAATCACTTCTCTCACAGAAACTCTGTAGCCAGTCTTCGACACGACGGCTTATCAAGTTCCACTTTTTCCGTATTGTCCGGCGATAAGTTAACATGGCGAGCTACTTTCCAAGGCGCCTTTGCTGAGTTGGCGGTCAATGGAAAACGGCTCACAGCCGAGCAAGCAGAGGATGTGCAAGGAAATTCCATTTCGTTTGTTGACGTCGAAGTGTATCCTTTAGAACAGATCACTGTTTCCACACTGGACAACTAAGCATGGTACCATTCCGAACAAAGTTTGAGTTTAAAAGCTGGAAAACCGTCCTTTTCCGGGTCGTGACGGAGATTGCGGTGGTCTCGTTTGGCGTGTATCTGGGAACCATGTTTGCCGACCACAAAGCGGCTCAGGAAGAAAAATTAAGACAAACTCAGATTTACACTGCCCTAATTCAGGAATTGGACGTCTTCGCGGCGACTGGAGAACTAACTGCACAACGATTTGAAGCTTATGTAGCCGGATGGGAACAACAATATGCAGCAGGCGAGCATCCCAGGCCACCTGTATTTTCGGCGACAGGAATAGAAATGCCTCCGCACAGTATGTGGGACGCCACCGTTGCGTCGGATGGGTTGAGCCATCTCCCCATCCCCACGGTCTATGCCGCTTCTCAGTTCTACCACGCCTTAAACATGATGGAATCGAAGTATGATGACGTGTTTAGTTTTGGAAACACACGCATCATTCCCTTTACGTCCACAAGTCTAAACCCTTTTTACACCCAAGCCGGCGCCCTCAATCCAGAATTTGAAGCATACACGCTACGTTTTAAAGATGTAGTTAGGTTACTTTCATTTCTAGCAGAACAATCACAAGACGTTAAACAGACAATGCAGTCCGAACTAGATGCATTGTTAGCAGCCTATTGACACCCCAATCATGAAACGAACTTCCCTCTTTATTCTGTTGATGTTGTTCTCATGGACCTTCACGGCTTCGGCCCAACATCATCCAGATCCAAAACCGAATTATGACCTTGCGGCCAAATTCGCTCCGTACAAAATTGAAAGCATGCTCTACTCGACCTCAGTGGCTCCGCGCTGGATTGAGGGCACCGAGAACTTTTGGTACGAATGGAAAACGTCCGATGGCACGTATTTCTACATCGTTGATTCTAAGGCGGGTACGAAAAAACAGATCTTCGACAATGATCGTATTGCTGCAGAGTTAACTCGCATTACGAAGGATCCATGGGACGGGCAGCATTTGCCTATTCGTGGAATCAAATTCATCAGCGCGAATACCCTTCAATTTGAGGTGGAAGGTTCTCAGGATGAAGAGGTGGAAGAAGAATCCGAAGAAGGCGAAGAAGGCAACACCCAAGAGGATAAAAAACCCAAAAAGCCGAAAACTAAAAAGAAAGTATTCAACTTCGAGTATACCGTCAGCACCCAAACGCTGAGAGAGCTAGAGGATTTTGAGGAGCCTGCAAATCACCCATCGTGGGCATCGATCTCCCCTGATGGCGAAACCATCCTGTTTGGCAGGAATCACAACATCTATAAAATGAGCAAAGAGGACTACGACAAGATCCTTGCCGCTCGCATCGATAAATCAGGTGATGATGCTACCAAAGCGGAAGACAAAGTAGAAGTCACTGAAGTCCAGTTAACGACTGAAGGCGTCGAAAACTTTTCGTTCACTGGGTCGGATTATGGCGCGACACAGACTGAAGTTGAAAAAAATAAAGACAAGCGCAAACGGGTTGGCGTTACGTGGTCGCCTGACTCAAAACGCTTTGTTACCAATAGAACAGATCAGCGTGAAGTCGGTGATTTATGGATTATCCATTCTACGGGAAACAAACGTCCTGAGCTTGAAACGTATAAGTATGCGATGCCGGGAGAAGAGCACGTAGGAAAAGAACTCGTTCAAGTCTTTGACCTTGCATCGGATTCGCTCACTACAATCAACGGAAATCGATTTACTGACGAAAATTTCAGCTTAATGTCTGAGCGCCAGTTCCGCTATCCGTCGAGTGACGAACCGTACAGATCCATTTGGCTTTCAGCCGGCCCCGACGAGTTTTACATGTCGAGCATCAGTCGTGACCTAAAGCGCGTCGATGTGATGAAGGCCAATGCTTCGACTGGAGAAGTACAGGTACTCATTGAAGAGCGCTTGAACACCTACGTTGAAGTGCAAAGGATGGATCAGTTGGCCAATGGCGACCTGCTTTGGTGGTCAGAAAGAGATGGTTGGGGACATATTTATCGATTTAGTGCCGATGGTAAGCTGATCAAACAGCTTACATCTGGCCCGTTCTCCGTGCGTGGTATTGAGGCAATCGACGAATCCGCAGGTGTTATCTACTTTGAAGCCAATGCGCGTGAAAAAAGCGAAGACCCCTACTACCAACATGCATACCGTGTCAAATTGGATGGAACGGGACTTCAACTACTGAACCCAGGCGATTTCGACCATCGTTCTTCGTTCACGGAATCGGGCAAGTTCTTTGTAAACAACTTCTCTCGAGTCAACACCATTCCGACGGCGACCTTGATCAACAGCACTGGACAGAAAGTATTGGACCTTGAAGTGTCGGACTTCAGCCAGCTCCTTGAGGCAGGCTATCAATTCCCTGAGCCGTTCAAAGTCAAAGCGGGAGATGGAGTTACGGATCTTTACGGCGTGATGTACAAGCCTTTTGATTTCAACCCTGAGCGCAAGTACCCGATTGTGGAGTACGTGTATCCCGGTCCTCAAACCGAATCTGTTTCCAAAGCCTTTTCCACAAGCCGATTTGAGACCGCTCTGGCTCAATTTGGAATGGTCGTAGTTACAGTCGGAAACCGTGGTGGTCACCCGAATCGATCTAAGTGGTATCACAACTTCGGATACGGAGATTTGCGGGACTATGGATTGGAAGACAAAAAGGTAGCCGTCGAACAATTGGCCAATCGTCATGAGTTCATTGATCAGGATCGCGTCGGTATTTATGGTCATTCCGGTGGCGGATTTATGTCCACTGCTGCGATGCTCGTCTACCCTGATTTCTTTAAAGTGGCTGTTTCAAGCTCTGGGAACCACACAAACGACATCTACAATAGATGGTGGTCTGAAAAGCACCACGGCGTCAAAGAAGTTGTAAGTGATTCCGGAAAAGTCACGTTTGAATACGCGATCGACAGAAACCCGGATCTGGCTAAAAACCTAAAGGGGCATCTAATGCTCACGACAGGGGATGAAGACAACAACGTGCACCCAGCCAATACCTATCGGATGGCGGATGCCTTAATCAAAGCGAACAAGCGATTTGACTTCTTCCTCTTCACGGGCCAACGCCATGGATATGGAAGTATGTCCGATTATTGGTTCTGGCTCCGGGCCGAATACTTCGTTGAGCACCTACTAGGATCCACCGAGTGGAATGCCGATATGTGGCAACTCAACGTGGAGAAGCCAAAACAATAGAACGGCCGCCTAAATAAGTGTGTGAGTGTGCGGGGCCGCCCTTTGGGCGGCCCCGCTTGCGTTTTATCGGACTGAGGGGGCCCTTCGGGGCCACATTTTGTCGGACTATTGTGACATTTCCGACACATCTTCCTTCTCGTAAAAAGTCATATTTGACCAACCATTGAATATTGGTCACTTAAGAGAAGAAAAATGAAACGAATTTCCGCCCTCATGTTGCTGGCTCTAGTACTCTGGACTGGATGCGATCAACCTGTTGAAATGAATGATTTGGCTACAGTTTCTGAAGATGCAGTTGCCATGAGACTCACGCTTCCACAGGAGGAAGTCGACTATGCAGCCAACGTCGCTGTTGCTGAACAACTGATTTCGGTAAACGAACCCCAGCTACAAATCCAGCAGCGACGTATTTCAAACCCACGAGCAGCACTCGGACGGGTTTTGTTTTACGAAACACAGCTTTCAAAAAATGGCACGGTCTCCTGCGCATCGTGCCACAAACAAGAGCAAGGCTTTGCCGATTCTAGGCAATTCAGCCCTGGTTTTGATGGCGGACAAACTACCCGTCAAGCCATGTCAGTGGCCAACGTCAGGTTTTATAGAAGCGGTAGAATGTTTTGGGACGAGCGGGCAGCCAGCTTAGAAGAGCAGGCGCTCGAACCTATTCAACACCCAGTAGAAATGGGGCTAACGTTGGAAGAAGCCGTTCAGCGGGTTGAGCAGCAACCATACTATGCCTCACTGTTCACAAATGCCTTTGGTGATGATGACGTAACCGAGGACCGAATTGGTCAGGCACTGGCAGACTTTGAGCGATCGATTGTCAGCGTGAACTCCAAATACGACCTAGCTCTAGCTTCCGGATTGCCCAACCTAGGCGGAAATGGAGCACCCGGTAATGGCGGACTAGGTATTGGCGGCCCACCAAACGGTGGCCCTGGAAATGGTGGCCCTGGAAATGGTGGCCCAGGCAACGGAGGACCTGGTAACGGCGGTCCAGGGAATGGAGCGCAAGGAATTGGCGGTCCCGGGCAAAACGGAAACGGGCAGAACGGCGGCGGCAACCTCGGCCCAGTAAACGCCGGTCAAGGAACGGGCTTAATCCAAACCGCGAACCTCGTACTGTCTCCTCAAGAAGAACAAGGGCGCCGTCTCTTTTTCAGCGGCCGCACTCAGTGCAGCAACTGCCATCGAGGCAATGCTTTTGTCGGCGACATACCGCGAAACAACGGCCTCGACCTAGATACGTCCACGGACGAGGGTGCTGGAGGCGGTCGTTTCAAAATGGCATCGCTACGGAATATTGAGCTAACTGCTCCGTACATGCACGATGGTCGATTTGAATCACTCTTGGAAGTGGTAGAGCACTATAACTCAGGTATCCAGGCGCATCCAGAGCTAGACAATCGCCTAAAAAACAGGCAAGGTCGCCCGATTCGAATGAACTTGACCGATCAGGAAAAACAAGCCTTGGTGGCCTTTATGAGAACGTTGACGGACAACTCTCTGGCCGTAGATGAACGATTCTCCAATCCTTTTCTGCGATAGCCATTCGTAAATAACAAGGGCAACTACCTGAGGTTGGGTGTCTCTCCATTCAAAACAAGGTAAACCTCCCTCCTATTTCAAGATGTTTTGGCGATAAGTGCAGCTTTTGGGGCGGGGGGTCGGGATTTCCCGACCCACCGCCCCAAATTGCGTTTTAAAGCTCTTCTAAACCTGACGGGCTATCTTCCAAACTTTGCCTTCAGCGCATTTTCCGTATCCACGATCAAATAAAGGCACGATCCAATCACGATAAACAGGGATATGATCACTTCTATTACTTCCAGAATCCCAGACATAAACACTCGGACTGCGCTCACTGCCAATAACATTAAACCACTTCGATGCATCAGGTTTGCAGAATAGAGTTGGGCAAAGTCCCACGCTTCCTGTGAAGCCATCGAACGTTTGGTTCTGTACCCGTACACATGATTAATCTTCTTCGGTGGACTAGATCTTAAATACAACGCCATTGCCCAGTACACGAACCCTGTCGACCCCAAAACAATAGAAAGCGGATTGAGCCAATCCATATTGCGTATCTAATTGAATGATTTTGTAGAATATAGCTATGCCTACGAAAATTCGAGCTGGGGGTTGGGCCTCCATCGCCTACACATTAAAAAAAGCACGCGAAGCAGGAGGAATTCTGCCCATGTGGCGCGCCATGCGCTCCAAGAATGCCTGCAAGACCTGCGCTGTTGGAATGGGCGGACAAGCAGGCGGCATGGTCAATGAAACCGGGCATTTTCCAGAATTTTGTAAAAAAAGCATTCAAGCCATGGCGGCGGATATGCAGCCGGGCATCTCCTCTGATTTTTGGACCAAATACCCCATTCGACGGCTTCAACAGGCCAGTCCTCGGCAACTTGAAGCGTTCGGTAGGCTAACCGATCCCATCCGATACAAACGTGGTGGCCTAGGGTATGAAGTCATTTCCTGGAATGAAGCCCTCAAAACGATTGCCGAAAAGCTGAACGCCACCAAGCCAGATAAGTCTTTCTTCTATTTCAGTGGCAGAAGCAGCAACGAAGCAGGATTTCTGCTCCAGTTGTTCGCCCGTCTATATGGCACAAACAATGTCAACAACTGCAGTTTTTACTGTCATCAAGCGAGTGGAGTTGGGCTAACCTCAGCCATTGGAAGCGGAACGGCTACCATTGCGCTGGAGGACCTCGATAAGACCGACTTCGTCATGTTGATTGGGGCCAATCCAGCTAGTAATCATCCGCGATTGATGCGCTCCCTATTAAATATCAGGCGTCGTAAGGGAAAAGTGATTGTCGTCAATCCAATTCGAGAACCTGGTCTGGAGTCGTTCAGCATTCCATCTGACCCTCGGTCCTTACTGTTCGGAAGTAAGATTGCCACCGAAATGGTCCAGCCTCACGCCGGTGGAGACTACGCCATGCTCTGCGGAGTGGCCAAGGCGCTTATCGAAGGCTCGATGGTCGATTCAGCTTTCCTCTCGAATCACACCGTAGGATATGAACCATTCAAGTCCTCCATTGACTCGCTTTCCTGGGAAGACATTGAAAAGCAGTCGGGCGTCTTAAGGCCCGAAATCGAAAACCTTGCCGGGCAGTATGCGAATTCCAACTGCGCAGTCTTTGCGTGGGCCATGGGCGTCACACACCATCTCCACGGCACCGAAACAGTGCAAATGATAGCCTCTCTAGCACTTCTCAGAGGGATGGTGGGCAAAAAAGGGGCCGGATTAATGCCTATTCGTGGCCACTCAAATGTCCAAGGAATTGGGTCTGTCGGCGTGACGCCCAAATTAAAGAACGCCATATTTGAGAACCTGACCCAAACCTTTCAGCTTAAATTGCCCACTTCGAAAGGCCTTGATACGATGGCCTGCATGGAAGAAGCGGCCGCGGGCAACATGTCTGTTGGTATATGTCTTGGTGGGAATTTGTACGGCTCAAACCCGGACTCCCTTTTCGCATCGAAAGCTCTTTCGAAGCTAGACCTGCTTGTCACCCTGTCTACTACCCTGAACACGGGACATGCCTGGGCTTTGGCAAAAGACACCATTGTACTTCCTGTTCTGCCTCGAGACGAAGAACCCCAGGCCACCACGCAGGAGTCCATGTTCAACTTTGTCCGGATGAGCGAAGGCGGCGAACCACGGGTGGACGGTCCTCGGAGTGAGGTTTCTGTGATTGCAGAATTGGGGATGAAAGTCCAAAACCTGAACACCACCTCTCCGCTTCAAGGGCTTAACTGGGCGAATTTAAACGACACGAAAGGCATCAGATCTATGATTTCTCGCGTTGTGCCTGGTTGGCAAGCCATGGGTACGATGGATGAATCGAAAGAAGAGTTTCAAATTGAGGGCAGAACCTTTCACGCACCCAAGTTTCCGACCGATGATGGGAGAGCGCGGCTTCATCCTGCCCGTTTCCCAAGCATCAACCTCAGCGAAAAGGCGTCCCTACGCCTAATGACCATTCGAAGCGAAGGACAGTTTAACACGGTTGTCTACGAGGATCATGATGCCTACCGAGGGGCGCCAGGAAGGGACGTCGTCCTCATTCATCCCGAGGACCTCAGTCGATTCGGCTTCACGGCGGGGCAAAGAATATCGGTCCATGGTCCGGCGGGCCGTATGCCCTATGTTCAATTGATTTCGTTTGATCGAATCAAGCCAGGAAACGTAGCCATGTACTTCCCAGAAGCCAATGTGCTTTTGGGGCGCGAATTGGATCCACTAAGCCGAACGCCTGCGTTCAAGGGCGCACTTGTAACTCTCCATGACTAACGAATTTTCCTCTTCTCCAGTTCGACCATCCGAAGTTCAATCACTGATCGATCGTTTTCGGCTCTTACCCCATCCAGAAGGCGGGTTTTACAGGGAAGTATTCCGGTCAACTCGTCAGGTAAAACGGCTTTCTAGTGGCTCAGGAGGAGCTTCCCTTGACTTTAGCAATCGCGAAAGTGATACCGTCCGAGCCGCGCTAACCGACATCTACTTCCTACTTGAAAAAGGTGATTTCTCTCGCTTCCATCGCGTAGAATCCGATGAAGCATGGCATCATTTAGGCGGTGGCCCTCTCCAATTGGTTCTCATATCGCCGGATCTCACCGAGCAAACCACGCTCATTCTTGAACCAGCCACCGTAGGCGAGGCCATTTGCGTGGTACCTGCAAACTGGTGGCAAGCAGCTATTCCCCTTTCGACCTATGCACTCAGCTCTTGCAGCGTTGGGCCCGGATTTGATTTTAAAGACTTTGAATTGGCACAGGATGTGCCTCTCGGCGAACAAATCAAACGGGCTCATCCAGAACTCGCGCACCTGGTTTAACTCGCGCACCTAGTTTAACTCGCACCGCAGCCCCCCTTATCGGTTGCCTGTACCGTAGAAATACAGCAAGAAATCATCAAGAAGAGGTCCCCAGTTCTCCCAATTGTGCGCAAAAGGCACTTCTATGTACTTTAAAGGGTACCCTTTCTCTTGCAAAATGTCTCTGAATTTCCTCGTCTGGGCCTCGTTGTCTTTGTGGTCGCCCGATGAAAGGAATATCCGAATTGGTAGAAGCACAGAATCCTGATACGCCTGGTGAATGGTTCGAACTGGATGCGTCGCAGGAGATTGCATGGCAATCCCTTGAATCACATCATTTGCGTGGAGCCCAAAGCAAGCCGAATTAAGCCCCCCAAACGAAAGCCCTGCTATGGTCCGGGCGCTACGATCCTTTCGTGTCTTGTACTCTTGATCGATGGTGGGAATGAGCTCTTTTTTATAGAACTCGATATATTTTTGATTACAGAAAAACTGACCCGTCCGCCTGTTCAACCGAACATTTTCAGGAATCCGCGCATCCAGAAAAACAGCGACCACTGGTTCGATTAATTGGGCAGAAATGAGAGAATCCAACACCTGAGGCATATTTCCTGGGTCCATGTACCAAGCGCCATCGGATAGAAAAAGAACGGGAAGTTCAGACTCTGAATCGTATCCCGCAGGCTTATACACCCAATACTGGGAGGTATATCCTAATATTTCGCTTCGAATAAGTTGGGCTGGCGTTACTACAGATGGTTGGCCGGTCGCCAAAATCGGGGCACTGATATAGAAAAACCCCGCCAACATCACGACCAGCAGCGCGAGTCTAGTGCGGAAAAAGCTTGGATACGGATTGAGTCGATACAATATGCTGGCCTAAGAATTTACCCCTACAAAATGCAACGGATTTAGCCGACAAACAATTCAATTACTTTGGCGTTGATTTCCGCGAAGCCCAATCACTTGATATTTGCCCTTACCGATGAGCAACAAAAAGATACTTTCTTTTGAAGGAACTGAATTCGACGTAACCTGGGATGGCGCGCTATGCACCCATGCCGAAGAGTGTGTTCGAACCGACAGTAAATTGTTCGAAAAAGGAAGGACTCCATGGGGGCAGCCGGACCTAGTAGATGCCGCTGAATTGGATCGCATTGTACGACGGTGTCCGTCTGGCGCTATCAAGTACACCGCCAAAGATGGGAGTTCTCCCGAAATGCCCGAGGCAGAAAACACGGCATTGCCGCTGCCAAATGGCCCTTTATTTGTCCGCGGAAATCTTCGCATTCCTGGAGCTGACCCTGAAAACCCAGTACATGCCACACGAGTAGCCTTGTGCCGTTGTGGCCACTCGAAAAACAAGCCTTTTTGCGACAATAGTCACATTGAAGCTGGGTTCAGTGACACTGGCGCGGTGGGACGTGAAGGCCCCGGTCTAGAGGAAAAGCGCGGCGTGCTTGAAATCCTGACGAACAAGAATGGATCTGTACGGTTGGTCGGAAATGTGACCATTATGGCAGCCAGTGGGTGCTCGCGTTGGAATGGCCCCAAAGTGAGCATGTGTAGATGCGGGCTGTCTAAACAAAAACCGTTTTGTGATGGGAGCCATAGAGATAGCGGCTTTGAAGCAGACTAAACCGTTTTACTTCACTACCCTTTTCCACTGTAAAAACAACGTCGAGTCATGTCCAAGTGTGTTGTTGCTGCCCTGTATAAGTTCGTAACAATCGATGAGCCCGAGCAATTTCGGGATGCTCTCTTTTCGTTCATGAACGAGAATGAAATTCGAGGAACTGTCCTGGTAGCAAACGAGGGCATCAACGGGACCATTTCCGGATCTCGAGCACATGTCGATGCGCTTCTCGAGTACCTACGATCAGACAGTCGTTTTGCAAACCTCGACCACAAAGAATCTTACACTGACGATTGCCCTTTTCTGAGAACGAAAGTTCGCCTTAAAAAAGAAATTGTAACGCTTGGCGTAGAGGGCGTCGATCCAAATAAAGTAGTGGGGACGTACGTTAATCCTAAAGAATGGAACGACCTGATTGCCCGAGAAGACGTGATTTTGGTAGACACGCGTAATGACTACGAATATCAAATTGGATCTTTCAAGCAGGCACTCAACCCAGACACAACATCCTTTCGCGAATTTCCTGCCTATGTCGAGGCGAATCTAGACCCTGGAAAAAACAAGAAAGTGGCCATGTTTTGCACCGGTGGTATTCGCTGCGAAAAAGCCACTTCCTACATGAAGATGCAGGGCTTTGAAGAAGTGTACCACCTCAAAGGCGGTATTCTCAAATACCTGGAGGAAGTAGACCCGAAGGAGTCGTTGTGGGAAGGTGAGTGCTTTGTATTTGACGACCGCGTTTCGGTAGATCACAATCTGAATCCCGGAGAATACGACCTGTGCCATGCGTGTCGGATGCCCATTTCAGATGAAGACAAACAGTCTGAGCTTTATGTGCTAGGAGAAAGCTGTCCTTTCTGCCACGAACAGCACACGCCAGAAGATCGAGCCCGACTTCGTGAACGTCAACGTCAGATCGAATTGGCAAAAGAACGAGGCGAACGTCACTTGGGATCGAATCTTCCTCAGATTCGGGAGCAACGTCGTCGCGAAAAACTGGCTGAAAAAGAGAAACAAAGACTAGCTCAGGGAAGCTAGTTGGACTCTTCTGGCGGAACGATCATGATGTGAGCGCGGAAGGATCCTGCGTCCATGATAAACGGTGCTCCAGGAGCCATTGGCGATGTAGGTAGTCCCGTCGATTCTGGCGTGGCACCTGGGATATAGATCACAAACCGAACCTGGGAATTCAAAACCTCACCTGTGGCCTCATCGTAGGAAGCATTTTCGCCATACCGGATGTACTGTATGGCCTGGCCTGTGACAAATGGAAGTTCACCAGATTCAATTTCTTGTTTGCGTAGAGTTACAGACGCTTGTCCATCCATCCCTTCGGCGCGCAAAACGCGGCCTCTGCTGATGTAGGGAAGCAAATCTTTTTGAAAGCACGCGGTTTCAAACCCTTCGCGAGCAGGGTCGTCCGTGGTGCAAACCAGTTCATTCGTTCCCTGACGAATGAGGCGAAGCGTTCCATCCTCATTATAACCGTACACGCTTGCTCCTTCTTTCATCTCATCCGGAGCTGCCGACACGGCCTGATTAATACCGTGTTTATCTGCTGAGTTTTGAGCACAAGCCGCGGTTGTTAATGAGAAAACAATTGCGACGAGCAAAGAAAGAGAACGTGTCATAGCATGCGTGGGTTGTTAGATGAACTGAAAGGTACGAGTCGGGAAGCACAATGCACAACGGGTCTGGGCAGAATTGATTTAGCCTAAGTATTTCGCTGTATGCCGCATTCGGTGTTAGATTGGGCCTTCGTATTAGCTCAAACAACGAACATGCAACCTCTTAACTTTGCAATCTTGGGACCTGGCGGAATCGCCGACGACCAACATGCTCCGGCCATTAAACGGCATCCTGATGCCGTCTTGTGGTCGGTTCTTAGCCGCTCCCCAGAGCGAGGGCTTCATTTTGCGAACAAACATGGTTTAAGTGCTCCTCAGCCATGTTTTTCTTCTTTGGATGAGCTCTCGGCCGATCCCTTGCTAGATGCAGTGGTCATTGCAACGCCCGATCGACTTCACGCAGAGCAGGTCATTGCCTGCGCACGTGCTGGCAAACACGTCCTGCTGGAAAAACCAATGGCAACCAGCCTCGCCGAATGCGATGCTATGATTCGGGCCTGTTCAGAAAACAAAGTAACCTTAGCACTCGCCTACCATTTGCGGTGGCATGCGGGCCATCGGATGGTGCGAACCCGCATCCAAGAAGGCGCTTTGGGCGTTTTAAGGCATATGAGAGTGCATTGGACCTTTGCTGCAAAAGACGGTACGAATTGGCGCTCATCTCCCGAAACGGGACGATGGTGGAGCCTTGCAGCCAATGGAACCCACTGTTTGGACCTGATTCGGTGGTTTATGATACCCACGGAAGGTGAGATCATTGAGGTAAAAACCCTAACCAGCAACTCGAAATTTCAAAGTCCCCACGACGAGACATCCATCGTCGCACTGCTCTTTGAGTCTGGTGCCACGGCAGAAATCTGCGTATCGGTTCAGTTTGAGTCCGACTCTCGAATTGAAGTCTACGGCGACACCGGATCAGTTCGAATGGAGGCAACCATGGGGCGTCACGGGCAAGGCGACATTTATATCAACAAGGAGCCCTTCCCGTTTGAACCAGTCAGCCCATTCACTGGCGAACTTAATAATTTTATTGAATGCGTCCGGAACGGCGCCCAACCAGAAGTGGGGCAACTAGAAGGCAAGCGCAATGTCGAGATCTTGCTTCAATCCATTCATTCGTCAGGTTCAGATAGCTATCCACAGCCCTAGAATGGTATTTTCCTATTGGACCCATTCCCCCACACCTTGCATGTGGGTTCTCCTTTTGACCTGAGTAAATCCTCGCACATAGATTAGCTTGTCTACTCTATTGTCCTAAATTGAAGTACCAAAAATGAAACGCTGCGTCTTCTATTTATTTGCCTGCTTGTTATGGGCGCCTTCAGCCTTGGCTCAGGTGGTTGCCCCAAACTGGAATCATCTTTCTTCATTGCCTGATGCTCGTAATGGCCGGTATGACGACATGGATTTTGTCACGGCAACCAGAGGCTGGGTTGTTAACCTGTCAGGCGAAATTTGGC
>JABMOI010000201.1 GCA_013204185.1 bacterium | reverse complement strand
GCATCAGACGAAGTAATTAGGATACATGAAGGATTGGTAGTCAAAGTTGAAGAAAGAAGCTCCGACTGGGCCATGATCGAACTCCCCAATGGGACGAAAGGCTGGGTGGCTCTTCGTACGTTTGTCTCGATCTAATCAGGTTTTGCACACACATAGTCCGTAGTCTTTTCTTGTCTTATCTTCTGACCCCTGATTTTTGTAATTGAGACGAGTACCGCGTGGAACCTCATGTCCTGAATAGATCAAGAAAAACCGGCTGGATTGAAGTCGTTTGCGGATCTATGTTCAGTGGAAAGACTGAGGAGCTAATTCGGCGTATTAAGCGAGCAAAGATCGCTAAACAACGAACCGAAGTCTTCAAACCTGCGATGGATACGCGGTTTAGCCACAACGACGTCGTTTCGCACGACGAGTCGAGTGCTCAGTCTACTCCCGTTGCAGCTGCATCTCAAATTCTGTTACTTGCCATGGATGCTCAGGTGGTTGGAATTGATGAGGCCCAATTTTTTGATGCCGATTTGGTTGAAGTCTGTAAAGAACTTGCCGCCGCGGGGAAACGTGTGATTGTAGCAGGTCTAGACCAGGACTACTTAGGCCAGCCATTTGAGCCCATCCCAAGCGTGATGGCCATTGCTGAGTTTGTAACCAAACTGCACGCCATATGCGTGGTTTGCGGCGCCCCAGCTAATCATTCGCAGCGGTTAGTTAAGAGCGAAGGGCGCGTTCTGATTGGTGCTACCGAGTCGTACGAACCGAGGTGTCGAGAGTGTTTTGATCTGAAGCTCTCTGCCCAGGGCGTTACGATTTAGCCAAGGCGTACCGATGTAGATCTTATTCCAACGAAGGCTAGACGTTAGTCGGTCGAAGGAGTCGATTCAGGTGTTTCCGGATTTGATTTGCGCATTCTGTAGAGCGCTTCATCAATCAAATACAAGACTCCTCCCAAAACCACAAATGCGACAACTGCCGGAATGGGCTGCCAAATAACGAGTCCGCCCAGCGCGCCGAGCGCCCCACCTAGGTACTTAATGTAGTTTAGCTGCTCGTTGCTGGAGTTCTTGATCAAGTCCTCCAATTTCCCCTCGTCGTAGGCCATCATGTTGCTCATGACCATGTCGTAGACGTCCAGATTTTCTACGAAGCCAAGAACTACTTTTGTCGCGAGGTTTTCAATATCCTCGGCTCTAGCCTCAATTTTTTCTGGAATCTTATCTAGCAAGGCATCCATTTGATCCAGTACGGTGTCGAGCTGCGTCGGAATGCCATGGATGGCTTTATCAATCCGAGATTTAAAGTCGTCCTCGTTTAGGTAGCGGTATGCTTTGAGCGCCATACCCCCAACTCCTTGCCCCACATAGGCTTCGATTTTTTCAACCACAAAGTCTACAATGCGGATCCGAACCTCTTCCGATGTCAATACAGTCTCCACGTAATCCGCGGTCAGGAGTTTTAGCTCGGATCGGAAAGCGGGGTCTTCCAATACTCCCCTCGTAACAGACATCGCCAATTCCCGGTACTTGGGAATAATTTCGTTCTCTTCAATCTTTTGCTTAATAATCTCTTCGTTGATGAGCTCCTCGCTCACGGCCGTAGCCAAACGGTAAATAACCCGTTCGCGCTGCGCCGGGATCAAGCCCTGCCCAAATAGCGGACGCTGTTTGCGCGGGTTAAACAACATGGTGATAGCCACCCAGTTGGTCAAAAATCCAATTAACCCGCTAACAGCAATGATGCGTAATAAACCATCCAGTTCGTAAACCTGGCCAAAGATCTGAATGGCTTGCGAATCGAAATCCCAGGCAAACGAAATCGCAAACAGGACCAAAAGACCCCATGGGATTATCCGCAAAAAGGGCAAAAGACTGGCGTGACTGCCCGTCATTCGAAGCGGCTCTCGTTTGACCTTTCCCGAGCCGTCGCTCGTGGGCAAGTGCGCTTTAATGTATTTGCCGACGAGCGCCTTGAAATCCTCGGCGCGAGCCCTCGTTACGCGCTTGGCTTCGACTACGCTAACACCGGTACTCGATCCTTCAGAGCGCATATTTTGGCCCGGATCTGCCGGCTCGGAGCCGGTGTCGCTCGTACTTTCGTTATCGTTTACATGCTCAGCCATCGGTGGGGTCTCTTGTGGTTCGGTTTAGCCCTTATCGGACGAGTCAAAACCCAATCGAGTTGCATCACGCTGCATTCCTGAAATCACATGTGCGATGTGCTGATTCAGCTCAATTTCAAGGTCAGCAGCTCCATTTCGAACATCTTCCCGGCTTACCGCAGCAGCAAACTGTTTGTCTTTCAACTTTTTAGTCACCGACTTTGGAGACATTCCGTCAAGTCCCGTAGGACGCACGTACCCAACAGCCATGATAAATCCAGCAAGCTCATCTACAGCGAACAAGACCTTCGCGAGCAGAGAAACGCGAGGCGTATTTGTATGATTGGCATGCCCCATAATCGCTTCTAAGATATCCTCTGAATACCCTTTTTCTCTGAGCATTTCCACCCCTACATACGGGTGTTCTTCAAGGGTCTGATGCTTTTCGTAGTCAATATCGTGAAGTAGGCCAGCCGTTCTCCACGCTTCGACGTCTTCACCAAAATGCTCAGCATAAAATCCCATGGCAGCTTCTACAGCATATCCATGCCGGCGAAGACTGTCCGTTACAGTCCATTGGTGAAAGAGGTCAAGAGCGTCTTGGTACGAGGGCATATTTATTTCAGTCTAAAAAAGATCAACCAATTTCATTTCGCCCAGGTACTTACCTGGGTTCGTCTTGAAATCTAAAACCAGCATATTAATTCCGTCCAACGTTGAATCCATTTTATGATACATGGACGGATCGTTTACCAATAGCCCCAACGTGCCTTCACCGTTGTTAATTTTATCAAGCAGCACGTTTAGACTACGAGATGCTTGGCCAAGGCCCACCAGTTCGCGATCGAGCGTTGCTATAGTCACGGAGAGATCTTCCACTAACTTTGAAACGGCAGGTCCATTTTCTGAGGTGAGCGTCTTAAGCGAACCTGTTGCTTCTTCAACATTCTGCAGAATGGCGCTAATGCGATTTCGCTCGGCCGCTAATAGAGATTGCAGCTCCGTTACGCTACCGTTCACAGACCTGAGTGTACTTCTAAAGTCAGATTCTGGTTGGGACAACATCGTGCCCGTTTCTAATAGCACGGTGTCTAGCCCGTCTAGAACGCTTGAAACACGCTCAAGCATTTCAGGGGCTCGGGCAGTGATATCGCCAAAAATATCATTCCCATCTCCTACTGCCACCCTTCCGCCTTCAGGTATTCTGGGTGCGTCGAGGGGACCGAGGTACAAGTCAAGACGAACAGCGCCGAGTGCATCGATTCCAGAAACCTTTGCATAGGCTCCTTCCGTCACCGAAATATTGCGGTCCACGTGGAATTTAACTTCGACCTTTCCCGTTTCGGTTGAAATGTAGACTTCGTTCACGCTCCCCACGTTCACGCCGTTCACGCGGACCGTGTTGCCAGGAATCAATCCGCCTGCGTTGTCGAACTCAGCCGAGAGGTCGTATGTCGTCGCAAAAAGCGGCAGGTCTTCAAAATAGCGTACACCCAAAATGAAGATTACCGTGGCGGTAATAATCGTTAGGCCAACTTTTAACTCGTTTGATATTCTCACGCCAATAAACAGGATATACGAATGATGGTCACTTTCGAGAAATGATCGATCATTGTGTGTTGGTTATGGGTAAGGTGCATTCTCATACACCAATCTGATATTCATTCGCTTTGACAAAGCTGCGGAGCACTTGATCAGTGCTTGCATGGAGGTCCGCGATCGTGCCGGTCCAATGCATTCGTCCGTCGTGCACGAATGCCGCTTTGTCTGCAATGTTTAGTACTGAGTGCATGTCGTGGGTTACAACAATGCTCGTAACATTGAGCTGGTCAGCCAAATTCTGAATCAGCTCATCAATTGTATTGGATGTTTCTGGGTCCAAACCGCTGGTCGGCTCATCGTATAAAATATATCGAGGTTTGAGCGCAACAGCCCGAGCAAGTGCAACCCTTTTTTGCATGCCGCCTGAAAGCTCAGAAGGCATTTTGGCCCCCACGTCGGGCAGTTCAACCATGCCTAAGCACTCAAGAACAACTCGCTGCACTTCAGATTCTGACATGGAAGTGAACGTTCTCAGGGGGAAGGCAACGTTTTCGAACGAATTCATCGAATCAAAAAGCGCCCCACCTTGAAACAGGACTCCAAAATGCTGCCGGATACTTCTGAGATCAGCGTAGGACACTTTGTTAATGTCCACTCCGTCGACCATAATACTACCCGAATCAGGCTGAAGCAGCCCGATTATATGCTTCATCAAGACGCTCTTCCCCGACCCAGACCTGCCAATAATGGCCAACGTTTCTCCTTCGAGAATGTCCAGATCGACCCCTTTCAGGACCTCTTTGCCTGAGAAACTCTTATATAAATTTTTTACGGAAATCATGGTTACAAGAGCGTAGCAGCTAAAATGAGGTCAGCCAATAGTAAGAACACACAGCTTGCGACGGCAGCCTGAGTGGTTGCGCGTCCAACTCCTTCGGCTCCGCCAGCGGTGTAATATCCTTTAAAACAGGATACTGAAGTAATGGTAAAGCCAAATACTAATGATTTGATCAGGCCAAAAATGGGATCAAACGGCTGAAAGAACTCTCGAGCTCCATCAACAAATTCCCCAATGGGCACAAATCCGCCCAAATGTCCGACCATCATGCCGCCTCCAATTCCCACAAAACATGCGGCTACGTAAAGCACTGGAAACATCACAATCCCCGCAATTACGCGAGGGACGATCAAATACCCTATAGAATTGAGTCCCATGGCTTCTAGAGCATCAATCTGCTCTGTCACGCGCATGGTTCCGAGTTCGGCAGCAATACGCGCTCCGACTCTGCCTGCCAAAATGAATCCTGTGACCACTGCGCCCAATTCCAAAATCATGGAAGGAACTACAATGGACCCGATAATACTTTTTGGAATGAGCGGGCTAACCAACTGGTAAGACGTCTGGACCGTGGTTACCGCCCCCGAAAATGCAGCCGCCAGCATCACAATAGGCATCGAATCGACCCCTATGCGCATCATTTGCTCCCACAATTTTTTGCGGTAGGTGCCAAACTCCGGCACTGCTCCAAAAGCCTTAAACAATAATTGGCTGTACCGACCCATAGACTGGATCGGATTCAGGACCATATTTTTTGTAGACTGAAGCAAACTGGAAATGGGTGGATATAAAGAAGGGTCTGGCTCGTTAGCCCGCCAAAGTACGATATGTGATCGATTTGGTGTCGTTCAGAGCGAAAATGATACAATGTTCACTTAAGATCCATACGAACCCATTGAGATCAACAATATACAAGCCGCATTCTGTAGCGAGACAGTCTCGCAGGCCAGTGTCACAACATTGTCACCAACCGCCTCTATATTCCCAACATGGCCAAAGTAAAATCAATATTTGTTTGTCAGGATTGCGGCAATGACTCTCCACGCTGGATGGGCCAATGCCCTTCGTGTAGTGCGTGGAATAGCATGGTTGAAGAACGTCTGCAAACAGCGAAGCACGTAGGTAAACCAACTTCTGCTGGGGCTGGGCTTTCCTCCAAGGCGCTGACGCTGGCCGAGGTTCAATCCGGATCTGAAACTCGTTTTGTTACGGGAAACCCAGAACTGGATCGGGTTTTAGGGGGAGGCATTGTTCAAGGATCGGTTGTCTTGGTAGCTGGTGATCCAGGTATCGGAAAGAGCACACTCATGACCGAGTTAGGCGCACTAGTCCCCAATAGCAAGGTGTTGTACGTAACGGGAGAAGAGTCGCCTTCCCAAGTGAAAATGCGAGCGGAAAGAATGGGTGTCCATTCTACCAATTTCATGTTGCTCGCGGAAACTGAAGTTGAGTCTATTATTCAATGTGTTCTGGACGAACAACCCACGCTCATGATCGTGGATTCAATCCAAACCGTATTCCGATCCGATCTGCAAAGCGCTCCTGGATCTGTTACTCAAGTTCGCGAAAGCGCAGCTGCTCTCATCCAGTTGGCCAAGTCATCAGGCACATCCACCTTTATCGTGGGCCACGTTACAAAATCTGGCACCATAGCCGGTCCTCGTGTTCTTGAGCACATGGTGGATACGGTACTGTACCTAGAGGGAGACCGGCATCACGTATTTCGCATTTTGCGGGCCGTCAAAAACCGATTTGGCTCGACGAACGAAATTGGCGTGTTTGAAATGCGATCTGCGGGATTAACTCCCGTCGAAAATCCAAGCGAGTTGTTTATTGCCGATCGAAATATGCTTTCACCAGGATCTGTGGTGGTTTGCTCGATGGAAGGCACACGGCCATTGCTTGCCGAAATTCAGGCATTGGTCACGCCCACCTCCTACGCTAATCCGCAGCGGACCGCGACCGGATTCGACGCAAAACGGTTGCAAATGCTGTTGGCCGTCCTCGAAAAACGAGTCGGACTGGGACTGTCCAATTGTGATGTATTCGTAAACGTAACGGGCGGACTCAAGCTCACTGAACCGGCGGCAGACTTAGCCATTGCGGCGGCCGTCACGTCGAGTTTCAGAGATATTCCCGTCCCAAGTCAAGCCATGGTTTGTGGCGAAGTGGGGCTAGGCGGAGAGATTCGAGCGGTTTCCCAGCTGGGAGCGCGTCTTGCAGAAACGGCTCGTCTTGGGTTTAATCAAGCCTTTATTCCGAGCCGAGGCCATCGAGATGCAACCCCTAAGAAACTTGAATGTGTGGGATTATCGGACCTAAACGAAATGATGGATCGACTATTCTAATGGGTAGTGGTTTGGCGCCCTGGGAATTCCGCGTGCGCGTGGGCTTGGGCGTGAGCCACTACTTTGAGATGTGCTGCACGGATCCGTCAGATTTCCCAATGAGCACATCCGTGGCCATGCCAATAAAGAGCCCGTGATCCAACACGCCGGGGGTATTGAGAAGCACATTGTTCACGTGTTCTGGATCTGTTATTTCGTCGAACATGGCGTCAATAATCCATAACCCTTGATCTGAAACAACGGGACCATCTTTTCTCATACCCATCCGAATCTCCGGTTGGGCTCCCAAGCTCCGAAGGACGTTCATAACAGGGGCGGCTGCCATTGGCACAATTTCTACAGGAAGCGGCATTTTAGTGCCCAACCGCTCAACCATCTTACTCTCATCCACTAGGACAACAAATCGTTTGGCAGCCGCAGCCACGATTTTCTCTCTGGTTTGAGCCGCTCCACGTCCTTTGATCACTACAAGGTGAGGGTCTACCTCGTCTGCGCCATCAAATGCGAGGTCCAAAACGGGTGTGATGTCCAACGTGGAAAGTGGAATGCCGTACTCTCTGGCCAATCGCTCTGAGGCGAAGGAGGTGGGTACGCCGCACACTTCTAATCCCTCTTCCTTGATCCTTCGACCAAGGGCCTCAATAGCTAAAGCTGCTGTGGAGCCCGTCCCAAGCCCGAGTTTCATCCCGGAATGAATCATGGACGCTACGTGTTCACCAACCGCTCTTTTGGCCGCTTTTTGAAGTTCAGACATTGTTCAACAGGGTAATAGAGAGTGACCCGTCAATCTACGTCAGAATATTGAAACAGCCCAGCAACCGTTTATTCGAATCGAAGTGAATCGATCGGGTTTAGACGAGCTGCTTTAAACGCCGGATAGCCGCCAAAAACTAGAGCGATAAACGTCACAAGGATGACTGCGGTGATGGCCCATCCTGTAGGGAAGGCGGCGGAGATTTCGAAATAATAGGCCACCCCGTTTCCTACCGCGGCTCCAAGCAAGATGCCGATGAACCCTCCAATTTGGCAAAGGAAAAAAGCCTCGAAGAGGAATTGCCGCATGATGTCCTTTCGACGTGCTCCAACCGATTTCCGAATTCCGATTTCCCTCGTTCGCTCAGTAACGGAAACCAGCATGATATTCATGATCCCGATGCCAGCGGCCAGCAAGGAAATGAGCCCAATACCTGCTCCACCAGCGGTTAACGTTCCCGTGAAAGCTTCAAAAATGGCCTTCATTGAGTCGTTTGTCGTAATCTCGAAGTTGTTCTCCTCGCCCGGATCCACTCCTCTGATAACCCTCAAACGACCTGTCATTTCGTCGATCGCAGCATTTATCATAACGGCGTTATGAACCCGAACACTCACGCTTGCAATGTTTCGGTTCGCTCCACCATACCAAACAAAACCAGTTGTAATTGGTGTGTAAACGCGATTGTCTTGAGAAAAGCCAAGGAAGCTACCTTTCTCTTTCAAGATTCCAATGACCTCGCACCGTTTGCCCGCCGCTTTAAATATTTTGCGGATCGGGTTCTCATTGGGAAACAACACCTTTGAAATGTCAGATCCTAAAACACAGACCTGTCGCGCATATTGGACATCGTCGCGGGTAAAAAATCGACCCGAATCAATCTCGTAGGAAAAATTACCTAGCATGTCTTCGTCCGTACCCATTACAAATACGTTTGGCTCTGTTTCCCTGTCCTGGTACGCCATCTTGCCCATAACGAAATCTTCCATTGGGCTAATGGTTACGGGCAGCTGCATGGCGTTTTCAAGCCTCTCAACCTGATCGAACGTAATGTTGGGCCGATTTCTACCCGTCCGGCTACCCCCACCAATTTGAATAGGCTGGGTGCGCGTAATGGAAACGGTCGAAGAACCTAGAAACTGGAGCTTTTCTTTGAAATAAACATCGATTACTTCAACCGCCGTGACGGAGACAATAATGGCGAACACTCCAATGACCATTCCCAAAAGGGTGAGAGCAGACCTGGTTTTGTGACCATGCAGCGCGCCAAACGCCATTCTAAATGCTTCAAGCAAACCCATATTATTCATATCTCAATGCCTCGATAGGGGCCGCTTTCGCCGCCGTCCAGGCTGGAGCCAGCCCAAATATGGTTCCAATGGCTACACAAATTCCAAAAGCAAAAAATACTGTGGGGAGGTCCAATGAGGCGGGCAGAACTGCGCCAATAATCATAGAAAGTGGGAAGGATAAACCCACGCCAACAATGCCCCCAACCATACAGATCACAATGGCCTCGATCAAAAATTGAATTAGAATCGTGGAGCGCCTGGCACCTACAGCCTTTCGGATCCCAATCTCCTTCGTGCGCTCTTTCACAGTCACAAACATGATATTCATTACGCCGATTCCACCCACTAGCAGAGCCAAGGCTGTGAGCCCGATGCCTATGCCAAAAATTGCGTTTTTAATGGGCTCGATAGTCGCTCTGAGGGTCGCCTGTTCGTTGAGTTCAAAATTGTCCTCTTCTGAAACGTCGAGGCTTCTCGCTATGCGAAGAACCCCCCGAATTTCATCTTTTGCGTCCACCATGGCGAAGGTGGGCAGCACTTTGGCGCGTACAGAAACATCGCGCCAGCGGGTTCCAAATTGATTCTCGAAGGCATTAAATGGGATTTGAACACCCCAGTCCTCTGACCCGGGGCCCTCTGATCCCTCCCCTTTCTTCGTCATCACTCCAATTACCGTGTATTTCGATCCTGAAATGGTAAGGGACTTTCCTAGAGGAGTGCCAAAGGGAAACAGGTTTTCCGCTATGCCTGCGCCAATGATGGCGACTTTTCGGGCACTCTGATCATCAAATTCGTTAAAAAAGTACCCATCGGCCAAGTCTACATCGTGTACGTCGGGGTAGTTGGCCTGAGCTCCCATAATGGTGGCTGACGAAATCGATTCAATCGAAGACTTCAAGCTGCGATTGGTTCGAACAACCGCCGTCGCCACTTCGACAGATCGCGAACGCTCGTTGAGCGCTTCAGCCATATCCGCCGTGATATTTGGGCGATTAATGTAATTCCACCACTTAAAACCAGGACCATTTACCCAGGGCCACTTTTCAATGTAAATCACATCTGTGCCGAGAGATGCAATGTCCTGTTCGAAGCCCTTCTCAATTCCATTTACGACCGTAGCCATTCCGGTTACGGATACGATGCCGATAATAATACCTAGCGTGGTTAGTACGGCGCGAAGCTTATTCGACCATACGGAAGAAATTGCAATTCGAGTAGCTTCCCAAAACTCAAAAAAGAAACGAAGCACGATGGTCCTCTGTCATTGATGATTGAACGGCGTACGGTGGGAATGCATCGTGGTTGCGGAATTAGATGCTCTTCAAGAAGATTCCGTATTCGCCTTCATCCCGTATGACGGTTACGCTATTTCGGGCTAAAGTTTTTTCTCAAAACGCAGCCGATACTCTTTGTAAACTGCGTTATAGTCTGCTTTTTTCAAGGTGAAGCCATTTTCCATAGCCAAAATGGTCATGCCTGGATGCAAATTGGGGAAGGTGTCAAAAGCAAAATACTGGTAGCCCATTTCGGCCACGCGCTTAATCATGTCGTTGAGCAGTACGATGGCAATTCCCTTTCTACGAAAAGAAGGAAGAACGCCTCCTTTCGCGCTGTAGAAAATTTTGGAGTTTTCTCGATATCCCACCTTAAAACCAACCGGTTCTCCATCAAGCCTAGCTTCTAGAACCATCAGATCTTCCTTTTCAAAGGAATTAATGATCCGTTGCTCTTTAAAAATGATTTCGTTCATCTCCCGAATAGCCTTCATGTGCTCAAAGGCAACATCATGAACGACCAACCCCGGCAAATCGGGAGTGTTTAAGATAGGCGGCGGATTGTATCCAAATCGTTCCATGGTGAATTTCAAGGCACCTCGGTTGAAGCTGGCGGCAATTCAAGCGCTGACGCATGGCTCCCAAGCTCAGCCGGCGTCTCTTCAACTAGAGAACAAATCTCCAAAACAGAAGGCGAGATCGTCTCTAAAAAACGACTCGGCTTCGTAAAGTATTGACCTTCGTATCGCCTGAATTGCAAAGTGGGATAAGAGATATATAGTTGTTCGGCGGCCCGTGTAACAGCAACGTACAACAATCTTCGTTCCTCCTCAATTGAGTCTTCTTCCCCAACACTAAAAGATGAAGGAATAACGCCATCCAAAGCGTGGATAATAAAGACCACTTTAAATTCTAATCCCTTGGAAGAATGAATGGTAGATAACGTGAGTGGCGGTTCATCGTTTTTTTCAGGATCAGTATCTATCGCTGTCAATTCTACAGGATCTAATGCCAGTGAATCCAACAGTGAGGCCCGATCTTGAAACGATTGGGTAATTCCAACGAGATGTTCGAGGTCCTGCTCCCGTTTAGGAAAGTCCTCATAGTACACTCGTTTAAGAATTGGAGCGTAATAGGCTAGAATAGATTCTATCTGGCTAGATGGCGATGCATCCGATTGTTTTACGCTCCTCAGCATGACAAACAGGGCCCGAAGTGACTCGATATAAGCAGCGGAAAAGGGTCGCTCACGCAGTTCAAACGTTTCCGCTGCCTCGGTTTCTATCCAGTCTATTATGCGCCCAGCCGTCTTGGGGCCGACTCCTTCAAGAAGCTGCAAAATGCGATTCCATGCAACCGTGTCCTTGGGGTTTTCAATGACGCGAAGGTGGGCAAGCAAGTCCTTGATGTGAGCCGCCTCTGCTAGCTTCAGCCCGCCGTACTTCACAAATGGGATGTTCTTTTTATTTAGCTCAATTTCAAGATCGAATGAGTTGTGGCCATTCCGAAAAAGAACGGCCATTTCCTGAAGTGGAATACCTTGCTCGCGAAACTGTAGAATAAGTTGAGCCACAAATCGACTCTGAAAGCGGTCGTCCGGCGCGGGCACAAGTCCCGGAAGGTCGCCCCCTGTTTTTTGCGTGAATAGCCGTTTGTCGTACTTCCGCTTGGCGTCGTCAAGCAGAACGTTGGCCAAATCCAGGATTTTTTGGGTCGAGCGATAGTTATGCTCCAACTTGAGTATGCGAGCTCCTTCAAAGTCGGACGAGAAGCCAAGAATGTTTCGAAAATCCGCCCCGCGAAAGCCATAAATGCTCTGAGCATCGTCCCCCACCGCCATCACATTGTGGTGAACCGAAGCTAACGCCTGCACGATCACTGCCTGAGCTCGGTTGGTGTCTTGATACTCGTCTACCAGAACGTAGCGGCATGCTGAAGCGACTTCTCGAAGAACGGATGGGTGTCCTTGAAGCAGTTGAATGGTTAAAATGAGTAAATCGTCATAGTCCATGAGGCCGTGCGCTTTCTTATACGCCGAATAGACCTCAAAAAGACTCTCGATTTCAGGGACAAACTGGGTAAACTGTGGATACGCTTTTTCTACGATGGCCTCAATATTCGCACCCTTGTTACGCACGGCGGAAAAAATGCTAAGTAGCGTATTCTTCCGCGGGAATCGTTTTCCTTGCGTGTTAATGGGTGCTGTAGCGCGTACCACGTCGATCACATCCGCAGCATCCGAAGAATCGAGGATTGTAAAGTTGGACGGGAATCCGAGCTTGGGAGCGTGCTGTTTTAGAATGGTTAGACAAAAGGCGTGAAACGTGCCTCCTCTAACTAGTTTACACCTCCCATCGAGAAGGCCCGAGGCCCGATTCAGCATTTCGTTGGCAGAACGCCGAGTGAACGTGAGCAGGACAATTTGCTCTGGGGCGACTCCTGTTTCCACTAAGTAGGCCACTCTGTAGACGAGTGTGCGTGTCTTTCCGGTTCCTGCGCCCGCCACAACGAGAACAGGACCTGACCCAGAAGTGACTACTTCGAACTGCTGTTCATTGAGTTCATCCTGATACGGAATGCTGAGCCTGCTAATGGGCAGGTCTGCTTCTTTTGTAAGAATGAATTTTCGAGCCATCCGATTTTCTAAACGCGACCCAGCAAAGTACGTGACGGATTCAGTACGCCATAACCATATTAAATGGTTCTCCAATTGGTCTGGGATCTAAACCAGTATTTAGCATGTTGTGGATAACACCCTGTACCTCTAAGTAGTTTGGGTGCGCCACAATTCATAGATTTCAGATTGAGTAGATAGGTCACGAGAAATCACTCATCATCGCCAAGACGCGATCAATTTCAAACGTCGAATGGGCAAGATAATAGCCGTAGCTAACCAGAAAGGAGGAGTGGGAAAAACCACTACGTCGGTCAATTTGGCCGCCTCGTTAGCTGCCATGGAGCACCCCACGTTGCTTATTGATTTCGATCCTCAGGCAAATGGCACGTCGGGCGTCGGAATCGACCCTAAGTCAGTAACGGCGTCAACGTATGAGATTTTGATTGGGTCAACTCCCGCTCAGGACGCCATTCTGGAAACAGAAACACCCTTTCTTTCTCTCATTCCTAGCCATATCAACTTGGTTGGGGCAGAAATTGAAATGGTAGAGATACCAGATCGCGAACGAATGTTAAGAAGGGCGCTCGAGCCCATCCGAGATCAATTTGACTTCATTATCATCGATTGCCCCCCGTCTCTCGGACTTCTGACGCTCAACTCCTTGACAGCGTCTGATTCGGTACTGATTCCAGTTCAAGCTGAATACTTTGCCTTGGAAGGGCTGGGACAGCTTCTAAATACAATCAAGCTAGTCAGGCAGCACTTGAACCCCGATCTAGAAATTGAAGGCGTTGTATTGACCATGTTTGATGCACGCCTTCGACTTGCCAACCAAGTCGCTTCAGAAGTCCGGCGGTATTTTGGGGAGAAAGTTTTTAACACCATTGTCCAGCGCAATGTCCGGCTTTCCGAAGCTCCGAGTTTTGGGAGACCTGTATTGCTGTACGATGCTACCAGTACAGGCTCAAGAAACTACATTGGTCTCGCTCGCGAAGTACTTCACGCAAATCAAGCGGTATTAGCTGAAATGGCGAAAACATCAACTCAAGCTGAATCTCATTAAGTCTAACATGTCCAAACGAAAATCAGCTCTTGGCCGTGGTCTCAGTGCGTTGCTACCCGATATCGACGACAAGGAAACTGTAGCCCCTACCGGGATTGAATCGACTCGACTCTATAATTTCGACGAACGTATTCGTACGGCTGGTTCGATATCGGAAGTTGACGTTAACTCCGTAGCCCCAAACCCGTATCAGCCTCGCCAGCATTTTGATGAAGCGGCGCTTCAGGAACTCAGTGAGTCCATTCGCGAATTAGGAATTATTCAACCAATTACAGTTCGAAGTGCTGGGCACAATCGGTATGAATTAATATCAGGAGAGCGCCGGCTCAAAGCCGCTCGCATGGCTGGGTTTGAACGAGTTCCTGCGTATGTCAGGGAAGCCGATTCGGAAGCCATGTTGGAAATGGCACTTGTAGAAAACGTCCAGCGTGAGCAACTAAATCCGATTGAAGTTGCACTAGGCTATCAAAGATTGATTGATGAATGCAATCTGACGCAAGAAGTCGTAGCGACCAAAATCGGAAAGAACAGGTCGACCATTGCCAACTTCCTCCGTCTACTCAAGCTTCCCCCAATTATTCAGGCTGGGCTTCGCGATGGAAAGTTGACTACCGGTCATGCGCGCGCGCTCCTTTCGGTTGAAAGCGAGTCTATTCAACGTCAAATTCTGGACGAGATCATCAAACATGAATGGTCGGTCCGTGAAGTTGAAAAGCGCGTTCGCGAATTGCTGAAGCCGAAAAAGAAAAAAGCAGACCCCCTGAGCGAATTTTCCGGACCTGATGCCATTGAATACCGCCGGTTTGCAGAGAGAATTCGACACGCACTTGGCACCAAAGTCGGGGTCAAGCCAAACGCGAAAGGAGAAGGCGGAAAGATCGAACTGGAATACTATTCCAATGAAGACCTCGAACGGATCGCCGAATATTTCGATCAGTGATCGAATTGGAACGCGTTATGCGCAATAGCCCCTTCATTTTTCTTGTCCTGCTTGTTATTGCTTTTTTCTGCTGTTACAAGCCAGCGGGAGCGCAATCTTTTGACAAAAGCTTAAGCGCAGAGACGAGCGAAACAGGACAATTCCCAACGGATCGCACTCCCAGAGGGGCTCTTTGGAGAGCCGCGGCGTTGCCAGGCTGGGGGCAGATTTACAATAAACAATACATCAAGCTCCCGTTTGTTTATGCGGCTTTGGGAGGCTTAGTGTATGGCGCGGTAGCCAACCACCAGGACTATATCCTCTATCGCGAGGCGTTTCAATACAAAGCTTACCAAGAATTGGTGGATGCTGGCAGTCTTGCCGTTAATCCAAAAAGCAGCTTTCAAAGCTCATACGCAAAGGTAGAGGCTGAATTTGGATCGATCTCTTCTCGTCCACTTGAAGCTCAACGAAATAATTTCAGGAGGTCGCGTGACCTTTCCTTTGTTGGCGTCGGCTTAGTATATGGTCTGGCTGTGCTAGACGCTTACGTAAGTGCGCACTTACTGGATTTCGATGTTGGAGAAAATTTGAGTATTCATGTTTTACCCACTCCGGGTGGTATGAACCTAAAAGCCCTCGTTCCGTTGGAGCGCAGGGCAAATCGTGGTTCAACCAACCGATAAATCCTCGGAACCGGTTGTACTAGTTAGCATTTACGGGCATCTTGCACGCCATTTGACTTGATATTTTTCTGAAGCGTAATAGTAACGCAACAGATGGCTAACATTACGTATATTTAGACCACCCGGGCTTTACGCGCACTCGTGGATGTATCACGGAAGCAAATTTTGCACCTTTCCAGGGTAGTTGCTCAGAATAAACGGCTCCGTACCATGCCTGACAGTTTTAGTAAAGTTGGTAAATCTGATGCCACGGGCATCGTGACATCGCCAAACTCCGAGCAGCCAAGTCTGTTTAACAAGTGCGATCGCTTTTTCGATGATGAGGGCGTGTTCGCTCAAATCAAAGCGGCCGATCTCTACCCATACTTCCGTCCGGTAGAGAAAAATGACGGTACACGAGCCATTATCCAAGGCCGTGAGATTATCATGGCTGGGTCAAACAATTACCTCGGCTTGCTGTCTGATCCGCGCGTCAAGAAAGCCGCTGAAGATGCCATTGAGCACTACGGCACGGGCTGCACAGGTTCTCGTTTTTTGAACGGAACCCTGGACTTGCACATTCAATTGGAAGAGCGACTTGCCCGATTTATGGGTACTGAAGCCTGCGTACTGTTCTCAACGGGTTACATGACCAATCAAGGCGTAATCCAATCCTTGGCCGGGAAGGGCGATTTCATTTTCTCCGATAAGGACAACCACGCTTGTATAGTTGCGGGTACAAAGGTATCTGTTGCTGAAACGCTCCGATTCCGCCACGACGACATGGCTCACCTCCGGAGACTTTTGAAGAAAGTTACTGAGGAATCTCCCGAAGCTGGGAAGTTTATTGTTTCTGATGGGGTGTTCTCGATGAGCGGGGCCGTTGCGCAGGTGCCTCAACTTGTAGAATTGGCCGAAGAATTTAATGCCGCATTGATGCTCGACGATGCGCACGCTGTTGGAGTTATTGGACCGGGTGGCCGTGGAAGTGCAGCACATTTTGGTCTTGCAGATCGAACTCATCTGACCACCGGAACGTTTTCAAAAAGTTTTGCATCGCTAGGTGGCTTTGTAGTTGGCAGTACAAATGTGATTGAGTTTATTCGTCACACTGCATCTGCACACATATTTAGCGCTTCAATGCCTCCTTCAGCAGTTGCTACCGTTTTGAAGTGTCTTGAAATTCTAGAAGCGGAACCGGAACGTTTAGATCGGCTCTGGGAGATTTCGGACTACATGCGAAATGGTTTTAAAGCCGCTGGTTTTAACGTATTGGCTAGCCAGACTCCTGTTATTCCTGTCGTAGCAAACTCCATGAGAACGTGTCTGGAAATGTGGCACGATTTGTTAGAAGAAGGAGTCTTTGTAAATGCTGTTGTCCCACCTGCCGTGCCGCAAGGTCAATCGCTGTTAAGGACGTCGTACATGGCAACGCACACAAACGAAGATCTGGACTACATTCTTGAAGCCTTCTACAAAGTCGGGAAAAAGCACGGAATAGTTGGAAGCAACGGTACTCCAGCTTAAGTCAAACGGCAGGAAACCGGGTTAATTACCATGTCTTCACCCACCTCAGTTTCGATCCATCCAGTCAAAGGCTGGCTTGATCGCCGGGCATTCATTCAGTTTCCCTACGATCTTTACAAGAACGAACCCTATTGGATCGCGCCGCTCCGCATGGACACGGCCAAAATGACACATCCCAAGAAAAATGCCTTTTTCGCCCACGGCGAGATGCAGCTTTTTCTAGCTCGGGACTCAACTAAGAAAGTTGTTGGCAGGATTGCGGCGATCAAAAATGGAATGCACCTCCAAAAATACCAAGACAACGTAGGTTTTTTTGGCTTTTTTGAGAGTGTCAATGATGTGTCGGTTTCACATGCGTTGCTAGACGCCGCAGCAGCGTGGCTCAAGACACATGGCCTAGTGTCCATGAGAGGCCCCGTAAACCCGACCATGAACGATGTCGCAGGCCTATTGGTTGACGGTTTTGATAGGCAACCGTCCATTATGATGCCTTATAACCTCGACTATTACGAGTCCCTCCTATCCCAATACGGATTCAGCCGAGCCATGACAATGTGGGCATATTATGCCAACACGAAGCTGCTCAAGACAGAAAAGTTAAAGCGTGGTTCAGAGCTCATCATGAAAAAGTGGACCTCGCTCAAGGTTCGTCACCTGGATATGTCCAAGTTTGAGGATGAGACACGCTTGATCATGGAAATTTTCAATGACGCATGGTCAGAAAACTGGGGTCATGTCTCCATGACGGAGGCAGAGTTTCAGCAGCTGGCCAAGGAGATGAAGCAGATCATTGATCCCCGACTGGCCGTCATTGTGGAAGACGACGGGGTAGCCGTTGGATTTGCCGTTTCCTTGCCTGACCTGAATTACGCATTTAAAACAATTCCATCAGGTCGTCTTCTCCCAACTGGCATTTTGAAGCTTCTGTATTTAGCCACCTCAGGTGTCATTCGCGAAATCAGGATGCCACTAATGGGAGTTCGCAGATCCCACCATGGAAAAGGACTCGATGCGATGCTCGTTTGGGAGACCCAAAAAGCAGCCGTGAAAATGGGTGTCCTGGGGTGCGAAATGAGCTGGGTATTGGACAACAACTTGCGGCTACGCAATTCTCTAGAGTCTATGGGCGGCGTGATTGACAAAGAATATGCAATGTTAGAATGCGCGATATGACGCAGATTCGATACGTTTATTTTGACTTGGATGATACCCTCTTAGATCACACGCACGCAGAGCGAACAGCGCTGCGCTCTATGGTCGCCGAACTTCCCGAGGTCTTTGGCGCGTCGTTTGAAACGGTCATGGAACACTACCGCGCTATTAATCCGGTGGTTTGGAGAAAGTATTCGCTCGGAGAGTATTCCAAGGAGCAAGCCAAAGTTGGAAGGTTCGAACAACTCTTGACGCATTGTAATCCCGAGGCCCTCTCCAAAGCTCACGACTTAGCTCAAATGTACTTGGATGTCTACGCCCTTCATTGGAAGGCAATCGACGGAGCAATTGAGGCTTTCTTGGAAACTGCGGCCACATGGCCTGTGGGTATTCTAACGAATGGTTTTTCCGAGGTTCAGCGTGCTAAGCTCAAGCAGTTTTCGGAAATTGAAGAAGCTTCCCACACCGTAGTCATTAGCGAAGACGTTGGTCATTTAAAGCCGAGTCGAATTCTATTTGACCATGCCGCTAATAAAGCGGGTGTAGACCCTGCCCACATCTTATATGTGGGGGACTCACACAGCTCAGATGTGGAAGGCGGAATTGGAGCTGGGTGGAAGGTAGCCTGGTTTTCGGAAAAGGAATCTGACCATCCTGATGTATGGTCTTTCACCCGATGGAACGACTTTACGGAGCGCATCCAGGCCATCCGTTCGTAGTTCGGCCGATGGGGGGCCGTGACGCGCCGATGGGGCCGATGGGGCCGATGGGGCCGATGGGGCCGATGGGCGGGGGCATGGCCGGCGGCATCAGCTTGCTCGGCCCCCTCGCGCTCTCCGACATGGACCACATTAACAT
>JABMOI010000200.1 GCA_013204185.1 bacterium | reverse complement strand
ATATACGACATCATCTTTGAATCCCCTGTATTTGCCCAAGACGGTGATGTGGTGCGTCCGGCCGTGGTAACGGTACTACACAACGGTGTGCTCATTCAAAACCACGTGGAGCTAACGGGTCATACCTCGTACATCGGATTGCCCGCCTATTCACCGCACGGCAAAGGGTCGATCAAGCTTCAAGACCACGGCAACCCTACCAGTTTTCGAAATGTCTGGGTCAGGGAGTTTTAACTAATGGGGTTTAACAGGACAGGCCTTTGGGCTTATATCGGAGTCTCAACTGCCGTACTAACGGGAATCGTACTCGAAAACGATGCTCTTTATATGGCGACGAAGCCATTGTTGATGGTTTCCCTTTTGGCTTATTACTGGGGGGCGTCCGGGGAGATGCAGGGGCGGAAATGGGTTGTTCTAGCGCTCGTTTTCTCTTGGTTTGGAGACGCTTTCCTGATGGCCGAGTGGGGCTTTATGCCTGGCTTAGGGTCGTTTTTAGTGGCTCATCTGTGCTTTAGTAAGGCATATTGGATGCTTGGAGCAGAGAAAGGGTCGGTTAAGCCAGTCGATGTGGTGAAGTTTATAGTTGTTGGAGCGGGGCTCATGTGGGTTCTTTTCCCAGGCTTAGGATCCATGTTTATTCCCGTTCTGATTTATGCGATTGTTCTTCTGGGCATGGCCGTGGTAGCTCACAAACGAAGGGGTGCAACTTCTCCGCTTAGTTTTTCACTCGTAGCCGCAGGCGCCGTCTTTTTTGTGATGTCGGATGGGCTCATTGCAGTCAATAAATTCGCCTACGATGTGCCTTTTGAACGTCTACTCGTGATGTCCACCTACATCCTGGCGCAGTACCTGATTGTGACCGGATTACTAAAACACTCTACGGATTAACAGAAAATGCTTCAAAATACCCCTGTTTCAGGCAGAGGTGAGGTTTTTTGGAGCGAACATCCGAAACGAAGCCCCGTTTACTGGCGCTGCTGAATCCATTTAGGATTCTTTTAAACCAAATTCTACTGAAATGAAACTCAATTGGATGCCAGGCCTTCTGGCGATCGTGTTGATCCTGAGCGCTTGTAGTTCTGCCGACAGCGGACTTAAGGTTACAGACGTAACGACAGGAGAGGGCGCTGAAGCCACTCTTGGCTCACAGATCTCCGTGCATTACACCGGCTGGATCTACGCTCCTGATTCTACAGGAGGCAAAGGCCTACAGTTTGACTCTTCGCTTGATCGCGGACAGGAGTTCAAATTGATCTTAGGTTTTGGCCAAGTTATCCCAGGCTGGGACCAAGGACTTGAAGGAATGAAAGTTGGCGGAAAGCGCGAACTCATTATCCCTGCTGACCTCGCTTATGGCGAAAAAGGCGTTGGTTCGATTCCACCGAATTCAACACTTCTATTCGAAGTTGAACTCTTTGACGTGGTTGATCTTTCTTCCGACGTGATCAAAGAAGACCTCGTTGTTGGCGAAGGCGCTGAAGCAACTCCGGGAATGCTGATTAAAGTGCATTACACGGGTTGGTTGATGAACGCAGATTCTACCGACTCGAAAGGAATGGAATTCGATAGCTCCTACAATCGTGGCGATATGCTCGAGCTTCCTATTGCACGTAGCCGGGTTATTCCAGGTTGGGATCTAGGTATTCTTGGGATGAAAGTCGGCGGTAAGCGCCGGTTGACCATTCCTCCACAGTTGGCTTACGGCGACCGCGATTTGGGCATTATTCCGCCTAACTCGACCTTGATTTTTGACGTTGAGTTGTTTGAAGTAACCGATCCTGCTACGATTGTCGCTCCTGAAGCGTCCATGGAAGAATCTACGGACGAAGGAATGGACGAATCGGCTGAAGGTACTTCGGAAGCAGCGGATTCAACCCAACAATAGTCTTTAGGAATTGACCTTTAGCATTTAGAACCACCTCACCTAACCAAAGAGACGATGAGTAACGGACTAATTATAAATGACCTAGTTGTTGGCGAAGGAGCAGAAGCTGTTTCGGGTAAAATGATTGAAGTTCATTATACCGGATGGCTGTTTGATCCCAATGCCCCAGACAACAAAGGCAAAAAATTCGATTCGTCTGTGGATCGCGGCGAAACCTTTGATTTTCCATTGGGTGGCGGTCGCGTTATTCAAGGCTGGGATCAAGGATTTGCTGGAATGAAAATTGGCGGTATGCGACGCTTAACCATCCCATCTGAAATGGGATACGGTGCGCGTGGAGCAGGCGGAGCTATTCCTCCAAATGCTACGTTGATCTTCGATGTTGAATTGATCAGCGTCGGCTAAAGGTTGATCAGTTGTTGAAATGAGAAGGGGGGCCGGCATTCGCCGGCCCCCCTTTCTTTTTGTGCGTCCAATTTCGATTGCAAAGGACGAGACGGAACGGCGCACCAAGACCGTTCGGGTAGTTGGAAAATGACCTTGTTAGGTCCGCTTGATCCCTACGTTAATCGTACCAAGGCTTAGATATTGGATTAAAGCTTTGGTGAACAGGATGATGCCAAATATTTCCATCCCTTCTTCAACCATCGTGGTCAGGTTGTAGATCAGGGAGTCGCTGTCCATAGGCTCACCAACAATCTCCATGCCGACGGCGCCCCCGACGAAAATGGCTCCTGAAATCACAAATGCGATGAGTGTCTTTCGGGGCAAACTTTTAAGAAAGGGGATGAAATAAATCCCCAAAACTAGTGCAATTACGGCTCCGCCGTAAGCCCAGGTAGGTTCTACCACGGAGTTGATGGATTCATGGATACCGGCAATTTCATCAATCGAAAGAAAGCAGAAAACAGCAAATAAAACGGTCCATCGTCCAGACATTGAGTCGTTCGCCATCCGTTTTTCGCGCGAAGCGATCCACAAAAAGGTAGTCGCAATGGCCAAGTTGAAGCCCGAAAACCACGTTGGGAGGTTGTGCTCCTCGTTCACGTCAAACATTTGGAGCAGATACCAGGGCGTTTCCTCGACAAGATAGTTATAGCAAACAAGTAGCCCGTGTGCGCAAAGCAAAAAGGTCGCGATAAGGGAAAGGCCCATGATGAGCTTTTTCTCGTTAACGGGTACGCTGTATGTATTTAAATCCATGGTGTGCCGAGGTTTTCAGTGGGTATCGACGAAATAGTGGCGGGCTAAAAGTAAGGAGAAGGCGCCCCGATTGCTTTACTCGCATATCTAAAAAAACGTTCTCTAAAAACGAGTTCTCTCGTTTTGTCTACTTTATGCGGGTTATGTTTTGCCATGTTCGTTGGCGTAGCATAGGCTGTGCTTGAAAAGAAATTAACCGTGAAATAGAAACCTGAGAGTCGATGAGAAAAGTAAGCATTAAGACATTAGACGAGTTAGAGGATCGCAAACCTGCTTATGCATTGGTAGCAGATGTGGATCTGGTGGTTGTGCTTTTTGATGATCAGGTTTCCGTCCTGTACGGTCGCTGTTTGCATCGTGGCGCGCTCATGTCCGATGGGTTTGTTAAAGGAGACGACCTCATTTGTGGCGTGCATGGTTGGGACTACAAGGTGGCCACGGGAATTAGCGAGTACAACAACTCTGAAATCTTGCACAAATTCTCTAGCTGGAAGGAAAACGGGGCAATTTGGGTTGATGAGGACGAAATAGCAGCGTGGCAGAAACAGAATCCTCAACCTTACAAGCGCGACACCTATCAGGGCCTGTATCAGGACCATACCGGCACGCCCGACGAGCCTTTTGTGAGTCTAATTCGATCGTTGGCAAGTGATGGCCTTGAAAAAGTAGGACACCATGGCCCGATGGGCTCAATGGGTGTATCGAGGAATATGCTACCCAAGTGGGACGACATTCAGTTTAATGTGGCGCAGTTGGCCACAATGCCTTTGCTTGATGGGATGGAGGTAGGTTCTGAGTTAGTTATTGGACCCAACGCTAAAAAGCCGCTGCGACTAGAGATGCCTCTATTTGTGTCAGACATGAGTTTTGGCTCTCTGTCCGAGGAAGCTAAGATTGCCCTTGCCACAGGTGCGGAAAAGGCTGGAACCGGAATATGTTCTGGGGAAGGGGGTATGCTCGCAGAGGAGCAAGAAGCAAACTCGCGCTATTTTTATGAGCTAGCGTCCGCCCGTTTCGGTTTTTCCTGGGACAAGGTTCAGAAAAGTCAGGCGTTTCATTTCAAGGGCGGGCAGGGGGCAAAAACCGGTACTGGAGGCCACCTACCTGGTAATAAAGTAACGGAAAAAATAGCCTTGGTCCGTGGGTTGAAGCCGGGCGAAGATGCGATCTCTCCGTCAACTTTCCCAGACTGGAATTCTCTCGGGCAGATAAAAGATTTTGCCACGGAAGTTCGGCAGAAAACGGGCGGTATCCCCATTGGCTACAAACTTTCAGCTCAAAAAGTTGAAAAAGATATCGATGCAGCGCTGAAAGTCGGTGTAGACTACATCATTCTTGACGGGCGTGGAGGAGGGACCGGCGCGGCGCCCCTTTTGTTCAGGGATAATATTTCAGTACCCACCATCCCTGCATTAGCTCGAGCCAGACACCACCTAAATCGTTCCGATGCAGGTCATATTACACTCATTATCACAGGTGGATTACGTACTCCGGAAGACTTCGCCAAGGCACTTGCCCTGGGCGCAGACGGCATTGCTGTTTCCAATTCGGCTCTTCAGGCCATTGGTTGTTTGGGCATGCGAGCCTGTAGTTCCAATGCGTGCCCAGTAGGAATTGCGACGCAGCGAACAGATTTGCGATCTCGACTGCGTGTCGAGGAAGCCGCGCTTCGGTTGGAGCGATTTTTTCGAGCCAGTGTGGACCTTATGAAAATATTGGCTAGAGCCTGTGGCCACGACCATTTGAGTCAATTCAATATCGAGGACCTGACTACGTTCAAGCGTGAGATGGCGGACTTGTCGGGTATTGAGTACGGCGGCGTGCACGGAAGATAGGTTTGGTCTTAAAAAGAGCGGGGGCGGCGCATCAGCGCCGCCCCCGCTTATGGACCCTTAAGACTTGGCCGAATCTCCTATTTGAGCAGCGTCAACATATTGGGGAACGACCCGCTAGGTGTAGTCAGACGGTAGATGTAGGTGCCGCTCGGTAGGTCAGATGCATCGAAGCTCGCGTCGTGCCTTCCGGCGGTTAGCATGCCACTAACCAATACCCTTACCTCGCGACCCATCAAGTCGTAAACAACGAGGCTCACATTTGCAGCCATCGGAAGTCCAAACTCGTTGAGCTGGATTCGCTCCATGTATGGATCGCCAAACATCATAGCGCCCAAGCGACCGTTCCCAATGGGAAGCGCCTCCGAGGACCAATCGAGAGCGGGGGCATCGTACCACAAGACGCTTCTGAATCCAGGACCTGACTCGGCGCTACAGCCGGCCAAAAGGACAATAAAGAGAAAGGAAAAGCGTGAAATCGTGGTCATAAGGTTGGGCCGGCGGGAGGGAGGTACTCGAAATCTGAGGTGCAATCTACATAGGAGGTGTCAATATTCGTAGGAATGATTACCGGCTACATCTAATTCAGGTGGCGTTAGCCCAAGAAAGCCCTTAGATTCGAGTATTCAGTTTTTTTTGCATAAACCCATCATCGTTATGCGCTCTTTTTTGGTCGCTGCACTGCTTTTTCTGGTGCTCCCACAGTTTCAACCTGTTTCGTCCCAGGCAATTGATCCTTCCCTGTACGCAGGGCTGGACTTTCGTTTGGTTGGTCCTTTTCGCGGGGGGCGCTCGGCCGCGGTAACCGGCGTTCCGGGGAAGCCCATGCTCTTTTATATGGGATCTACAGGCGGCGGCGTCTGGCGCACAAAAGATGGAGGCCAATCGTGGAGCAACATCTCGGACGGATATTTTGGCGGCTCCATTGGTGCCGTGTCCGTTTCCGAATGGGATAACAACGTGATTTACGTTGGAGGAGGCGAAAAGACGATTCGTGGCAACGTTTCACATGGCTACGGCATGTGGAAATCCGTAGACGCCGGCAAAACCTGGTCGGACATCGGTTTAAAGGACTCGCGGCACATTTCACGTGTCCGTATTCATCCCAAGAATCCAGATCTAGTGTACGCATCCGTGATGGGCCACTTGTTTGGCCCGAATAAGGAGCGGGGCGTATACCGTTCGAAAGACGGCGGAAAGACGTGGGAAAACGTTTTGTTTGTCAGCGACAAGGCGGGCGCAATGGATCTCGTTATGGATCCAACCAATCCGCGCATTCTGTACGCCACTATGTGGGAGTTCTACCGTTCCCCATACGAAATGTCCTCTGGAGGAGAAGACTCAGGTCTCTATAAATCAACGGACGGTGGCGACACATGGGTCGAGCTAACGAATCAGGACAACGGCCTCCCAGGTGGCATGTTAGGTATCATGGGTGTCGCGGTTTCGCCGGTTAACCCAGATCGCATCTGGGCCGTAATCGAGCATGAAAAAGGCGGCGTGTATCGAAGCGACAATGGGGGCGAGTCCTGGCGCCTTATCAATGAAGATCGCAATTTGCGCCAACGAGCTTGGTACTACACGCGTGTCTATGCGGGAACGCAGGACGAAGACGATGTGTGGGTACTCAACGTATCGCTTTGGCACTCAAAAGATGGCGGTTCTGAATACGAAAGCGTTCGAACACCACACGGCGACCACCACGATTTTTGGATTGCTCCCGAGGATGCAGATCGAGTTATTGTCGGGGATGATGGGGGAGCACAGGTTTCGTTTGACGGCGGTGAGAACTGGTCCGATTACGACAACCAGCCAACGGCGCAGTTTTACCGAGTCTATACGGACAATCATTTTCCGTACCGCATTTACGGCGGGCAGCAGGACAATTCTACAGTTCGAATTCTGAGCACGTCCAATGGCCGAAGCGAGCGCGAATGGGAATCGACTGCCGGGGGCGAAAGCGCGTGGTTAGCGACCCATCCAAACGATCCCGATTTGGTATACGGTGGCTCGTACGGCGGTTCGTTCGATATGGTGAATCACCGAACGGAGCAAAGTCGCTCGATTAATGTGTGGCCAGATAACCCCATGGGGCACGGCGCCGAGGACTTTAAGTACCGCTTCCAATGGAATTTCCCCATTATTACGTCTAGGCACAATCCAGACGCTGTTATCGCAACGAGTCAGCATGTGCATCGTTCGAACAACATGGGACAGTCGTGGGACTTGATATCCCCCGACCTGACACGCAACGATCCGTCTACGCTTGGACCATCGGGCGGTCCCATCACGAAGGACAACACGGCTGTTGAATATTACGCGACCATTTTCACCTTGGCCGAAGGCGAAGAACCTGGCGTGATTTGGACGGGCTCAGACGACGGCTTGATCCACATAACCAGGGACGATGGTGCGTCTTGGACCAACGTCACCCCACCCAAGAACATTTTCCCAGAGTGGATGATGGTCAACGACATGGTGGTCGATCCGCGCAACCCAGGCGGGCTTTATGTAGCTGGTACGAGGTACAAATCAGATGATTTCGCCCCGTACTTGTACAAAACGTCAGATTATGGCGCCACGTGGAAGAAAATCACGAATGGAATTCCATCGGATCACTTCACGAGGACCATCGAAGCCGATCCTGAACGAGCCGGATTGCTCTACGCAGGAACTGAGTCGGGGATGTACATCTCATTCGACGACGGAGCCTCTTGGCAGTCCTTCCAGCAGAACTTGCCCATCGTCCCTATTACCGATTTGCAGTGGAAGGATCACGATCTAGTGGTAGCAACGCAAGGGCGGGCCTTTTGGGTGCTTGACGATTTGATGCCCTTGCATTTCATCCAAGCCGAAGACAAGGACAAGAGCTACACCTTCCACAGCCCATACGTGGCCACGATGGGTGCCGAAAACTCAGTGAGATTGCGGTATTGGTTAAAAGAAGACCACAAGGAAGACGTTACAATGCGCATCTTGGAACAAGATGGCACCATCATTAAGAGTTTCAAAGAGAAGGATGTCGCAGCAAAGGCCGGAGTCAATCAGTTTGACTGGAATATGCGGTATGAAGACGCGGAGACCTTTGACGGGCTCATTATGTGGGCGGGATCGGTCAGGGGCCCACAGGCGGTGCCAGGAACCTACCAAGCGCGACTCATCGTCGGAGAAGATTCAACCACGGTCAATTTCGACATCGCCCCTGATCCAAGGAGCGAATCGAGCATCGCCGACCTCGAAGAGCAGTTTACTTTCTTAATCGAGGTGCGCGACAAGCTTTCCGAAACGCACGAAGCCATCAAACAAATTCGCTCGCTTCGTAAGCAGGTGAATGATGTGCTAGACCGCGTGCCTTCTGATTACGCAGATGCCGACACGCTAAAAGGATTTGCAAAAAGCATTTTGGACGATATGACAGAGGTCGAAGAGGCGCTGTATCAGACCAAGAATCAGTCTGGTCAGGATCCGCTGAACTTCCCCATTCGCTTGAATAACAAGTTGGCAGCCGTTGGGGGAGTGGCCTCAGGCGGAAACTTCCGCCCGACCGATCAGGCCTATGGCGTGCGCGACGAGTTGGTTCAGCAGATTGATGAATGGCTGACCAAGTTGGCTGACATCACCAGTTTCCGAATGAACAAGTTTGAGGAAATGGTCCAAGACGTGAAGCTTCCAGCCATTAAGCTGGACAGCTAGGACGCTATTCGATCTCTCCAACGTTTATTTCTGCTTTGGGGAGCGCCTCTCTTAGCTGATTGATCCCATCTTGGGTTACGGCCGTCTGCCACAGGTAGACGGCCGTAATTTGTTTGGCCGAGGCTAAATGTGCGATGCCTGCGTCATTGACTTTCGTGTCGTACGCATTCAGATACTCCAAGTATTCCAATCCAACAAGGTGCTCAAACCCGGAGCCGTCAATGTCCGCGCCTGCAATATTTAAACGCGTCAGCTTTGGGAATTGAGCGAGACTAGCTAAGTCGCTGTCCGTGACCGAAGACCCACGCAGATCTAGCCACGTGACCAAATCCGAAACCCCAGCTTCTTGAATCGTGGTAAGACATGCATTCGCGGACCCACACGCCACGGACAGCAAGGACTCGCCTTCGGCTAAAAGGTCAATTCGCAAACCATTCGAACGCAGTGATGCGAGTGCGAGGGAGTCGGCGGGAGGGAGGTCGAGCGCAAAAACGCCTGTTCGAAGCGGGTCCAACCCAAACTGCTTCAATATGAAGAATATGGATGTTGGCATTTCGGTGTCGGAAATCGTTGCATCAAAAGATGCCCCGGAAGCGACCCACCATTTTAACAGCTCGACATCAGCATGCGAAATAGGCTTAGCGCGCATGGGAGGAGGCATTTGGTCTTCGTGGCCTTCCGGAAGCACTACCCGCTTAATCAATTCACTTTCCTCGGGCCTACCAGCTACAATCAGTGGCTCGTCGCCTTCATGGGCTTCTATCGCTTCCTGTGTATGGAGCTGAAGGCGGCCATTTTGGCGACCTTCCCCGTGGCAAAACGTGCATTTATTGGCCAAAATAGGAGAAACGATGCCTTCGTAGACGGTTGTGGTCCCAGGGGAGCCAAGGTGTAAACGACCCGTTAGCGGATTGGGGTTTCCCAGCATAGACTGAACAAAGCCAGGTGCATATTCAGTTACAAACCCTCGGCCGTGGGTTAGTTGCCCTCCCATATCCCCGCCCACGACTAATAAGATGACGATGGCGGCCCACCCAACTAAAGACAGGGCAGGCTTGTTAAAGGTCGGGCTGGACGTCCTTAAGAAGAGAATCGCTGCCGAAAGAACGGCTATGCCGTATCCCATCAGCTTATGCAGAAATAGGAGATCCTCGGCATATCCGCCGGTTTGTGCCAACCAAGACCCCAAAAAAACAGCTTTCACCCCCGCCCACGTCCCTAACAAAAGAACCAGATCGATGGCTCCTTCGCTGATGTTTAGCCAATCCAAACGGTTGACAACCACCATGAAAAGGGCCCCAATCAGAAGGCCAATGGGAAGGTGTACAATGGCAGGGTGGAGCCTTCCCGCGAAACGGAATAACTCTGAGGATCGACCGTTGGGATCGATCCAGAAAAACGCTAAGAGCAACAAAGCGAGAACGGCTATCAAATTCCACTTTGCAAAACGGGCAGTTATCATACTAAAAAGGGGTTAGCAATACGTGCTGTAATTTCTAAGCTAGGATTTCTCGGACAACGCGTCCGCCAACATCGGTTAAACGGAAGTCACGGCCTTGAAACGGAAAGGTGAGGCGAGTATGGTCAAAACCCAGTTGGTTCAAAATCGTGGCTTGCAGGTCGTGAACATGTACCCGTCCACTCACCGCTTCGAGCCCAACTTCATCCGTTTCTCCATGTGTGAATCCACGCTTGACGCCACCTCCGGCCATCCACATAGTGAAGGCATCATTCTGGTGGTCTCGGCCTACAAAAGGATTGTCTTGTCCCGATCTGTTTTCGAGCATCGGGGTCCTACCAAATTCGCCGCCCCAAACAATTAGCGTTTCGTCTAACAATCCACGTCGTTTTAGATCCAAAATCAGCGCCGTAATGGCCTGATCTGTCTGTTTGCACCGATCCAAGAACCCGTGATTGAGCGCTTCCGATTCTCCAGCGCCGTGCGAATCCCATCCCCAGTGAAACAACTGCACAAACCGAACGCCTCGCTCAACCAACCTGCGCGCCAATAGGCAGTTATTCGCAAACGAGATTTCACCTGGTTCTGTGCCGTATTCAGCATGGATGTAGGCGGGCTCGGTGGAAATATCCATGGCTTCCGGAACGGACATTTGCATCCGAAAGGCGAGCTCATATTGGGCGATACGCGTCAATATCTCTGGGTCCTGCGTTTCTTCGTACTGCTGTTGGTTGATTTTGGTGATGGCGTCGATACTTGCTTTTCGCATATCCCGCGGGACACCATCTGGATCAGACAAGAACAAAACGGGGTCACCTTTTGATCTGCATTGCACTCCCTGAAAGACGGTGGGTAGAAATCCGCTTCCATAGACTGACGCTCCGGCATCCGGACCGGCTGCGCCAGATAACAAGACCACGAACCCGGGCAAATTCTGGTTTTCTGTTCCAAGTCCGTAAACAGCCCACGATCCCAACGAGGGTCTGCCTAGGCGAGGGCTTCCCGAATACATGAACAGCTGAGCGGGCGCATGATTAAACTCGTCGGTTTGCATCGCCTTCAGAAAGGTGATTTCGTCGGCAACGGTAGAAAGGTGGGGCAAATGGTTCGAAATCCAAGCTCCAGATTGACCATGTTGCGAAAACGTAGCTTGAGGGCCGAGTAGCTTCGGGGCCCCTTGAATAAAAGCGAACTTCTTTCCCTCTAGGAACGAAGGGGGGGCAATTTGGCCATTCAGTTTGGCAAGAATCGGCTTGTAGTCAAACAGCTCTAGTTGTGACGGCGCTCCCGCCATATGAAGAAAGATGACTTGCTTGGCCTTTGGAGCAAAATGAGGCGGGCGTGGCGAGAGCGGCCCGAGCGCTGGGCCGAGCAACGAACCCCCACTTGAACCGAGTGGTGATCCAACAACAGATCCATAGGCCGCCGGGCCCACCAATGAAGACAGCGCAGCCCCACCCATACCCGAAGAAAAAGACTTTAAAAAGTGTCTTCTAGTCTGTAGTTGAGCAAGTTTGAGCCGGGCCTCGTCAAATGCGTTCATTCTTTTGTCAGGTATTCGTCCAAATTCAGGATCGTATTCGCTACCACTGGAAGCGTAGTTTGCTCAGCAAGTTGTACTAGCGTTGTCAATGTGTTTTCGTCCGGGTCGCGGGCCAATGCCAATCTGTATCCTGCGGTTACTTGCGCCGAAAGATCCGTTCCAGCCTGCTTCATCCGTTCAGCCAGGGCCTCTGCAGCTTCCCAATATGCTGGATCGTTCAGTGTAATCAGGGCTTGTAGTGGTGTATTCGTGCGGATACGTCTGGAAACGCAAAACTCACGGGACGGCGCATCGAACATGGCCATGGACGGGTAGGGGTTCGTCCGTCTCCAATAGGTATACAAGGCCCTGCGGTAGCGGTCTTCGCCCTGAGCTAGGATCCACTGTTGCCCATTGTAGGGATTCGACCACAGTCCTTCTGGTTGAGACGGCATAACCGACTTGCCAAACTGCTTCCCGGAAAGGAGGCCGCTTACGGCAAGGCTTTGATCCCGAAGTTGCTCAGCAGACAAGCGGAATCGTGGACCTCGAGAGTAATACTGATTACGTGGATCACGCTCCAACTTTACGGGCTCAAAAGCAGAGGACTGCCGGTAGGTAGCCGACATCACGATTTCTTTTAGCAGTCCTTTTTGGCTCCATTTCAAGTCCTTTTGGAATCGAATGGCCAGCCAATCCAGTAGTTCGGGGTGCGTAGGCGCAATGCCAATGGTGCCAAAATCGTCACTTGATTCCACGAGGCCAAATCCAAAGAGCTGTTCCCAAAACCGGTTTACAGTGACTCGGGCGGTTAGCGGGTTGTCATCAGAAACGAGCCATTGAGCAAAAGTGAGCCGGTCGGTCACCTTTATCCCATCTGGGGTTTCCATGACTTTCGGAATTCCGGGCTCAACCACTTCAAGAGGAGAGAGAAAACTGCCTCTCTCTGCTCGCCTAGTAATCCGTCTTTCGTTGGCAGGCAATTCCTGCATGATTGGAGTAATAATTGGGCTGAGCTCCCCGATTTTCCGGTAGATGTCGCTTCGCTTGGTCCTTAGATCTGCGAACATCGGATCGGCATCTGCAATGCGGGCACGTAAAAAAGCTGATTCGTAAGGTGAACGCGCGGAGTCAGGCTTGGCAGCAATACGTCGAATTTCGTTTTTAGACGTGTTTAAGAGCATTCCAACAAGCGTGGGATTGTCCAACGACTTTTCCCAGCCCTTGACTAAGGGCGCTATAAATGGATGGTTTAGCGTGTCTTGAAGGGCCTTATTTACCTTTTTCAGCTCAGCCAACAGCTGTTTGCCTTCTCGCTTGTGAGCTGGTTCGAATTCGCGCAGCACGGGTTCTTCGTGCGCTTGGTCCCAGTCTGCCGTGTTATTAAAAATGGCAAAGGAGGCGTAAAAGTCTTCTTGGACGAACGGGTCGTATGGGTGGCCATGGCACTGTACGCAGCGCATCGTAGTACCCTGAAACACTTCCCACGTCGTGTTCACTCGGTCCACAATCGAAGCAAACCGATGTTCTTCGTCGTCCGTGCCCCCTTCTTCGTTGGTCATCGTGTTCCGACTAAATGCGGTTGCAATGAGCTGATCCGTAGTTGGATTCGGAAGAAGGTCTCCAGCTAGCTGTTCAATCGTGAACTCATCGAAGGGAAGGTCTTTGTTGAACGCATTGATAAGCCAGTCTCGATACCGCCAAATGGAGCGCTCGCGGTCGGCTTCGTACCCTTTGGAATCTGCATAGCGGGCTAGGTCTAGCCAAAGCGCGGCCCATCGTTCACCATAAGAAGGAGACGCCAACAGTTCGTCTACCAATTGTTCGTATTGCCCTGTCTCACAAAGGGTTTGCGCCTGTTCATACGTTGCCGGGAGGCCCGTTAGATCGAGACTTACTCTCCGGGCAAGTACTTCGCAGGATGACTCTTCGGCCTGTTTTAATCCCAACTCGCTCAACTTATCCAGAACAAATCCGTCAATCGCAGAAACGCCGTTGGGTGCTTCATTCATCGGAGCCGCCTGGATGGGCTGGTTGTACGCCCAGTGAGTGTCCCATTCTGCGCCTTGTTCAATCCAATCCCGAAACAACTGAATTTCTTCTTCAGTCAGCGCGTCATCATCTTTGGGCATCCGGTCCGAAGGGTTCGCATGAGCAATTCGCTTGATGAGTTCGCTCCCTTCTGCATCCCCAGGGACAATGGCTGCAAGCCCGGACTCGCCCCCCAGCAGCGCTAATTCTCTAAATTGAAGGTTGAGATCTGCATTCGTTTTAACCCCACCATGACACGTTACGCACCTGTTATTGAGCACAGGGCGAATATCCGCGTTGAAATCCACCTTGGTGGGGCCGCATCCCCAAAGGAGGATCGCAAAAACCGATATAAAGATATTGTTTTTCATCGGCTGTAGAATCGGCTAATTTCACCTAGATAGTCAAGCAGAAATGCATCCTGAAATTCCATATACTTTGGCATCTCAAACTGCAGCAAACTAGAATGAATCGAAGAACTTTTACAAAACGGAGCCTTCTCGCTTCGGCAGGTGCAACGCTCATGCCCAGAGCCCTACATATTATTTCAAAGCGCGCTCCGTTTTCGGAGATTATTGGCCACGGCGATTTCCAATATGGCGTAGACCGCGAATGGGGAAACCTGGACCCGATGGCAAATCCGGTCAAGAACTGCCACGAAATGGTTCAAGATCGGTTTGGGCGGCTCATTATGATCACGGATGAAACGAAAAACAACATTCTGATCTACGACAAATCCGGCAAATTGCTAGGAAGCTGGGGTAGCACGTTTCCGAACGGACACGGCTTAACGCTTTCTGATGAAGGAGACGACGAATATCTTTGGATCTGTGACAATGGCTTCGACAACAACCCTCAAGTAGTAAAAACGACGCTTGAAGGCCGAGAAGTGATGCGATTACCGCATCCTCGCGAGTTGGGGGAATACGGCGAAGAGGATAATTTTTATCCGACGGAAACCGCGGTTGCGCCTAACGGAGATGTTTATGTTGCCGATGGGTACGGAAGCCAATGGATCCTCCAGTTTTCAAAAGAAGGACATTTCATCCGCAAATTTGGCGGTCGAGGCGACGGCGATGCTCAATTCTCGACGGCGCATGGCGTAACGGTTGATCAACGAGGCTCTGGGCCCAATACGCTCTTGATTACGTCGCGCGGCCACAACGCATTTAAGCGCTTTACGATGGAAGGCGAATACATAGAGACCATCTTCCTGCCAGGAGCCTTCGTTTGCCGCCCGGTCATTGACGATGATATGTTGTATGCGGGCGTGTGCTGGTCTAGGCTCAAGTACTTGAATCAGACGCCCAATTCAGGCTTCGTTACGATCCTCGATGGCAACAACAAGGTGGTTTCGAACCCCGGTGGCACGGCGCCAGAATATCGAAATGGTGAGTTACAGCTCATGCTTCAGCAAGAGAAAATCTTTCACCACTGCCACGACGTGTGTCTGGATGAGGATAAGAATATTTACGTCTGCCAGTGGAATGCCGAGCAAACATATCCCATTCGGTTGGTTCGTATTTGATGAGGTTGAACCATGAAGCATGCTAAGGGACGTTACCGTTTTTTGATTCTCGTCGCGGTTTTTGTGGGCATTTGGGTCAGTAGAGGTAGTGCGCTAAAGGATTCTGAGCCAGCGCAGGAAGCGGTCAATGATGCTCAATCTGAAAGGCGACTTCCGCGCAACGATGTAGGTCCAATGGGCGATTCCGCTCATCCTTTATCTGGAACTGTGAACATGGAGGGTGGGGTTTATTTTTTCAGGGAATGCGGAGAGAATACAGATTCCCGCATGGCACTGAAGGGCAACACAAATTTGTTGGACACATTATATAGCCCCGAATCTGGAGAAGCGTTTGCTTCCCTTGAAATAAAACGAGAGGCCGGCCAAGAGGGCGATCCAATCGGTATTGTTGCCGGAGTTAACTATTGGCCTTTTGAGGGCTTTAATTGTAGCTATCCTTGGTCCTCTTTCGGGTTCAAAGCCTTTGGAAACGAACCGTTTTGGGTTCTTGAAGTCACAAATGGAAGGGCGGAACTGTCGAGACCTGATCACGCAAATCAATCTTGGGATGATATCGCGTCCCAATCGTATCCAATAACCAGCCTTGACGGGTCGCTCGAAATCAAAATTGTATCGGGCGGATGCCAGGACGGAATGAGTGGCAACTTTTTCGGATATCAAGTTGCAATCCGCGCTGGCGAGGACTTTTTCAAAGGGTGCGGGATGTTCGGGGTCGGCACATCACTTTAGATATGAACAACGCGGGGCCAGGCTTTTAAGCCTGGCCCCGCGTTTCGGTTTGTCCTTTGCTTCGTTCCCTTTTGTGGGTGAAGCGATCCTCTACCCAAGGATTTGAGTCTGGTTGGAGGCTAGGAAGGAAAGGTGCCTTCCGTTAGGTCTAATTAGTTAGCTGTGCTAGTT
>JABMOI010000199.1 GCA_013204185.1 bacterium | reverse complement strand
TTTAAATATGGCGTGGGCGTGGAAGCGGTAGAGACTGCGGGCCCTATGATTCAGATACCCGTGGATTCAAGCGCAACCTCAGCACCTGTTTTAAACGGGAAAGGAGGCTGGGCTTGGAAGCCTACTCGGGTTTCTGCTTGGATGGCAGACATGACGTCCTACCAAGACGCAGCAACGCTCACGACCTCTATTCAAGATGGAGGAGACCATGGCGACGTGTTAGGTCTTACCTCGACTGGAGAACCCTCGATGCTGACGTATGACTTCCCAATGAAAACGCTGCAACTGGATGCCGCGCTTAATTTGGATGGGTTTGACGGCACCGTCATGTTCGTGCACCACGTTATTGACGAAAAAAATTACCACTTCACTTCCATCTCCAAAACGGAAATGAAATTGGGTAAAAGTGAAAACGGAGATCTATTCCTGATGGATAGCAAGCCCTTCTCTCCAACAGGCTGGATGAGCTACCGCGTCGTAACCGATCAAACTCATTTCCGGTCCTATGCCGATCAAGATCTTATTACGCACGGCCACGGAGACGACCCCGGCTCTGGAGTCGTCGGAATCCGGCTGAATGGTTCAGGAACGGTATTGGTTGATTACGTTCAGACTGTTTCATTGCGCGGCGAAGGCATGGGCGAAGGAATTGGCGAAGGAGTGGCCGAGGATCATGATGAAGCGGAAGGCGATCACGTTCATTAAGACGCTGGCCTCCCTGCCATCCTGACACGTAAGGGAGATTGGTATGCTTTTCGTATGGTAAGGGTGGGGATAGTCATCAGATTATTCCTGCCATTTAGTCGCACATAAAGGATAGGACGAGCGTGTTCTGATACCCCATGCGAATGGCTCATTTTTCAGAGGAAGGCGAGCATGAATCTTCAGAATTTTACGATTAAAGCCCAAGAGGTCGTTAAAACGGCTTCTGAAATCGCAGCGTCAAGCAACCATCAAGGTGTTGAGCCCCCGCATCTGATGAAGGCGTTTCTGTCCGATATTTCGGGCATTGCCGCCACCATCATGACGCGGCTGGGTGCGAATTTGGCACTGATTGGCGCAAAGGCAGACCAAGCATTGGAAAAATTGCCGTTGGTAACCGGATCGTCCGTTTCTGGTCAGTACGTGGGATCCGATGCGAAGAAGGTGTTCGATCGGGCACTCGCCGAGGCCAAGCTCCTAAAAGACGAATATGTAGCCTCCGAGCACATTCTCATCGGCCTTGCCACGTCAAAAGACATGGTAGGAGAAGCGCTCAGAAGTCAGGGCGTAACCAAAGACGCCGTATTGGGCATCTTGGTTGAAGTTAGAGGAAGCCAGCCGGTCACGGATCAGCATGCGGAAAGCCGGTACCAAGCCTTAGAGCGGTACACTCGTAATCTGAACGACCTCGCGGCAAAAGGCAAAATTGATCCGGTTATCGGGCGAGACGACGAAATTCGCAGAGTGCTGCAGATTCTTTCTAGGAGAACTAAGAACAACCCCATTTTGGTGGGCGAACCAGGAGTTGGTAAAACGGCAATCGCTGAGGGTCTCGCAATCCGAATCGTGCAAGGCGATGTGCCAGAAGGACTTAAAGGGAAGCGCATCCTGGCTCTCGATATGGGAACGCTCATTGCGGGCGCCAAATACCGCGGTGAATTTGAGGATCGTTTGAAAGCTGTGATTCGTGAAATCACAGAGTCCGCAGGGCAAATTGTGCTCTTCATCGACGAAATTCACACGCTGGTTGGGGCCGGCGCCGCCGAAGGCGCCATGGACGCTGCCAATATTCTCAAGCCGGCCCTCGCGCGCGGCGAGCTGCGCGCGATTGGCGCCACAACGCTAGACGAATACCGGAAGTATCTAGAAAAAGACAAAGCGCTCGAACGCCGATTCCAATTGGTTCGCGTGGAAGAACCGTCTGTTGAAGACACGATCTCCATTTTGCGCGGTATCAAGGAGCGGTACGAAGTCCATCACGGTGTGCGCATCACCGATGGCGCGCTCATTTCGGCGGCTGAACTCAGCCACCGCTACATTACCGACCGGTTCCTACCAGACAAGGCCATTGACCTCATCGACGAGTCTGCGGCAAAGCTGCGTATTGAAATTGACTCCATGCCAGATGAGTTGGACCAGTTGGAACGACAGATTCGGCAATTGGAAATTGAACGAGAAGGCGTAAAACGAGAAAAGGACGAGGTCAAACTCGCTCAAATCAAAGAGCAGTTCGCCAACCTTGACGAAAAGAGAATGGCCCTTCGGGCTCGTTGGCAACAGGAAAAAGAGCTCATTCAGACCATCAGACAGGCGAAAGAAGATATTGAAGGCTTGCGGCTTGAGGCCGAGAAACTCGAGCGCTCCGGCGACTACGGCCAAGTTGCCGAAATTCGCTATGGAAGGATTCCAGAGCTAGAAGAATCCATTTCTGAAACCACGCTTCGCCTTGAAGAAGTACAGAAACCTGGAGCCCTGCTCTCGGAAGAGATCGATTCTGAGGATATTGCATCCATCGTTTCGAGGTGGACGGGCATCCCGGTTAACCGCATGCTTGAGAGCGAGCGCGCAAAATTGCTTCGACTCGAATCTTATTTAGAACAGCGCGTGGTGGGCCAGCCCGAAGCCTTGGCTGCGGTCGCAAACGCCGTTCGACGCGGACGCGCCGGTCTGCAAGAAGAGTCGCGTCCCATCGGATCGTTCATCTTTTTGGGATCGACCGGTGTTGGTAAAACAGAACTCGCCAAAGCGTTGGCTGAATTCTTGTTCAACGACGAAAACGCCATGATTCGCATCGACATGAGCGAATACCAGGAAAGGCATACTGTGAGTCGATTGGTGGGAGCGCCTCCTGGATACGTCGGGTATGAAGAAGGTGGACAGTTAAGCGAGCAAGTGCGGCGCAAACCGTATTCAGTTGTGCTGTTAGATGAGATCGAAAAAGCCCAT
>JABMOI010000198.1 GCA_013204185.1 bacterium | reverse complement strand
GATTTAAGGAGCGGAATAAGTTGCTTGAGTGCCTCGTCTGGATTTCTGTTAGAGAGGGCCATGACAGCCGCACGGGAAGCCTCAGGTGAATCTGGTGATTTAACTATCCTCAAGAGGAATTCGTTTGAGAATGCATCCGTCTGATTCCCCATGGCCACAACGACCGATTGTTTGACAATCGGATAGGTAGTTTTCTCATAAATTTGAATGAGGGCAGCAGTAGACTCACGTGAGGAGATATTTGCAATCGCGTAGACGGCCGATCGCTGAATGTCCACTTCCTTTGAATTCATTGCTACATTTTTCAGCAATTCGAGGGATTTCACATCGGCGTGATTGCTAATGGCATACAGAGCTGCTTTTCTCACTTCAGAATGAGCGCCTTTTTCCATGATTTCAGCCAGGATATCGGTCACTCGAGTATCGTCGCTGTTGCCCAATGCATGCGTTGCCGTTTTGGCCAGCTCAACGTCTTTTGAAGAAAGGGCCACATCGCGGAGAAACTCCAGTTTACTTGGCATTTCCATATTGCTCAGGGCATACAAAGCGGCTTTCTTAGTTTCTGAGTTGGTTGCTTTCTCGTAAATGAGTTTCAACTGCTCGACTGCTTCCGGCGTTGATGCATTGGCCAAAGCATACGTTGCAGCTCTAGAAAGCTCTGGATCTGGGTCAGTGAGGGCAACTTTGGCAAGCGTATTGATCACGCGCGCGGAAGAAACGTTAGCTAACGCGTTGAGCGCTGCTTTACGCACTTCTCGATCCGTTTTCGAGTTGATCAGGGACTCTAAAGTTGAGACTGCTTCGGAGATCTCTGAGTGGTTTGATATCGCGTAGACAGCGCTCCGGCGGATATCAATGCTAGCCTTGCTCTTGCTGATCTCGATCAAGAAGGGAAGTACCTTTGGCGAACCGATATCAGAGAGGGCGTAAAGAGCTCGTTTTTTAATCTCGTCGTTGTTTGAGCGAGAGTATAGTCCCATGATAGAGGACAGGGCCGCATCATCACCAATATTGCGAAGGGCGTACAGAGCGGCCAGAGCTACTTCCTGGTCTGCACTCTGTTTGAGCTGATCAAGTCTGGCTTGATAGCCTGGCTGACCATTTTTGACCAACTGCTGTCCGATTCGCACCATACTCGCTTGCGCGTCGTTTGCGTAAGTACTTGTTTTGAAAGTATTTATGAATTGGTCATAGCATTCGAAAGCGTCCTTCGACGATGCGTTCAACTTCTCGGTCGAGTAGCAGATATAAAACGATGCGTCGTCGGAGCGTTTGCCCTCGGGATACTTTTTGACAAACGACTCAAGTTCCGCTTTTGCACTGGACCAATTTCCGTCTAGGATCAGGTCGTTTGCGATCGAATAGGCGGTTTCGTACGCGTTTTGAGCGCTTGCAACGAGCGGAGCGGATGCGCTTGACAGGAACAAGACGGCCATCCAAAAGGTGAAGGATATGCGTTTAGTTTTCATTGGAGTCATGTTCAAATTGCAGAATGTTTAGGTCGAACCGGAGTAGAAGCTTGTTGTGGCTCTCGGTTGGTTCGAAGCATGTTTTCGACATCGATCTTGAAAAAGATGGCCTTTCGATCAACACCGTTTTGGACCATCTCAATTTCTGGGATGTCATATTCTGATTCGAGGTTTGCGATTTGTAAGAGGATGACCTCCAGATCAGCAATTAGGTCGCTGAGTCTATCTTGGTCAGCCTTGGATAGTTCAGTTTTTAACAAGCTGGCTTCCTGGATAAGTCCGCCTGCAATGGTTCTGCGTCGGTCGATATCCAGATCCGCAGGATCGTCTTCCTCCGGATTAAAATTTGCGAGTCCCAAAAGAAGTGTTTTCGTGCGATCCAGATAGGAAAGTGCTTGAGTTTCCAGCTCAGTTTCAGATGAAGAATTGGCCACTTGCTCAGGCGCTGGCTCAATGAAATACGATTGCCCAATCCAAATGCCAGTAACTAGGATTATAACTGCAGCAGCGACCTGCAGAGACCACTTAGGCAATCGGACAAGCTGTACGGGCGCTCTAAGCGGCGACGAAGCTACTTCAGGCTTATCCAGCGCGATGCGTGCTTCAAGTTTATCGTAGTAGCTGTCCCAAAAGTCACTGCCGGGGTCTTTCTGAGGGCGCCCCGGCGCAATCACTTGCTGAAGCTGAGCATACGTCGCGGCGCAACGTGTGCATGATGCGATATGACTGTGCACTTCTTCATAGATATGTGGCTCCGCGATGTCGTTTACCGTCGCGAGTATTTTGTCTTCAAAAGCAAGGCAATATGATGGAATTTTTGTCATAGGGAGACCTCTTTCTGGACAGGTCGGTCGTTCAAGTGCGCTAGGGCTAGTTGAAGCTTTTTTGTGGCCCGAAAAAGCAAACTCTTCACCGTGCCGTCGGCTACTTCCATTTCATGAGATACTTCGGCAATCGTCATTTCTTGTCGATGTTTGAGAACGAATGCCATTCTTTCTCTTGGTGCGAGGTTATCCAACGCTTTCTCAACCATCGCAGATGTCAAACTGAAGCTGGTCAAATCCGCCGGATCAGCGTCTTTGACAATCGGGTCGGGTTCATTTGATCTGTCGTCGAGCAAGCTCATTAGCGAAAATGACTTTTTACGTTTCTGATTTAAAAACGTGTTGATCGCAATGCGTCGAAGCCAGGTGTACATCTGGGCATCTCCGCGGTAAGTGGATAAGCCCTTGTGTGCTTTTATAAACACGTCTTGGGACAAATCCTCCGCATCATGATGATTCCCGGTCAGGTCCAACGCGAGGTAGTAGACCGCCCGCTTGTGCGTTTCTACGATTTCTCGAAATGAAATAGGGGAGTGGGGTGAATCCACGCTTTTTCTTATGGAAGAGATATCAGGAAATCAGAATGCTTGATTTGTCAGGATAGACACGACAAGTCTAGATTCGGTTTACACGAACCAAAATCTTTCGCTGAATTCCCCAAATAGAGGCGCACGGTCCTGATCTGAGCGTGCTAAGATGCTTCCGCGGCTCGCTGTGCGGCTCTTTTGGCTTGCATGACCCGGTAATACTCCTGAGCTTTTCGTGTATGCTCAGAAAGCGTCCGGCTAAACATGTGTTGCCCATCGCCTTTTGCCACAAAAAAGAAGTAGTTGTGATCTTCTGGCTTCAACACACTTTGTATCGAGGAAAGAGAGGGGTTTGTGATAGGCCCTGGAGGTAGCCCCCTGAATTTGTACGTGTTGTATGGGTCGTCGATTTTGTAGTCCTTAAAAAACAGACGTCGTTTGTCACCCTCGCGCTTCATGATTGCGTACTGTACCGTGGGATCAGCGTCCAACTTCCATTTGTTGCGAATTCGGTTGAAATAGACCCCCGCGATTGTAGCCTTTTCGGGCACATACGCCGATTCCCACTCAACAATTCCGGCCATTCTCACCACTTCGTCTGGCGTGAGATTTTCAGGTAAGGAGCCCGCCTCTGTAATGGCAGCATTCAGGACTTCATCGTACCGTTTTTTTAGACGCCTAACCACATCTTGAGGCGAGGCCAGCCAATAAAAAAAGTAGGTATCAGGGACCATGAAGGCCCATAAATGAGTGGTATCTGTTTGAAGCTCTGAAGCGAATGCTTCATCAGCCAACACGGCAGCCAGATCCTCTTGCGAGAAGGCCATTTCTCTTGCCATTCCTCGGATGAGCCGCTCTTTTCTCGTGCCGCCAGGCACGACCATGTGAATCGGGGTTTGGAGTCCTCGTCGGAGCATGTTCAGGAGGTCTTTGTTTGACATGCCGGGTTTAGCCGTGTAATGGCCTGCTTTAATGTCGTCTTCCCACCCAGTGGCTTTGGCAAGCCACATAAACCCAGTTTGTTTTTCAAGTATCTGAAGATGGGTGAGGCTATCGGAAATTTGCTCCAGCTCAGAATTCGGATACACATGAAAATTAATGTCGCTCTCAAATCCAGAGGTCGCATCCACGAATATTTGATTGTAGCCAACACCAGCGGCTACTAAAGCAACGAGGGCAACTCCGCCCACGATTTTCCAGAGTAAGGGATGAGATCGGTTCAACTCGTTGGGTCAGTTTGGTCTGGGTATTGATACTTCCTTCTTTCCAATGATCGGGTTTCGTCAATGATCCGCTCAAAAAGACCTCTTACAGCAGAGTTATCAAGAGGGCCTTTATTTCCGGCCAACACATTGTTCAGAACAATTTTTTCGCGTTCTGGCACGTAAATCGGGAGGTTTAGCTGCTTTTTGATGTGCCCAATGGTGTTTGCACATGCAGAACGTTCATTTAGGAGAACGAGCAGAAGCTGATCTATGGCGTCAATGCGTTTGCGCCAGGTCGCCATGTCCTGTTCTTCGCTTACTTCGGACTCCGAAAAAACCGACTGAAGCTGTGCTATGATTTCTTCTAGGTGAGTCACTGCAGTTTCATAGATGGGTCAGCGGTTAGGGAGAGATCACTTGCTTGGCCCACTTGCATTCTCTGATAACCGGCCATGGCTATCATTGCGGCGTTGTCCATGCAAAAACGAAAGTCAGGGACGTACATCTGACCGCCCATTGAGTTCATGAGTTCTGCTAATTTTTCTCGCAAACGAGTATTAGCTGAGACTCCGCCCACCAGGCCGATATGTCGAATACCCGTTTCTCGAACCGCCTTTTTGATGGGCGAAATAAGCATATCTACGACAGCTTCCTGGAATGACGCACATAAATCCGGCAACGAGTTAGCAATCAACTCATTGCGCTCAACTTCCTCAAGTGCGTTTAAGAAATATAACATGGATGTCTTTATTCCCGAAAACGAGGTGTCATACCCTTTAAGTCGTGTTCTCGGGAATGAATGAAACGTTTTGTTACCCGTTTTGGCTAGGGCGTCGATTTTAGGGCCCGCTGGATAGGGAAGGCCCAAGATTTTCCCCACTTTATCAAAAGCTTCTCCTGCAGCGTCGTCTCTGGTGCTCCCCATGATGGCGTACTTCCCTGGACCCTCGACTTTCATAAGCTGCGTGTGTCCTCCGGACACAATGAGGCACAGGTGAGGATAGGGAGGGGTGGGGTCCGATAAATCCTCGGATAAGTACAGCGACGCGATATGTCCCTCTAGGTGGTTTACACCAAGAAATGGAATTCCTAATCCAACAGAAAGCGCTTTAGTAAAGGAAACCCCAACCATCAATGAGCCAATCAATCCGGGACCTGAGGTAACCGTGAGGCCAGATAAGTCGCCTTTTGAAACGTTTGCATCCCGCAATGCAGTTTCTACCACGGACACCAATAATCTCTCGTGTGCTCGTGAGGCAATCTCAGGAACGACCCCGCCAAACTCGACGTGCTCCAATTGGGACGAAATCACGCTGGAAGCCAGTTTTCCGTCAATGATAACTGCCGCGGCCGTGTCGTCACACGAGGTTTCTATGCCAAGAAGTACCTGAGGAATCATATAAATCAATTCGGAAGGCGGAAGCACCAAGAAATAAAGTTTTTAAACAACAAAATAATAGGGCACGTGGAACGTTCTTGACTTGAGCCGTATCCCTATCTATAATACGACATTCCGATCTCCCGGAGCTTACACGATTGGTCTATTACATATGCGTACCTCTTTTTTATCGATCCTACTGATTGCTTTTCTGGCTTTAGCCACCCCTGCTGAGGCTCAGCTACGAAGCGCGCATAACCCCGCAGAAGCTTCCGTTCGGCTGTATGAGCAGGGAAATGCCGGATTTTCGCTTAATAAGTACTTCTCACCGGAGCACTTTAATATGAGCCACTCGTTTGAATTGTCCTCCTTCGGCGGTTCGAGTATGTCCATGTATACGAATACGATGCAGTGGCAATTCAGCTCGAAACTAGCTGCACGTGTTGATGTGGCTGCTGCCTATTCGCCGTTAGGACAGCAAAGTGGCATGAGCGTAACGGGTCAGTCAGATAGCCGAGTTTTTGTTAAAAACGCAGAGCTGGCCTATCGTCCCAAAGAAAACGTTCAATTGCACCTTTCTTTCAGACAAAGCCCTTACGGATCCTATATGAGTCCTTATGGCTATGGCGGCTACGGAAGCAACGGTTACAGTAGATTTGGTGGTAGCTCTTTTCAGGCAGATTACGGATCAAATAACCGTGATATGTTTTGGAATGACCGTCTCCGCTAATGGAAATTGAGTTAGGTCATAATTTAAGGACCTAAATAAGTGATACCGGATTTAAGGCGTGGCGGAGAGTTTTCTCCGCCACGCCTTTTTAGTATACCTTTGACGCTTGTTGCCATCACTTGAAATGGCTTTTTGATCATGACCACGCGCATTAACAATTGGGCTTTGAACATCGGCATTGCATTCACGCTCGTGATTGCAGCTGCTTTGTTTTATGCCTTTTTCGTCCGTGTCACTACTGCCACACCAGACCCGCACCGCCTTGATAACCCTGGAAACCTCCTGGGAGACATCATTCAAGTCGAAGTACTCAACGGTTCAGGAGAAGATGGGCTTGCCCGCCAAATGATGGAGTACCTACGCGAGATGGGATTTGATGTGGTTAGTACGGGCAACTACCAGGACGGCGTTCTAGAAAAAACGGTGATCAAAGACCGTATAGGAAACCTCGATGCCTCTGAGCAAGTAGCTTTGGCCGTTGGGCTTCCTACTTCTAGAATATCCGAAGATATCAATGCAGACTACTTTTTGGATGCAACCATTGTAGTAGGCAAAGATTTTAATTCAATCAAACCGTGGCAAGCGGATTTGATTGATGAGTCAGAAGAAGTCCAAGCAGACTCAAGCAAATCATAGACCGCAAAAAACTGGATTGATTCCAGGGAGCTTCAATTCTGAAGATCAAAGATTTAAACCTCGAATCCAGAGTACTCGCACCTGTTCGCACAGAAGAGAAGAAAAGAAAGACACCTGTACCCGTCAAACAGCTAACAAGATTGGCAGTTGACGCTATTCTGGAAAAAAAAGGTCGAAGCATTGAAGTGCTTGACGTTCGTGGAGTTAGCGGTGTTGCCGATTTTTTTGTGATCACAACGGGTGAATCCGAATTGCAGGTCAAGGCTATTGTTGCCAATATCCGCGCCAGTTTGAAAGAAAATGCTGGTGAGGGGCCTTGGCATGTTGAGGGTAAAGAACATTACAATTGGGTTCTGATGGATTATGTGGATCTCGTTGTGCATGTTTTCTTAGCTGAACAAAGAGAATATTATGGTTTAGAACGGTTGTGGGGAGATGCACCGCACGCCACGGTAGACGAAATGGGTTCGGCAGCCGATGTCAAGATTCTCAAAGACTAAACAGCGAAGGGTTTATGCACAAAAAATTATCGTCAGCCACGTTTTTGATTTTGCTGGGTTCGATGGCGATTTCTGGATGCATTGCTCTTTCTCCGGCTAAGACAGAGGATGAATTTGGTCACCGCATAGACGGCGTAACCGAAGATGGCCGTCGGACTATTCTGATTTCACCCCCTGATGGTGTGACGGAATATCGATTTTTTGACGCTACGTATGAAACAGTAACCATTCGGCCGGCCAAAATTACTGACCAGCTCGTAGCGGTCCCGGTAGAGGTCCTAATAAAAGGCTCTTTTCCAGACTCCTGTTCGGAGCTTCATGAGGTCGTGCAACAACGCGCGGGCAATATC
>JABMOI010000197.1 GCA_013204185.1 bacterium | reverse complement strand
GAATTGTTGACCGGCGGCTCTATTCCGCAGCTTCAGACGACGTTTCGTATCCGTTGATCCACTGATAGTCATAACCATCGACGCCTCGTTCGGGTTCACTCTGACCCATGTAATCAAATATTCCGTCCGGCCCCGTCGGGACAGTCCCATCAAGTATACGGTCTATGATGCTTCTGTGACCCTTGTAACGGTCGGGTTCCTCTTCGAATATCCATTTGCATACAGAAGAGCAGAAATGATAGCGCCGTCCTTCCAGATCAAGATTATAATTAACAGGCTTCCATTGATTACCGGCCCCACCAGCAACTTCAAGGCCACACATGTTGCAAATCAGTGGTGGCATTTTTGGGACAGTTTTCTCAAAATCACCGTTTTTGATATTCTCAATCACGACGTCCCAACACTTGCCATAGGTGTCGTTCCAGCCTGGGTATTTTTCTTCCAACCAGTCTCTCTCCGCCGGAGAGACACAGGCGATCGGTCGCCACCATTGCAGTGCCCGATAAACATAAACACCAAGCTGCTGAGCGTGATGAAATGTCGAAATATCTTCGTGCAGAATGTCCCAATACCAGGGCAGGTCCAGGCCCACAGACGTAACGGTGCGACCGAACTGTCCAATCACCCATTCTTCCATGAACTCCTTGAGAGAACCTTCACGGTGTTCAAGCGGCGTGTAGTAGTCCATACCAATGCCACTCAGCACCGAGAACTGTTTCCACATACGCCAAAAGGCAATCTCAACGAGCCTTTGGGCCTCTTCCTTTTGCCCGTTCGCTATCATGATGCGAAGCACGGGCTCACCAATCTGCGCGTGCCGGGCTTCATCGGTCTGGATGCTTTGCAGCATTGTTGCAAATGAGTGATCACCACATTTCGCCGCATCGGCAGAAAGGGCTACGAATTGCAGATTTGTAAACGGGGCTTCGAGTCCCATTGTCAGCATGATCGCCGAACTCGCTGCATCGCGGGTGTGGGCAATGTCATCAAGGGCGTGACGCAAGCTGATGGGGATCCAGTTTTCTGTCTTCGACGATTTATGGCACCAATCGAAAACAGCGTCATGTTTGAGGAATTCATAGGCAAAGAACATCTGGATTTGCCCATGACGCATTTCATCAAGCGTGCCGAACGTCGCCATGTTACGCATTCCCGGGCTGCGTCCAAACCGGGTTTGGCGCGCAAAACTAGATGCAGAGTGGAATTCCGCCCAGCACACGACACTGAAATGTAGCGCCAACAATGCTTTCCAGTGCGGCGAGGCTTTTTCAAAGAAGTTTGATCGTGAGAGCGCGGCCTTTACGGAATATGCGCCGATATCTTTGTCACGTTGCATCTTCACGTAATCGCGATAGCTCATCTTGTATGGCTCGTCGAACTTCTCCCATTCCTCGATGGGGATGCCGAACGTTTTCGCCATGGGCTCCGGATACAACTCATCCTCAGTGACATAAGAGGGGGTCCAGTTCGTCTCCCGTGCAAGATCGTACCAGTCTTCCATCTTCAACATAGCCATTGGCCTGTCCTCCGATTACATCAATTTCTGTCGTCGCTCATCAATTGCGGCATTAGCTTGCCGGATCAGCGGAATTATTTGCCTTTGCTCCTGCGCCGGTCTTCTTGTTTTTAAATGACGAAAAAATTGTCTAATTATTAGATCTTCGAAATTCGGCGTATTTCGCGATATTTTCGCACTAAACTGATAAAAAATGCAAATATTATCGGTATTTTAGATATCTTTTTAAAATATCACCTCGAAATTCGTTTTTTATCTTCACTAAACTGATGGAATTCGTAAAATTCGCCATCTCGACTGCCTTGCATTACTTCCAACGCATGCATCTTTTGCTTGGAAGGGTCAGAGTCCCGAAACGTCGACATCGCCGACGCCTCGGGTTTTCTGCAAATGGTGTGCTATCTGGACTCGCTCAGAAGCGCACAATCGGTTCCTGAAGCGGAATCGACCATGCGGTCCATGAACCCGAACTTGACCCACCATTCGTTGGTCATTTTCCAGTGATCCGCCATCTGGCCATTACGCTGACCGAAAGGAGGGTCACCCGCAATGGAGCCGCAAAAACGACCTGCCTCTTCCAGGCTGTACATGTAGAGACCGCCATCATCGGGATTGTTGACGCCCCCGAGGATCGCCTGCACATCTTCGATGGTGAACCCGGTAGCCTTGGCAATAATCTCATTTGCTTCTGTCGGGTTCTTTCTCCAATACTCGACACCAGCAAAAATAGCCTTGATGGTTTCAACCGCAATGCTGCGATTTTCCATGGTGAATTTATCAGACATGAAAATGGCATCTGCAATAAGGGCCGATTTTAACCACTTTGGCTCTATCGAGTTACTGACGGAACGTGCACCTGGCAGATCATTAAGTACCTGGGCTCCGAACGGATCCCACAACTCTGCAGCAGCAATTTCGCCACTCATCATAGCCGCAGCGGCATCACCGGCCACCAAGTTAACCATTTTCACTTCGTCCCATTTAACGCCGTTTTCTTCGAGCCAGATACCCATCATGATATGGGACAGGCCACCTTCAAGGACGGCAACGCTTTTACCTTTTAAGTCTGCCGCCGTCTTGATGTCCGGACGCACAACAATGTTGTCTGACCCATACCCAAGATTTCCGATGGAAATCAACTTGAAACCCATGTTTTCGGCCGTTGCGATGGGGCCAAATTCAATGGTACTGAACACTGTGTCCAGTTGGTCAGTTGATAACAGACTGAACAACTGAACCGGGTCCTCGATGATCGTGAATTCAAAGTCGAGGTTCGGCGACAGGTTCTTTTCCTGTGCCACGTATAGGAATCCATATCCTGGCCAACTAAAATGGCCAATTCTGACAGTTTCCTTTGCACTTGCCGACGTAGCATTTGCAATAGCCATGACGCCAAAGAAAATGGCAAATATCAGGTTTTTCGCAAACCGCCGCCTCGTCAATTTCGATGTCTGTGTAGTCATTTATCAATCTCCTCACAGTGGGTTTATCGAATTTCGCGGGTTCTTTAGCTGATCCGCCCCTGAATTTCTTCCCGCATCATTGAATAGAGGCGCTTTTCCATGTCGACATAGCCTGGCT
>JABMOI010000196.1 GCA_013204185.1 bacterium | reverse complement strand
GGGTAGAGCACTTCCATGGTAAGGAAGGGGTCCCCGGTTCAAATCCGGGAGGAGGCTCTCATGCGCGTTAGTGACGTACGGTGGAAACAACCGCGTTGTTAACTCGTGTTGAATCCGGAGACTTAATGCTTAAGAAATTAAGCTTGTTAAGCGAGCAAAGGGCCTACAAGACATTAAGGCCGAGGCTTTTAGCGTTGTCTAACTGGCAACTGACATTGGCCTTATCTGTCGCCGGCTTAGATTGTAAACCGGAATAATTAATAAACGTAGCGTAGCTACGAGACCTGACGAGACAAAGTTATGGCAAAGGAAACATTCAAGCGAAATAAGCCTCACGTTAACGTGGGCACGATTGGTCACGTTGACCACGGCAAGACGACGCTAACGGCCGCTATCACAACGGTGCTTGCAAAGCACGTTGCGGGTAACGAGCTTCGTTCGTTTGATTCGATTGACAACGCTCCAGAAGAGCGCGAACGTGGAATCACGATTGCTACGGCACACGTGGAGTACGAAACAGAAGCGCGTCACTACGCACACGTGGACTGTCCTGGCCACGCCGACTATGTTAAGAACATGGTAACGGGTGCAGCTCAGATGGACGGAGCGATTCTAGTGGTAGCCGCGACCGACGGTCCGATGCCACAGACCCGCGAGCACATTCTTCTAGCGCGTCAGGTAGGTGTTCCTTACTTGGTTGTGTTCATGAACAAAGTGGATCTCGTGGACGACGAAGAGCTTCTTGAGCTCGTCGAAATGGAAGTACGTGAGCTATTGGATTCGTATGAATTCCCTGGCGACGACACCCCCATCATAATGGGTTCTGCTCTTGGCGCGCTTAACGGCGAAGCACAGTGGGAAGACAAGATTATGGAATTGATGGGAGCGGTAGACACCTACATCCCAACCCCTGATCGCGACCACGACAAGCCCTTCTTGATGCCAATCGAGGACGTATTCTCGATCACAGGCCGTGGAACGGTAGTAACGGGTCGTGTAGAGCGTGGAATCATCAAAGTGGGTGACACGATCGACATCATCGGAATGCAGGAAACGAAACAGACGACGACCGTAACGGGAATCGAGATGTTCCGCAAGCTGCTAGACCGCGCAGAAGCTGGTGACAACGCCGGTGTACTTCTGCGTGGAACGAAGAAAGACGATGTAGAGCGTGGAATGGTGCTTGTGAAACCAGGCAGCGTGACACCTCATAAAGAATTTGAGTGCGAAGTGTACGTGTTGAGCAAAGAAGAAGGAGGCCGTCACACGCCATTCTTCAAAGGCTACCGCCCACAGTTCTACTTCCGTACGACCGACGTAACGGGTGACATCGAATTGCCAGAAGGCGTAGAGATGATCATGCCAGGAGACAACACCCAGTTCAAAGTGAAACTGATTCAGCCTATTGCTATGGAGCAGGGTCTTCGTTTTGCTATCCGTGAAGGTGGCCGTACCGTTGGTGCGGGCGTGGTCTCAAAGATTCTCGACTAGAATCCGCTCTCTCGGCGTTGGACTTCGGCTCGCTTCATTTGCTCGCCTTGTCCGCCTTGACAGATCGAATTCGAATTCGCTCACGCGTCCCGATTCCGATCCTCGTCTGCCGAAAAAGGGCAAAACATTGTATGATGCCGGAGGCCTGAAAAGGCCTCCGGCAGTCGTGCTTCTAAGAAAGACAGAAGTTTTACTGAAGTTTTCCTTATGTGTGAGCTACCGAGTGAGGTTGTGAGCGCAAAACACGGGCGTAGCTCAATTGGCAGAGCAGCGGTCTCCAAAACCGCAGGCTGTAGGTTCGAGTCCTACCGCCCGTGCAAACGGCATGTTTGAAACGACTAGGTATCCTTTGATACCCGGTTCGAAAACACGCCGATTTAGAAGAAAATGGCGTAGAAAGAGAAAGGTGTGTAATGGCTGGTATCAACAACTACCTCGAAGAAGTCGGAAAAGAAATGCGTAAGGTCACATGGCCTTCGCAGAAAGAACTGATCAACAATACCGTGGTCACGATTATTGCTACTGTCGTGATTTCGCTTTTCATTTTCGGAGCAGATCGAGTGATCAGCACCATATTGAAAGTTATTTACGGCTGAGTTCGATAACCGACGGACGTTACCAAAGAGGTACCTATGGAAACTGCAAAGACTAAATCAGCCAGAAAATGGTACGTGCTACGTACATTTTCTGGGCACGAGAAAAAGGTTAAGGAATATCTTGAGCAAGAGTTGGAGCGTCTCGACATGATTGAGAAGCTTCCTCAGATCATGATTCCAACCGAAACGGTCTTTGAAATGAGAGGCGGGAAAAAGAGAACACGGGAGAAAAACTTCTTTCCGGGTTATATCCTGCTGCACGCAGTGCTCGACAAAGAACTCAAGCACGTTATCTCTGGCGTTCCTTCCGTTGTTGGGTTTCTAACAACCGGCGATGAACCGACTTCTCTTCGGCCCGACGAAGTTAACCGAATTCTAGGCAAAATGGACGAAGCTCGCGAAATGGGCGAGCAGCCTGAGATTCCGTTCCGTGAAGGTGATGCTGTCAAGGTGGTCGATGGACCGTTCAACAACTTCAGCGGTTTGGTGGATGAAGTCTTTCCAGACAAAATGAAAGTTCGCGTGATGGTTTCCATTTTTGGACGAAAAACGCCTCTCGAATTGGACTACTTACAGGTAGAACACGAAGAATAGCCCTTTGCATCAAATTCATATAGATCGAATTTGATCAGGGAACTTGGATATAGGCGGGCTGTTAATAATCGGCTTGCACTTTTTAGCAATTAAACGAAGGCGGGAGCCGATTTTGATCGGCGTTTGAACCGCAATTAATTATGGCAAAGAAGATCGACGGCTACATCAAGCTTCAGGTCAAAGCTGGTCAGGCGAGTCCTGCTCCACCTATTGGTCCTGCCCTTGGTCAAAAAGGCGTCAACATCATGGAGTTCTGTAAAGCGTTTAACGCTGCTACACAGGACAGAATGGGACTTATCTTACCTGTGGTTATCACGGTATTTGCGGATAAATCCTTCACATTCATCGTTAAAAGCCCTCCTGCGGCTGTCCTTTTGAAGGCAGCAGCCAAGATTAAATCAGGAGCCGCTGACCCTCTACGTGAAAGCGTTGGAGTCGTTACTTGGGCTCAATGCCGCGAGATAGCGGAACAGAAGATGAAAGACCTTAATGCATTTGATTTGGATCAAGCAGCCCGCATGATTGCAGGTACCGCTCGTTCCATGGGAATCAAAGTAAAAGGCGCTCCCGCTGCATAATGAAGAACGGACGTAACGGGTTGGTTTAATCCGTTCGCCATTCTACCTACAACCTGCGGGAGCCTGGCACATTTAGCCAGGCGTTAGTACCGCATAGAATGCTTCAATCATGGCAAAGAAAGGAAAACGCTATCGCGCCGCACTAGATGTGATTGGTTCCGCTGACGGACCACTCAACGTTGGCGCAGCATGCGAGCTTCTAAAGAAGCCCGTATCAGCGAAATTTGATGAGTCAGTTGATCTGGATGTCCGTTTGGGGGTTGATCCACGCCACGCAGACCAAATGGTTCGCGGTACGGTTGCCCTACCTCACGGAACCGGTAAAGACGTTCGCGTACTTGTGCTTGCAAGCGAAGGTAAGCAGCAGGAAGCTCGTGACGCTGGAGCCGACCACGTAGGTCTTGACGACCTCGCGGACAAAATTCAGAAGCAGGGCTGGACAGAATTCGACGTCGTAATTGCAACGCCAGACGTTATGGCAGTTGTTGGACGTTTGGGTCGTGTTCTTGGTCCTCGCGGCTTGATGCCGAACCCCAAAAGTGGAACGGTAACTATGGATCTCGCTTCTGCAATTCAGGAAGTGAAAGCTGGTAAAATTGATTTCCGTGTCGACAAGGCAGGAATCATGCACACCTCAATCGGAAAGGCTTCATTTTCAGCTGAACAGTTGAAAGAAAATGCTGAAGCCTTTTTGAAAGAAATCATGCGTCTGCGTCCGGCAGCCGCCAAAGGCACTTACATGCGCTCAATCACTATTTCGACAACCATGGGACCTGGAATCTCAATGGATCGAAATGAAGTGCTTGGCTCGCTACGTTAGTGTCCCTTCTGAAACGATAAAAGCAGAGTCAGAATCATGGCAATGAACAAAACACAGAAGGCGGCGACGGTAGATCAGCTTGTTGAAAAGCTCGAACAGACGCCGACCATCTACTTAACGAACTACACTGGCCTAACCGTAGAGCAGGCGACCGATTTGCGTACGCAGTTCCGGGCAGCTGGTGTTGAATACAAAGTCATCAAAAACACCATGCTGCGCCTCGCAATGGAGCGCATTGGTGGATACGACGATTTGTTTGATCACTTGCACGGGCCTACGGCCGTTGCATTTGCAGTCGAGCCTTCGGCTCCCGGAAAAGTGATCAAAAAGTATCTCGCGGATAAAAAAACCGAGATTCCTTCTCTTAAAGGCGCTCATATCGACGGAGCCGTATACCATGCTGATGCATTGGAAGTACTGGCCAACCTCAAATCGAAAAACGAGCTTCTTGGAGAGATCATCACATTGTTGCAGTCTCCAATCACGAACGTGGTCGGCGCATTGCAAGCTCAAGGTGGCAACCTCGTGGGTGCCATCAAAACTATCGCAGAAACGGCGAAAGCTTAACCTTCGATGGTCCTTGTTTGGGCGCGGTGCCCAAACTGAACTCCGGCAACGGATTCATTCCCTTAATCAGCAGCCTAGCTTACCGCAAAGAAAGCTGCAGGAAAACCAGATAATAAAATGGCAGACATTAAAGCACTAGCTGAACAGCTTGTTGGTCTTACGATCAAAGAAGCAAACGAACTAGCTCAGGTCCTCGAAAATGATTACGGCATCAAGCCAGCAGCAGCAGCAGTTGCAGTTGCAGGCCCAGCAGCAGCTGCAGCCGAAGAAGTTGAAGAGCAGACTGAATTTGACGTGATCCTCAAAGCCGCTGGCGAGAAAAAGATCAACGTGATTAAAGAAGTTCGCGCGATCACTGGCCTAGGTCTCAAAGAAGCCAAAGATATGGTTGACGGAGCACCTTCTACAGTGAAAGAAGCAGCGTCTAAAGCAGAAGCTGAAGACATCAAAGCCAAGCTCGAAGGCGCTGGAGCAGAAGTAGAACTCAAGTAAGAGTTTTCCTATGCAGTCAGTAATCGACTGAAGCCGATAGATCCGGCCGGCCCCGTTTTCGGGGCCGGCTTTCGGCGTCTCAAAACGGGTCATTAATCAGGCCAATTATGGCTGTTCTTAATCCTTAACGGTAACGACCAGACTATGCCCAACGTCAAGAGTCAAGCCGTGCGCTCATCGTTCGCGCGCATCAAGACTATCCGCGACTACCCAGACTTTCTGGATGTCCAACTGAAGTCATTTCATGACTTCATCCAAGACCATATTCCGGCTGAAGAGCGGGAAAACATCGGCTTGCAGGGAGTGTTCAATGAACACTTTCCGATTCAAGATAGCCGCGAACGCTACACGCTCGAGTTTATCCACTTCAGTTTAGATGCTCCCAAGCATTCCGTTGAAGAGTGTATTGCACAGGGACTTTCATATTCCGTACCACTCAAAGCCAAATTGCGTCTTTCCAGTAAGGAAGACGAAGATGAGGATGAAGCGGAAGAAGCAATTGAGCAGGAAGTATACTTAGGAAACCTCCCCTTCATGACAGAACGTGGTACGTTCGTCATCAATGGAGCTGAACGCGTTGTCGTTTCTCAGCTTCATCGAAGCCCGGGTGTTTTCTTCGGTCAAAGTCTCCATCCAAACGGAACAGAGCTGTTTTCAGCTCGAGTCATTCCGTTTAGAGGCTCCTGGATTGAGTTTTCAACTGATGTTGGAAACATGATGTGGGCCTACATTGACCGGAAGAAAAAACTTCCTGTAACCACTCTTTTAAGAGCGCTCGGCTATTCCTCAAACGAGGATATCGTCAAGCTATTTGACTTGGCCGATACGGTTAACATCAAGTCAAAAGCAGCCTTCAAAAAAGTGATCGGTCGCACGTTGGCCGCCAGTATTTCCATTGAACGTACTACAGAAATTGTAGACGAGGATACCGGCGAAGTCATCGAAGAGCGCATCGAACGCGAAGTCATTCTACCTGCACAGCATGAAGTAGAAGAAGGCGATTACGATAAGTTGAAAGACGTTGACGTTAGCCAGATTCACATTATTCGTGAAGACGAAGAAGATGAATCTTCGGACAGAGTCACGCTACTTAACACGCTGAAACGAGACCCAACCCATTCTGAAAAAGAAGCGTTGGAATACCTGTACATGCAGCTTCGTGGAACTGAAGCTCCAGATCAGGAAACGGCTCGTGGTGTTTTGGAGCGGTTGTTCTTTAGCGAAAAACGATATGATCTGGGCGAAGTTGGTCGCTATCGTATCAATGCTCGTCTTCGTACAAAAGAAGATCCAAAACTATTGACGATGTCTCATGGAGACATCATTGCCATTATTAAAGAGCTAATCAGCTTGCAGAATGGCAAAAGCAGCGTCGACGATATCGACCACCTGGGCAACCGCCGCGTGCGGTCGGTGGGTGAGCAGTTGGCAGCTCAGTTCTCTCTCGGTTTGGCCCGTATGGCTAGAACCATCAAAGAGAGAATGAATCTCCGCGATGCGGATAAATTTACTCCTCAGGACTTGGTTAACGCTCGGACAGTCTCCAGTGTTATCAACACGTTCTTTGGAACGAACCAGCTGAGCCAGTTCATGGATCAGACCAACCCCTTGGCAGAATTGACGCACAAACGTCGTATGTCTGCGCTTGGACCCGGTGGTCTTACCCGTGAACGTGCTGGTTTCGAGGTTCGTGACGTTCACTACACACACTACGGTCGTCTATGCCCGATTGAAACCCCAGAGGGTCCAAACATCGGCTTGATTTCTTCTTTGTGTGTACATGCTCGCGTTAACGATTACGGTTTTATTGAAACTCCGTATCGTGTGGTGAAGAAAGGTCGCGTTTCTAAAACTATTGAGTTCCTTTCTGCTGAGCAGGAAGACTCAGCAATGATTGCTCAGGCAAACGCCCCGATAGACGACAAAGGCGATTTCGTAAATAAATACGTCAGATGTCGTTTGAAAGGTGATTTCCCGATTGTGGAGCCGGATGAAGTTCAGTACATGGACATTTCTCCGAACCAGATCGTGTCGCCTGCAGCTTCTCTTATTCCGTTCCTCGAGCATGACGATGCTAACCGTGCCTTGATGGGCTCGAACATGCAGCGTCAGGCGGTACCATTGTTGCGTGCTGAAGCACCACTTTGCGGTACTGGCTTGGAAGGACGCGTTGCAAGAGACTCTCGCGCTGTAGTAGTTGCCGAAGGAGATGGTGTCGTCGAATATGTTGACGCGACCAAAATCACCATTCGGTACGACCGTACGGCTGAAGAGGAAGGGTTGTCTTTTGACGAACCAATCAAAACCTACGATTTAACTAAATTCCGCAGAACCAACCAGGACACGTGTGTTAATCAGACACCAATTGTCAATGTTGGCGATCGGGTTAAGTTTGATACGGTTCTAACGGACGGCTTCTCCACGGACAACGGTGAACTAGCCCTTGGCAAAAACGTGCTTGTCGCATTTATGCCTTGGCGTGGTTACAACTTTGAAGATGCCATTGTTATCAGTGAGCGTCTTGTTGCCGACGACGTATATACATCCATTCATATCGAAGAATTTGATCTTCAGGTTCGCGACACGAAACGCGGCGAAGAAGAATTGACTCGTGAGATTCCAAACGTTTCTGAAGAGGCTACTAAAGACCTCGACGAACGTGGAATTATTCGTGTTGGTGC
>JABMOI010000195.1 GCA_013204185.1 bacterium | reverse complement strand
GGGTTACCGTGTCCATAGATGAAAATGGTGTCCTCGGTAAACATTTCGTAGGCGCGTTCTAAAACGGCAATCCAATTTCTCGTTTCAGCTCCAGCAGCCAAATCGATAAAGGCGTGGCGCCTATTAAAAACCAAATCGCCCATGTGTACCACATCGGCTTCCTGAAAATGGATGATAGAATCGCCACTGGTGTGAGCCGGACCGAGATAGGTCAGACGAATCGATTCGTCTCCCACGGTTTCTTCCCAGATCTCCTCGTACGTCACATCAGCAAATTTCTGAGATTCGACAGAATCACTGCGTTCGGCTGCCCTTCGTTGCAATACAGGCACGTTGGCGTGTGCTAGAATATGAACTGCATTTGCTCCAAGAACTGCATTTCCCGCCGTGTGATCGCCGTGGTGATGCGTATTTATGAGCAGGTCCATCTGCCGACTAGACTTCTGCTTCAGGCCTTTCGCGCACTCTGCAGCCGAGTCAGGAAACTGAGAGTCTACGGCGATGAGGGCATCGGGCCGAACTAGCCAGCCAATGGTTCCGCCGCGAGCTTCAAATATCCCAACGCCTCGCCGAATAGGTGTAAAATTGCGAGCAGATGGCGCAATTCCAAAGCTTCTTAATGAAAAAGGAATCGACGCAGCAGCTGCAATCAGAGCAGTACGAGTAAGAAAGTTTCTTCGGGATATGGACATCGAACTAGGGGAGATCGGGATGCTTACATGGGCAAATCGAACAAACGATGGAACCGGCTGGCGGTTCAGACTTATTGAAGTACTTATGCTACAATATTTTGTATGATACGAATAATACGCCCCTTTTTAATCCTTTTGATTGCTTTCGGAGCAATTGAACCCCTTGCCACTTTTGCACAGGTCGAGTCGTTTGACACGCTCCTGTATGAAGCTGAGGTGGCTGGCATGGCAGTGGTTTCTATCCAAAAAGGAAACGTTTCGACCGCGTATTACGGCGGGGTTCGTAGCACGGAAACGAAGCCTCCAGTTTCTGCTGTGACTGTTTTTGAAGCGGAATCGCTGAGCAAACCTGTCACTGCTTTTATTGCCTTGAAGCTCGCAAGCGAAAAGATTCTGGATCTCGATAAGCCTCTAGCAGAATATGCCTCGTATCCTGACGCCGCAGCGGATTCCCGGTATGAAAAGATCACGACTCGCATGGTGCTAACCCATACCTCGGGCTTGGTTAATTGGAGAAGTGACCCATTGAGCGTTCCCATTCTGTATGACCCAGGACTTACGTTCAGTTATTCGGGTGAGGGCTTTGTGTTTCTGCAGAAAATAATGGAGCACTTGACCTTCAAAACCTTCGAGGATTTGGCCCAAACGTACGTGTTCGAGCCCATGAACATGACTTCCTCTAGCTTCATTTGGCAGTCAAAATTTGCCCCAAACATTGCCGTTGCGCATACAGATATGGGCATGGCCTTGGACAAATTCACGCCTCAAGTGGCTAACGCGGCCTACAGCCTGCACACCACGGCAGAGGATTATGCCAAGTTCATGATTGCTGCTCATGCCGGAGAAGGGTTGTCCAAAAGCCTGAAAAGAGACTTTACCACCATCCAAGTTGATGCTGGTGACGGAATATTTTGGGGCCTAGGGTGGGGGCTTCAGCCAACACTAGACGGGGCGGCAACATGGCATTGGGGAGATAACCCAGGATATAAGTCGTTCGCCATTCTGTCTGCCGACGGTCAAACTGGATTTGTGATGCTCAGCAATTCGGCCAACGGAATGCTGCTCTTGTCTCATCTCTACGAAAAACTTGTGGGTGGTCCGCAAACAGCTGTGAATTGGCTCAATTATGAGCAATACGACGATCCACAGTATCAGCTTGGCCGCAAGATGCATTATGCGCTATTGTCTGGCGGAATTGAAGCAGCTAAAGCCACGTATGAAGAGGCAAAAATCACGTTACCAGCTTCTACATTTGACGAATACGCCCTCAACTCGTTGGCGTACAGGCTGTTACGTCAAGGGCTTGTTGACCTAGCTCTCCCTGTTTTTGAGTTTAACGCAGAGCTTTACCCGAACTCGGCAAACGTGCACGACTCGTTAGGAGAGGGCCTCTACATAGCTGGAAAGCTAAAAGAAGCGCTCGTTCACTATAGGGCGTCGCTCCGGATCGACCCGCTCAACCAGAGTGGATCGGCCAAGGTAAAGGCTATTGAAGCCGAACTCGCCAAGCAGCAAGACGGTTAATCCGTTACGGTAAACGAAAGCATCATCCCAGAATGAAGATGCTCCGCAATATGGCAATGCGCCATCCACGTGCCGAGGTTTGTGACGTCCACTAAGATGTCCATGGTCGAACCAACGGGAACGATGGCTGTGTCTTTCCAAGCCATGTTTGTATTCGCAACCCCATCCATGTGGGTTACTAGAAACCGCTGGCCGTGAACGTGGAACGGGTGGTGCATCGGATGAAACGATTTCGGATAGTTGAAAATCCGAATCTTGACCATGTCGCCGACCTTCCATTGCCAGTTGATATCCATGCTTTCTTTGCCGGTGTCTTCGTCGCGCAGAATCCAATTGACCTGCTCGCCGGTCGAGAGCCAGTTCATCATGGGCATCGTGTCATTCCATTCCATCGGCGCGACGTAGAGCGTATCAATTTCCATCATCATCACAATCCAACGTGGCAGGTCGTTCACTTTGACCGTGAGTCGCAAGTTGTGATTAGGAGCCTTGTCTAGATACGGCCGAAAACGGTCTATATCTTTGACAACATCCTCGTTAATTCGGAGCTCGCTAAAGGCCGATGCGAGATTTGGACAGGCCGCTTCCGAAGACGCAGAAATTACGCCTAACGGGTGCGACACAGGCACAAAAACGCCCCGGTAGTGGTCTACAGACTGGATTGAATTGGTGAGAGCGTAGTCCTTCGCTTCGTCAAAATAGACGTCTACGATGTAGCGTTCCGCTGGCGCAATGACCACGCTTTGAACGAACTGTTCGCGTTCGTATTTGGATACGTCGCCGGCTACAATTTTGATTTTCGCGCCACCAAACACCACGTTAAACGTCCGGGTGTTGGCTACGTTGGTCAGGTAAAAACGAACCACTTCGCCTTTGTTAACCTGAAGGTTATAGTCCGTGATTCCATTGACCAACATCACGTTTCCGAAGCGGCCCATCAACGCGTTGGTCGGAGCGGATTCACCGTAAGGGAGTAGTCCGTTGGCATCGATCAAAATATCGTCTAGAACGAGCGGGACTTCTTTGTGAACCGGTCCATAGTACCCTTTTTCGGTAGGGTCCACGAGCATGTTTCCGAACAGACCTAGATCTTGCTGGACATCTTCCCGCACGTGGGGATGATACCAGTACATGCCGGTGTCTGGGAATTTTAGTTCATAGGTAAACGTTTCGCCCGTCAGAATAGGTGGCTGTGTGACCCCTGGGACGCCGTCAAATGCGTTATCAAGCCGAAGTCCGTGCCAATGAACCGTGGTTGGCATTTCAATGTTGTTGGTGAACTCAACAACCACCTTCGAGCCTCTATCTGCCCTGATTAGGGGACCAGGATACATTCCGCCGTAGGCCATCATGATGTATTCCTTGCCCTGAATGGTTCGGCGCACTAAGGAAGCATCCATGCGGAGCGTATCGCCGTTGGCCATATCCACTATTTCCGAAGGTCGCGCCTCGGGAAACATGGACACATCCATCCCAAATCCAGGGAGAAATGGCTTGACGATAGGCAAGTCGTCCATCATGCCGGGCGACATGGGCATGCTCATAATCATGGGAGGCATGCGCCACACGAGACTATCGCCCATCATCATGTTCATGTTGTGACCGCTGTGGTCCATCATGTTGTGATCTTGGGAAACAGCTGTGTTAGGGCTAAACAAGCTGAAAACGAATGCGCCAACCGCAATCTTGGAAATAACAGAACGGGGGCTAAGAGAGATTAACGTCATAAAAAGAGACTAAAAACCGTAAACGGCGCAAGGTTCTGTTTCAAAAGGTCCGTGACCAGCCATAGTGTGCATGAGCCCACTACGGGACATTCCTCTGGCCACAATGGGTCCAGTCCAGGTTGACCCGAGTGGTTTGCCCTTGGGCTCTAGCGTGATCACAATCAAGAATTTATTCCAACCCGTCGACCCAGAGAGTTTAAACTCAGAATCAAAGTGACCTATGGGCGCAATTTGGTCGATTTGAGGTGTTGTGACCCACGCAGCCAACGACATATCTGGATCTAGCGTCACGTTGCTCATCTCTAGGTCAAGGTCTACAACGTAGGTCCCTGTTTCAGACAAGGCCACTCCGAATGGAGATGTGGCAAAGGTCACGCTGCCCATGCCTTTGGCTTGTCTAGCCCCCTGCACTTTTCGTGTGCCTACGAGCCTTACTTGGTAATAGTCTGGGGCGTAATACCCCGGGGCAAAGGGGCCAACCGTGCATTCTGCAACAGAGGTGGCAGAAACGGGCTGGCTGGAATTCGGCGTTATCGCCGAATTCCAGCCAGATGCACCGACTAAAACTGTTAAGAGGATCATGCCAAACAGGCCGTTGATTCCACGCTTAATCATACTAGGTATCATACTAAATCTTATTTCGTGCCTTCTTTGGATTGTTCATCCCATTTCTGAGCAGACGAAACATTGGGTACGCCCCAATCTTCGCCGTTCCAGCCATTGAAGCCTTCCATGCGGAACGTCCAAATGCCTGTGGTCATGTCGGAAATGACAATCAATCCATCAGCATTACGGACATCGATGCCAAAGGCTCCGTTGGCTACGCCACCGGCCATTCCACCGTCGCTTCTTGGGCCATTAAATGTGTCGTAGTATCCAACTGTCTGAGGGTTTTTTGGGTCCATCAAAGAGAAGACTTGTAGCCCATCATGGTAACCAGATACAAACACATAGGGCCAGCGCACTTCATGGTTATGAACGAGGCCGTCCCAAGCAGGAGTCCATGCCGAAATAGGCTGGTTTATGTTAGTGCGTTCTCCGTCAAGTGCTGGCTTCAAATCGAAGATGCGAAGCGGTGCGTACTTGTATTCCGTTTCGGCCACAACGTACCGTCCCGTAGGATCTGGTGTGAACGTATGGCCGCTGGAAACACCACTGATTCCGGTTAGCGTCACCAGCAATTCAGGGCTGTCAATATTTGTAAAATCGTATACGTAGTACCCGCCCGTTCCGCCACCGTAGAAACGATCCGTACCTGTTTCCTCGTGGAAACCTGCATAGAAGTCGTGATATCCACGTCGAGAGTCTTCAGCAGGAGTAGGAATGTGTCCGACTAATGCATTTTTGCCGTTGCCTTCCACCAATTTGCCGAGGTCATACACGTTTGCGTGTGGTCCGGATACGGTTGTGATTAACAACACGCGACCAGAAGAATGCTTGTAGATAAAGATGTTATGGAATCCTCCTGGGGTTTCCGGCTCGCGAATGCGAGCGACCTCTTTGACCGTCTTGGGATCAGGAAGACCCGTAACGTCAAGAACTACAGCGCCTAGATCGTTGTTTGGTCCACCAGCACCGAACTGCAACGATTGAACAACATAATAGCGGCCTGCCCACTTGAAATGCTTGACGTCCATGCCACCGGTCTTCATGTGCAGATCTTGGTTTTCAATGCGCCAGCGGTAAATAACTTTTGGGTTAGATGGATCGGCCAAGTCTACAATGTCCATCCCTTTGCCGCCTGCCTCGGCGTAGTGCATACGCGCTACGTAGGCATAGGGGCGGTTCATTTCTTGCTCGAGGTCCATGTCTGCAACGCTCAAACGGGGTCCTAGCGGGACGTGCCCGATCACTTCCATGTTCTCACTTCCACGCGGAGCGACGTCCTGGGCAGTTGCTGGTTTGAATGCAAACGAGACGATGAACATCGCCAATAAAATCGTGGTAGTTCTTTTCATAATGCTGTGCCTTGGACCCTAGAGCCCGTTTTAATAATTATCGAGTGCCTTCTTTAGACTCTTCGTCCCAATTTTGAACTGAGGAAATGTTTGGTACTCCCCAATCTTCGCCATTCCAACCGTTGAATCCTTCCATGCGGAATGTCCAAATTCCGGTTGATCCGTCGGAGAGCACAATGAGGCCGTCGGCATTGCGCACATCGACCCCGAACGCCCCATCCATTACACCACCCTCATCGGAGGTGATGGTGTCGTAATAGCCGACCGTTTGTGGGTTCTCCGGATCCATCAGCGAAAAGACTTGCAGCCCATCGAGATATCCGGATACAAACACATAGGGCCAGCGCACTTCATGGTTGTGCACCAGGTTTTTCCAGTTGGCCGTCCAAGCGGAAATGGGCTGGTTGATATTTGATTTTTCTCCATCAAGCGCCGGCTTGAGATCGAAAATCCGAAGGGGTGCGTACTGATACTCGGTTTCAGCGATTACATATCGTCCGGTGGGGTCGGGAGTAAACGTATGTCCATAGCTCACTCCGTTGATTCCTGTCAGCGTGATACGTAGTTCCGGATGCTCCACATCTGTGATGTCGTAGATGTAGTACCCTCCGGCTCCGCCACCATAAAACCGGTCTTCTTCTGAATCAGGGTGCCATGCGGCATAGAAGTCGTGGTAGGCACGACTCACATTCTGGTCTCCCGGAATGGGAATATTTGCAGCCCGCGCGTTCGCGACATCGCCCGTTACCACCTTCCGCAGGTCATACATATTGGCACCCGCGCCACGGATGGTCGTGATCAAATACGGCGTACCGTTCGAGTGCTGATAGATAAAGATGTTATGGAAGCCTCCCGGCATTTCTGGTTCGCGAATTCGGGCTACTTCTTTGACCTTCGTCACATCCGGGAGGCCGGTTACGTCAAAAACCACCGCTCCTAGATCGTTGTCTGGTCCCACGCCAAACTGCATGGAAAGGACCACGTAGACCCGGCTTGAATACTTGAAATACTTGATATCAAGTCCGCCCACTCCGGTGTTTAGATCGTCATTGGAGTTAACCCAGTGGAGGAGGCGCTTTGGATTGGACGGATCGGACAGATCAATAATATCCATACCTCGGTCGTAGTTACCCCGGTACCGAGCTCTTGCCACATAAGCATACGGACGATCCAGGTCCTGCTCCAGTTCGACGTCGGCGACCGATTCAGGAGCGCCGAGTGGAAGGTGTCCTTCCACGGAAATGTTATCACTTCCGCGTTTTAGGGGAGTCCCCTGACTAAACCCATTGGCAGCGAAAGCGGCCGTTAGGACGAACAGGAGCAGGACTGAAAACGTCTTTTGCATGTGCGTGTTAGGCTAATAGTGCTAGCGCCCTTTTCTTAGCGGGTGCCTTCTTTGGACTCTTCGTCCCAATCTTGAACAGAAGAGATGTTTGGCATTCCCCAATCTTCTCCGTTCCAACCATTGAAGCCTTCCATGCGGAACGTCCAAAAGCCGGTTGTCATGTCTGAAATCACGATGAGTCCGTCTGCGTTGCGGACGTCAACTCCAAATGCTCCGTTTCCAACGGCTCCTCCCATGGCACCAACATCACGAGGCCCGGTGTAGGTATCGTAGTAGCCGACGGTTGTAGGGTTTTCTGGATCCATCATCGAAAAGATTTGAAGCCCATCGTGGTATCCAGAAACAAACACATACGGCCAGCGCACTTCGTGATTGTGAACCAGGTTTTTCCAGTTCGCCGTCCATGCGGAAATAGGCGAGCGAATATTCTCCACTTCGCCATCCAATGCGGGCTTCATGTCAAACATGCGCAGCGGAGCATACTGATACTCAGTTTCTGTAATTGCATAGCGGCCATCAGGGCTCGGCGTAAAGGTGTGCCCCCATGAAACTCCTGTGATCCCTGTCATGGTGAACTCGAGAACAGGGTTATCCGTGTCCGTGATGTTATAGACATAGTACCCGCCAGCGCCACCGCCGTAAAAACGGTCTTGGTCTGAATCTGGGTGCCAAGCAGCATACAAGTCGTGGTAGAACCCGTTCTGCTCAACGGCAATTGGCACGGTGCCAATGAAGGCGCCTTTAACGTCGCCCGATACCGCTTTACCCAAGTCGTACATATTGGCGCCAGCGCCATTGATGGTAGCTAGCAGGATCACACGACCATCTGAATGCTTGTAGATAAAGATGTTATGGAATCCGCCTGGAAGGTCTGGTTCGTGGATTCTAGCTACTTCGACGACTTTGCTAGCGTCTGGTAAGCCCGTTACATCCAAGATGTAAGCGCCTAGGTCGCTGTTCGGGCCAGGACCAAACTGCGTGGACTGAACAACGTAGTACCGACCAGCATATTTGAAGTACTTAATGTCCATTCCACCCAAACCGGTGTGCAAGTCTGGATTTTCCATTCTCCAGCGAAGCAAGACTTTAGGATTAGAAGGATCAGCGATTGAGATAATGTCTGTGCCTCGAACTGAACCAGATCCTACGGTGCCACGAGATACGTACGCATACGGCCGAGACAACTCCTGTTCAACTTCCATATCCATGGTGTTGAGTGGAGCTCCCAAGGGAATGTGTCCTTCAGCCGTAATGTTTTCAGATCCCGGCTTAATCGTGGTCCAGGGTGTGTCCTGGGCAGCAGCCGGCGCGACAATAAGCGCGACAAGGAATAAAAGAGTGAGCAAATGTTTCATAACGCAGGTGTTTATTCAGGTTGAGTGACTATCGGGTGCCTTCTTTGGACTCTTCGTCCCAATCTTGGACGGATGATATGTTGGGCATGCCCCAATCTTCGCCGTTCCATCCGTTGAATCCTTCCATGCGGAAGGTCCAAAAGCCGGTCGACATATCAGAAATTACAATGAGGCCGTCGGCATTTCGAACGTCCACGCCAAAGGCTCCGTTGATTACGGCGTTAAAGCCAGTATTGGTTCCACCTTGGTACGTGTCGTAGTATGCAACGGTCTCTGGATTTTTAGGATCCATGAGGCTAAAGACTTGCAGCCCATCAAGATACCCAGACACGAACACGTAAGGCCAGCGCACTTCATGGTTGTGGCTCAGGTTTTTCCAATCTGCCGTCCAAGCGGAAATAGGCTGATTAATATTGGTTCTTTCGCCATCCAAAGCGGGCTTCAGGTCAAAAATACGGAGCGGTGAATACTGGTATTCTGACTCTGCAACCACGTAGCGGCCATCGGGACTTGGAGTAAATGTATGACCCCAATCCACGCCTGAAATGCCGGTAAGCGTGATGCGTAGTTCTGGGTTTTCTATGTCTGAGATATCGTATACGTAGTAGCCACCGTTTCCTCCGCCATAAAAGCGATCTTCGCCGGTGTCTGGATGAAATGCTGCGTAATGGTCATGGTAGAACCGACGCGAACCAGGATTATTTGGTGTTTCGGGAGAAGGAATCGTGCTTACATAGGCACCAGCAACATCGCCAGAAACTACCTTTTCAAGGTCCCAAACCTGGACCATGTCTCCAGGTACCGTTGCCAACAAATAAATGTGACCACTGGTGTGCTTGTAGATAAAGATGTTATGCATTCCGCCTGGATGGCCAGGTACTTTCAACCGAGCGACTTCAGTTACCTTATCTGGATTGGGAAGGCCTGTGACATCAAAGACAACCGCTCCAAGGTCATGGAACGGGCCACTTCCAAATTCGAAAGACTGAACCACATAGTGGCGGCCTCCAGTCCGGAAATATTTCACATCCATTCCGCCCCTGTTGGGAAGAAGGTCTTGAAAATCGAGCCGAAATTCGTAGATCACTTTTGGATCTGAAGGGTTTCCAAGGTCGATTATGTCCATCCCTTTGGGTCCACCATCAACTATGGACGCCCTTCCAATGTAGGCATATGGGCGATCCAGGTCCTGTTCAAGCTCAATATCCGTCACGGAAGAATGATGCCCTAGAGGCAGGTGCCCCAAGACTTCCATGTTATCTGAACCAGGCCTTAACGACTCGTTTTGAGCCTGAGCCGTCCATGTGAACATGGCCACGAAGGCCAATGCAATAAATAATCTCATCGGTTTCTGATGTTTTAGCGATTAACAGGGAGATTTCCCCAATGTTGGGCACTTGAGATGTTGGGCATGCCCCAATCTTCTCCGTTCCACCCATCAAATCCTTCCATTTTGAATGCCCAAAATCCTGTGGTCATGTCACTGACCACGATCAGGCCATCCGCATTTCGTACGTCGACACCCCAGGCGCCGTCATACACGTTCCAGTCGTAAGGGCTACCGAGGCGTTCGAGCGCAGCGCCTCGGTCGTTGTGAATGCCGTCAAACGTATCGTAGTAGCCTACAGTAAACGGGTTTTCCGGGTCTACCATATTGAAAATGCCCAATCCTGTTTGATATCCGCTCACGAATACAAACGGCCAGCGTACTTCGTGATTGTGAGCAAGACTTTTCCAGTCGGCGTGCCATGCCCCAATAGCGTGATCAATGTTCTTGTCAGGCAATTCGCCGTTCAGCGCCGGTTTAAGGTCGAAAATGCGAAGGGGCTGATATTGAAACTCAGTTTCTCCAATAGCATAATTGCCGTCGGGTGTAGGCGTGAAGGTATGACCCCAAGCTACGCCTGGCACGCCGAGCAAGGTGACAAGCAGCTCCGGTTTGGCCATGTCCGTCACATTGTACACGTAATACCCACTTCCGCCGCCTCCGTAGAATCGGTCTTGGCCGGATTCTGGATGATATGCGATGTAAAAGTCGTGGTAGCCGCGGGACCACATTCCTTCTGACTCGGCAAGCGGCACGCGCCCAATCAATTCTCTGTTTTCGTCCCTCAGTTGGGCGTCCATCTCGGTTTGATCGCCATCTATGAACTTGGCCATATCAAATACTTTGGCGTATCCACCTGAAGTGGCAAATAGGAGTGGCTTACCAGAACTGTGCTGGTACATAAATATGTTGTGGAAGCCCCCTGGGGTTTCGGATTGCCGAATGCGCCCAACTTCGGTCATTTTCGATGGCAAATCCGTTACGTCAAACACGATAGCGCCCACATCCGAGTTCGGACCAGATTGTCTGAGCTGAACGGATTGCACATAGTAAAAGCGATCGTTGTACTTGAAGTACCGGCCGTCCATGGCTCCGCCCACGTGGAGGTCTTCGTCTTCAATGCGCCACCGGTAAAGCACTTTGGCGTGGTCCGGATCGGTGAGGTCTATTACATCGAACCCAATTTCTGCATTACGCCGAGCAACGTAAGCATAGGGCCGGTCCAAATCTTGTTCAATTTCCACGTCTGAAACACTTCCTGCCTTGCCCAGCGGAATGTGGGACATCACGCGGATGTTCGCCGAGCCCTGCTCTCCCGGTTTCTGTGGGTGGGGCGGCTGTTCAATGCCCCTGCCATTTTGGGCGAACCCGGAGCCCGCAAATAGGAGCGACCCCACACCGAGGGTGAGCCCAAAACAAACCAAACGCTGAGAAATGGTCCGCTTGTCGAAATTATATGCTTTTGTCGGTTTCATATGATTACCACTCGGTCGAACGCGTTGGTCCGTTTTCCCAATCTTGAACTGAACTTACGTTTGGGAATCCCCATCCACGGCCATCCCAGTTTTCAAACCCTTCCATGCGGAATAACCATAAACCGGTATTCACATCCGTCACAGCAATGAGCCCATCTGCATTGCGTACATCTACGTCCCAGGCGCCGGTTTTATTGGCTGCTCTGTTGGCTAGCGAAGCGGCTTGTCCGTCCCACGTAAAATAATAGCCCACAGTAAATGGATCAAAAGGATTCAACATGTTAAAAACCTGAAGCCCGTCATCCATCCCTGCCACAAATACGAAGGGCCATCTCATCTCAAAGTTTTCAGCATAGTTTCGCCAATTTGCTGTCCATGCTCCAGCGGCAGTCCGAATGCGAGGGACCGTTCCCTCAAACACGGGTCGAAGGTCGAAAATACGAATGGGTGCTGTGCGGTATCCGGCAGCGGTAACCACGTGGCTACCGTCCGGCGAAGCGGCGATCCCATGGCCTATTTGAACAGCCGCCGAGTTTACAATGGCCAACACGGAAGGATTACGCACGTCCGTAACGTCGAAGACGTAGTATCCTCCGGCTCCTGCCGCATACAAGCGGTCTGTTTCAGTGACCGCTTCATACTGGGCGCTAACGGAGTGGAAGCCGTAGTCAATGGTAGGCTGCTCTTCCGGCAGAGCAATGGAGGCAAGCTCGGCCGTTCGGGCACTCACAAGCGTTTCGAGGTCGTACACAAGGACGTTTTTGCCCCCCGTCGCAAAGAGGTAGCTCCTGCCATCTGAATGGCGATAGGCAAATCCGTGGTGCAGCCCTTCGGAGACGTTAAGTTCAGCGACCAAATCGAATTGTCCTTCATCGGGGTCGGTGACTTCCAGAACAGACAACCCAGATTCAGGGTGAAACGCGGCCAAGAAAGACTTAGAACCAACGTTGAAATGGACTAAATCGGCAATTTCGGAGGGGCTATCCCATGCACCAACAACAACCGGTTTGCTCTCGTTGGCAATGTTTACGGCCACAATTCCCGGTTCTTGGCCATTTTTAGCCACAAACACAAAGGGCCGATTGGCTCCTTGGTCAAACACCAGATTACCAGTAGAGCGTCCCAATGCGTCGAATCCAGCGGTTGCAGATCCGGATGCTGCCTTCATTCCGCCGAGAGGGAGGTGGCTCACGAGCTCCACATTTCTACTACCTCTCGAGCCGTCCGTTTGACGCGCAAGGGCATTCGTATTGCTAGACAAGAATACAATGGACGCTAGGCAAGTAGCCGTTATCCAAAAGGGGATACGGGTTAAAGTCGTCATCTTGAAATCGGGTGGGTAGAACGGGGCAAGAACAGAGCAACAAATCAGTCGAATCTAATCACGTTACGAACTCAAATGGGCTTTTGCAACGGATTCCTGCGATGGGTAGAGCGCTTCAAGCAAGTCGCTATATGACGAAATGAGTTCTGTTCTCAAAATGAATGCTTTTTCAGCGAAATATTTTTGGTGTTCTACGTACTGTAGGCGCCCTTGGGGGGTCTCAATGGGAATGGGCACAACGCCCTCCGAAGCAAGATCGTACGGGCTGGCTGCCATATCTACATGCCTAATTTCCAGTGCCAACTGAAACGCACGCAATACAAGCTCAGAAGCAATCCAAGGGTAGCGCTTAAAGGCCCACCGATAGACATCCATGTTGGCATGTAAACAACCCCGTTGTTCTGAGTCGTTCATGTCGTCGCGGGTTAGTTGTTTGGCATTCAGCGGTTTGGCATTTGGAGTAAAAAACCGAAAGGCATCAAAGTGGGTGCAACTAACTTTGCTGCTTTCAACGACCTCAGCCAGTTCATCGGGGGTAACTCGGAGCGCAAGACTGGCGTGCCTTGGGTCGGTAGAGCGGTAGAGCATGGCCCACTCGTGCAGTCCAAAGCACCCAAACAGCGGCGTGCGGGTTTGCGTTGTAACCAGCATATCCCGAATCCAGCGCGTTCGATCCGAGAAGCGATCTGAGCAATTGTCTACGCTGAGTCTAACTCCTTCAGCCTCTTGCATAAAGCCATCATGCGCTCCAAAGTCCTCAAGCGTAGCGCCTTCAAGCAGCACGCCGTACCCTGGGGACCACTTTCGAAGATAGCTGGGGCGAAACCCGTAATATTCGAACATGAAGTCTGCCACTGCATTCGGGATGTGGTGGCTTCTGCGCACAAGATGAGGCTGAACGACTTGGTCGAATTCGGCGTGGTGCTCGGCTTGTCTGCGCTGCCAGTCCTCGTAAGTAAGAATGGTACCTATTGATTCTGTTGTCACACTAAATGGAAACGGGAAATTTTGATGCTAGAGTAATATGGATCGAACCGAAGCCCACGAAAAGCATAGGCAATCTAACGTTTATTTTTTTCTCCTGGATTCCGGCATGCCTTTCCTAAAATATTTCATTTATCTCTTTCTGTGGCCCGCCATGGCTGTCGCTCAGGTTCAAGAGTTCACTATTGATGCATCTTCGTCCGTTTTTTCGTTTCAAGTGGAGCATTTCGGCGTTGCCACGGTGAACGGTTCTTTTTCAAGCGCATCTGGAACGATTCAATTCGACGCCCAACATCCGGATTCGATGCGCGCGAGTCTCTTTATTGACGTTGAAAGCATCAGCACGAACAATAAACTGAGAGACAAGGAGTTAAAGTCAGAAGATTTTCTAGACGTTAATCGATATCCAAGGGTATCGTTCGCCTCTTCGGGCGTTGTATTAGCAGCCAAAAACGTAGGACCAAGCGCTCAGGGGAATCAGCGGCGGCGTGTTCAAGGCCAAATGACGATGTACGGTCAAACCCGAGACATGGAGATTCCATTCTTGATTCGGCATAGCCCCAATACCAACCTGCTTGTAATCGAAGCCTAGTTTGTGCTGAGCCGCAAAGATTTCGGTTTAAAGTTTGGGTTTTTGATGGACAGCCTCGTTGGAGATGAAATTAGGGTGACGGTTTCTGCGGTCGGGAAATTGACTCCTCCTTAATTGTGAGCGTTCTTTAGGCACATCACCTTTTTGAAAAAACTGCCCTCGAAAACCACTTAGACGGACGTTATGAATAAGATTTTAGTGTTACTCGCTCTCGTTTGGGTTGTGGGATGTTCTTCATCCAATTCTTCGGTGGTCGAAGTCGTGATTGAAACGTCTCAAGGGGATATTGTGGTAGAAGTGGATACGGTGGCAGCCCCCATCACGGGAGCCAATTTCCTTCGATACGTCGACTCTGGAATGTATGCTGGGGGCTCGTTTTTCAGGGTCGTTACTCCCGACAATCAACCTCAAGATTCCATTCATATTGAAGTCATACAAGGTGGTGCCAATCCTGATTTTCGCACCTCTTTTTTTGATGATATCCTGCTGGAGCGGACGTCGGAGACGGGTCTGAACCATCTCGATGGGACTATTTCTATGGCTCGGGGCCTTCCTAATTCTGGAAATCACTCCTTTTTTATATGCATTGGACCGCAGCCATCCCTCGACTTTGGAGGCATGCGGAATCCAGATGGTCAAGGTTTTGCAGCGTTTGGCAAGGTAACCTCAGGAATGGACATCGTTAAGATGATTCAAGCAGGCGCTGTGGACTATCAAACCTTAATTGAGCCGGTTTCCATCCTTGGAGCCCACAGGAATTGAGCATATGATTGAATGCCCTTCATGCGCGCTGGAGTCAGACGGCGAAGAGCCGAAGTGCCCTTATTGTGGCTACGAGTTTCCAGTTCAAAAAAAGCACCTAAATTGGATTGTCCTGCTTTACGCCCTCTTGCTTCTGTGGCCGGTTTTGAAGGTCATAGAATATCTATTTTAGGTGCGCCCTAATAGGATGGGCCACATTCACTTGCACCCCTTTTTATGAACATTCCAGCCTCCTTTTTTGGAAGTCTTTCCACTAGTCAGTTTTTAGCAGAGTACTGGCAAAAAAAGCCTCTCTTAGTGCGAGGAGCGTGGCCAAATTTCGAAAGCCCGCTTTCACCGGCTGAATTTTTAAAGCTTTCCGCTCGGAACGATGCGTTTAGCAGATTGCTCGTTAAACTGGAAGGAGAGCATCAGTGGGATGTTCGCGAGGGGCCGTTTGAGCAATCAACGTTTGATGCAATGCCTGAATCCCAATGGACGCTGCTGATTCAGGAAGTCGATAGACTCGTTCCGGCTGTTCGGGACATGCTGCAGGTGGTCTCATTTCTTCCCAAATGGCGTTTGGACGACATCATGATTTCGTATGCGGCCAATGGCGGCGGCGTGGGAGCGCATATTGACAACTACGATGTATTTCTGCTACAAGGCCATGGGCGCCGGCGTTGGCAGATCGACTCAACACCTGTCAAGGAGGAGGAGGAGCTCATTGAAGGGATTGATGTTTCGATTCTAGCTCATTTTGAACCAGATCACGACTGGGTTTTGGAGCCCGGCGACATGCTGTATTTGCCTCCTCGAGTGGCTCATCATGGTGTAGCTCTAGGACCCTGTATGACATTCTCTTTCGGATGCCGGGCTCCGTCCGCGCTGGATATGATGACGGGGGTCCTCGAGCATGTGCTTGGCTCTCTAGATTCTAACGAGCGCCTCCAAGACCCTGGGCTCAAGCCCACAGACCAGCCAGCAAAGCTAGATGGAAGTGCGACGAAATGGGTTCAGTCTATTTTGCGCCGCATTGCCGAGGATGAGTCTACGTTAAACGAATTGATTGGGATGATGCTGTCCGAGCCCCGCAGATTGGTTGAAGATGGTCCGGATTCTTTACTAGGCTTTGATGAGCTGGTCGCAGCGCGGAACGTGCTGCGACCCTCAGCCTCATCTCAGGTGCTGTATTCGGTTCAGGGCCGAGAGGTAACTCTGTTTGCTGGCGGCGAAGTCATTCCGCTATCCATGGGTGATTTGGCCGCGGTGGAGCAGCTTGTCTCTCCCGAGGGACTAAGATGTGACGCCATTAGCCCCGATTCGCCACTGCGCGATTTGTGGGAGGAGCTGTATGAAAATGGCACCCTCGTTTTTCACTAGTACGCCGTTGGTTTCAAGTATAAGATGGGCAATAAAAAAAGGGGGGTGGCATTCTGCCACCCCCCTTTTTTAACAAGATTAACGAAGTCCTGAACTAGCGAACAGGAACCGTGTCAACACGACGGAACTGAGATAGTCCATCTTTCTTGCTACCTGTACCTGAACGACCCATTCCGGTCGTTACAAGGCGGCCAGCAGAAACGCCGTTGTCAACGTAGAATTGCTCAACTGCTCGTGCTCTGTCTTCACTCAACTCCTGCGGCTTACGTTCGCCAGCAGATGCCCATCCTTCAACGCGAACGTTTAGATTTGGGCACTCAAGAAGAATGTCGAGGTTTTCTTTCAATGCAGCGCGACCTTCGTCCGTCAATGCGGAGGAGTTGCGAGCAAAGTAAGCAGAGTTCATTTCAGTGATCTCACGGCAGATAGCTGCTTCGTAAGGATTCACTGTAATAGTCATGGTGCGTTTTACAACACCAGCACAGTTTTCAATTTCAAGCGTAACGGTATACGTTCCAGCTTTGCTGTACGTATGAGAAGGAGCTTCTCCAGTCATTTTGGAGCCATCGCCCATATCCCAACGATAGGTGCCTTTGGTTCCGTTTACGTTTGCTGAGAACGCAACTGCCGTTTGAGTGTCAGGACTCATGTTCGATGCGCGCATCGATGTGATCTGAGCTGGCAAGCAAGGATCTTTAACCGTTACAGCACATGTTTTAGTAGAAGTATATTTACCACTACCATTACTTGCTGTTAGGCCAACTGTGTAGTCTCCTGCACGTGGGAAAGAATGAGAAACGGTCATGCCTTCGGCTGTAGTTCCGTCTCCAAATGTCCACATGTAGCTAACTGGCTGAGTTGCTTTCGCATTCACTGAGCCAGTAAACGTAACAGGAGAACCTGCGTCTACCGCTTCAACTGGGCAGATAAGATCGGCTACTTCCACAGGAGTTACTCTGTTGAAATTGATCTTTAGACCGATAGAGTTGTTTCCTAGAAAGTCCCAACCGGTAAAGCCATTGCCTTTACGACCATCTGCAGCATCGTCAGGGAGCGAGGTATCTACGCCCGTTTCGATGAAGAAGGAAGTAGCAGGGTTGATGTAGAAATCAAGACCGAATCCTGCGGAAAGGCCGAACCCAAGTTCGTTCTGAGTTACGCAGCTTCCAGCGACGTTGTTGGCACATGCAACGGAGCGAACGTAGCTATCGCCACCGCCCACGTTAATACCACCAGCCCAGTAAGGAGCAATTTTTCCAGAAGACATCAACTTCCGAGCTAACAAGGAAACTCCCCAGCGCGTAGTTGGGTGGTCTCTCGTGTCAGTCTGAGGTTCAAAGTCAGTGATCTGGGTGTAGTCGCCATAGCGGAAAGCCAATCCAACGCTGTAGGACGGCGTGAATTGATAACCCAATTCAAGTCCTGCGTTGTAAGGGAATTTGTCAAACATATCGCCGTCAAAGTTGACTGGCGATTTTTCACTATCCCCCATGTAGTAGGAAATTCCTACACGCGGGCGGATGTACACTGATTCAGAACCGCGGTCGACCTGTGCGGTCGCTACATTTGGAGACAATCCAATTGCTGCAGTTGCGGTTAACAGAAGTAGCAGTACAAGTTTCTTCATTTTAGTCCTCCTGGGACAGTTCGTCGTAAGATGTTAATAGTACAAAATAACCGGTTCGTTTTCCAGTCCCCGGTACAATTTGCTAATCTTGGAGCGCTCGACGTCCAATTTGGACATATTCACGCTTGTTGTAACCCGTGTAAATCTGTCTCGGACGATAAATCCGAGTAGCTGGGTCATTTTTCATTTCTACCCACTGTGCAATCCAACCAGGAAGTCTACCCAATGCGAACATCACGGTAAACATACTAGTCGGAATACCCATTGCGCGGTAGAGAATTCCTGAGTAGAAATCAACGTTTGGATATAGGCCTCTTTCTGCAAAATACTCGTCTTCGAGCGCAATACGCTCTAACTGTTTTGCGAGATCCAATAGCGGGTCGTCGATTCCTAATTGACCTAGAACCTCGTCAGCAATTTTCTTGATGACTTTGGCTCGTGGGTCGAAGTTCTTGTAGACACGGTGACCGAAGCCCATGAGGCGGAACGGGTCGTTTTTGTC
>JABMOI010000194.1 GCA_013204185.1 bacterium | reverse complement strand
GTTGGGAGCCCTTTATTCGGCCAACTCAAACCGTGGTGTGTATAAAAGCACCGATGGTGGAAAGACGTGGAAAAACACGCTTTATGTCAACGACCGGACGGGAGCAGTTGATCTCGTAATTGACCCGAATAACCCGGACGTGCTCTATGCAGCCATGTGGGAACGAGATCGGAGAGCTTGGAATTTTGTCGAGAGCGGCGAAGGATCTGGGCTCTACAAAAGTACGGATGGCGGGAATATGTGGACAAAAATGAACGGGGGAAACTCAGGATTTCCGGAAGGGGCCGGAGTTGGCCGTATTGGGATTACGGTATTTCCGGGTGATTCTAATGTGATCTATGCATCGCTCGACAACCAGGCGCGAGCCGCCAGAGAAGAAGAGGATGAAGAGGAAGAAGGACTTACGCGCGACGCCCTTCGATTAATGACTTCGCAGTCTTTTTTGGTCCTATCCAAGGACGACATTAAAGGGTATCTCGAGCGCGAAGGATTTCCGAAGCAGTATTCAGTCGACGTGGTCTTGGATATGGTGAAGAAAGGCACCATCCAGCCCGCTGCCTTGGTGGACTTCGTGGACGATGCGAATGCTCAGCTGTTTAACACGCCCATCATTGGCTTAGAAATCTATCGTTCAGACGACGCCGGAGTTACGTGGAAACGCACGCATGAAGACAACCTAGACGGTGTGTACAACACCTATGGATACTATTTCGGCGAGATTCGAGTATCTCCGCAGGACGAAAAGCAAGTGTATGCCATGGGCGTGCCCATTATTCGTTCGGACGATGCGGGCCAGACATGGAAATCGGTTGGAGCAGCTCATGTTCACTCGGATCATCAAGCATTATGGTTGAACCCCAATCGGGAAGGTCACATTATTAACGGCAATGATGGCGGTCTGAATATGTCTTATGACGCAGGGGAGACCTGGTCAAAGCTGAATATTCCGGCGGTCGGTCAATTTTACTACGTCACAACCGACAACGCCGAAAATTATCGGGTGTATGGCGGGCTTCAAGACAATGGTGTCTGGGCCGGACCGCACACCTACCAAGCCAGCTACGACTGGTTCGACGGTGGAGATTACCCTTACGACAGACTAGGCGGTGGCGACGGGATGCAGGTTCAGGTCGATACTCGGACCAATGAGCTCGTGTATTTCGGTTCACAATTCGGGTTTTATTCCCGTTTAGATCGGGAAACTGGCAAACGAGCTTCCATTCGTCCCCGTCACGAATTGGGTGAAAAACCACTCCGGTTTAACTGGCAAACGCCCATTTTACTTTCGCCCCACAACCAGGACATTTTCTATTACGCAGCGAATCGGTTGTACCGCTCGATGAATAAAGGCGATGACCTCATTGCCATTTCGCCGGACCTCACACACGGCGGTCAACCAGGCGACGTGCCTTACGGTACGCTTTCTACCATCGATGAATCCAAGCTCAAATTTGGATTGATCTATGCCGGTAGCGACGACGGAATGATTCACGTAACCCGCGACGGTGGTGTTTCGTGGAAACGCATTGATCAAACGTTGCCCCAGAATCTGTGGGTAAGCCGAATTCAAGCGTCCGCTCATTCGGAGTCGCGCGTTTATGCTTCGCTGAATGGGTATCGTTCCGATCATTTCGACGCATACGTCTTTCGCTCTGACGATTTCGGAGCAACGTGGACACGCATTGGCACGAACTTGCCTTCAGAGCCGGTCAATGTGGTCTTGGAGGATCCCTCGAACCCTGATTTGATCTTCGTTGGCACGGACCATGCGGTCTACGCCTCGCTTGATCGAGGAAAAACGTTCATGGGACTGGCAGAGGACATGCCGTTTGTAGCGGTTCATGACCTCAAGATTCAGGCGCGCGAAAAGCATTTGCTCATCGGGACGCACGGGCGCTCCATTTACCTTGCAGATATTTCTGTATTGCAGCAACTGGGTTCGGACCTGTTGGCTCGCGAGATCCACTTATTTGACGTTGCAGACGTATCCTTTAGTTCGTCATGGGGCGAGAAGAGATCCTCGCTATCCAATGTATTGGAGCCCGAAGTGTCTCTCACGGTGTATGCTGCGAAGGCTGGAAATGCTTCCTTTATGGTTGAAAGCAAAGAAAATGGAACGATGACTACCTTCGAACGCGTGCTTTCAGCCGGTTTGAACTATGTCACGTACGATCTGACGCTTAGCGAAGCTGGCATTGGCAACTTGGAGAAAGCGCCGAAAGCTGCAGGCAATGGCAATACGTATCTGCCGGCAGGTGAGTACTCGATCAAAGCCAGTAAAAGTGGTGCTGAGTCGAGCCAGAAGTTGAAACTGGTTGAGCGAGAAGGAAGACGGTTCGGCGAGCCCGATCCTACGCCAGGCGTGCAATACGACATCAAAAAGTAATCCTGGGCTTCAGCACCCTGAACGGATAAAACAAGAGCGGCCCGAAAACTTTCGTTTTCGGGCCGCTCTTAATTTGTATCAAACCTAAGTATTAATC
>JABMOI010000193.1 GCA_013204185.1 bacterium | reverse complement strand
TTGAAGGAAATTTTGGAGATATCGAGTTATAAAGAGATTCCCATCGAGGGAGAGAGGATAACCCCAGTCGCCTTCCCCTGAGCCCCAGTTCCATGAATAGATTTTGCATGGCACGTGATGCGAATTCGAGAATGTGCTTATTTGCGCAATTCTGCGCACCCGCATGGAGGGTGTGCGCAACTTTGACTGAGTCATGTAGCTGTGGCTGATATTCAATCCCAACCGCAATGATGGAATGCAAGTTTCGCTGGCCAAACTGGCGACCTTCCGAATATCGATTTGACGAGTGAAAACTATGTCATCAACTAGAAAGAAAGTTGCATAAGAACTGATTTTGTCCAGAGACTCAGTAACGAGTTCGCTAAAGGAAAGATCCCCATTTGACTCATCGGTAAATGCTAAGTGTGCTGCTGAGTTGACTTCGATAACGGTCTCATAAGCCGCTTTAAACTCAAGACTTGATGTGGCGTAGATCACTCTTATGAAATCAACCCCATGAAGGTTCAGCTCCATGGACTGTAGAAGTGCGTGAAGCTGCATCGGTCGGTCTTTTGAAAAAATGATGCAACTAGCAGTCGCAGTCTCCATGTTCTGAATTGAAAAAGCCTTTTGAGCACGTGACTTATGCATTTTGTCAGTAAATCTGCGATATTTAAGTCCGATTCTCTGAAGCATTTAGTCGATGCCCCTTCCAATATTCAACATGAGGAGCTCAGCAGGTAGGAAGCGGTCTCGGATCATTCTTCAAATCCCCGAAGCCAAAACTCGAGCGTTGCCAACCTGAGAGCCATCTGGTTCACGCGTCCAGAACGCTGAATCGGATGACGAATCTCGCTCAAGAGAGCATCAGGATTTAGCAACCCTGTTAATAGTAGTCTTTCGGGGTTCAAAATTGTGCTCTGATTGTGTCTCCAGATTGAGTTTATCCAATCGCGCACAGGTGGAACAAAGCCTTTTTTAGGGCGGTCAAGGATCTGATTTGGTAGCACTTTAAAAGCCGCTTGGGCTAATTCTGTCTTGGGAAATGATCCCACGAATCCATCTTCATGCATTCGAGTGGACATGATGTACTCAGCGAGTTTGTAATCCACGAGTGGCGTGCGCATTTCGACCGAATGCTGCATACCTAGCCGGTCTGTTTGGGCCAGGCTATTGACCCTGAGGTAGGTATCAGCCAGGGCTGACATGAAGAAGCCTGGTATTTCATCCGGCGAATTGGGCGCGAACTGCTCAGGAACTGCGTCAAGAACGGATTTCCCCATCAGCTTTTGGATGGACGCATTAATTCTTGGGTATCCCGGTTGAAACTGGTACAAACTTATGGGAATTTGATCACCATCTGACCACTTGCTGGTGTAGGTGCGAACACCGCGTTCGGTGCGAAACCCGCCATAGGTTTCTAGCCACTGAGCTACTCCTGACGCAGATTTAGTTGGCAAAGGTGACAAGAGCGAATACCTCTTTGGCACAGAAGCGTGATGAGAAGCTAAACCGTAAGAGAATGCAGCTAGCCTACGGACCCAGTCATATCCCCAGAACCATTCATCTCCGCCAATTCCGTTAAGAAGAACTGGAACACCGTGATCACGAGCAAGCTTGGCTACTGCGGACAGTGCCGGACCAGCAATGTCGCTAATAGGTTCGTCACGGGCGGAACAAAGATCAGCGAATGATTCACCGATCGCAGTTGAGTCGAGTTGCATGGCCGAAAAACTTAATCCCAATTCTTCCGCGTATTTCCTTGCCAAAGTTGATTCATCTGTTTTTGTCCCGTTGTAGCCAATCGAAAAGGCATGAATGTCTGGTCGGACTTTTGCGGCAAAGGTAGCCACAAGTGAAGAGTCGATGCCGCCTGAAAGCGCCACCCCCAAAGGAACATCACTTTGTGTGGTAACCGAGATAGCATCCTCAATCTCGACCAAGAGCATTTCGGGAGTAGGAACCAAGTTATTTAGGTGTTCAGTGAGTGACCAGTAACGCTGGATAGACACCTCTAATGACGATAAATCGAGAATAAGGAGAGAACCCGCAGGTACTTTCGATACCCCCTTGATAACCGAGTGGGGTTCAGGAGAGAAGCCATGCAGCAGGTAGTCGAAAAGCCTTTCTGAATCAAGGGATCGAGAAGTGACACCCGAACGTATTAGTGCTCCTTGCTCACTTGCAAAAATAAATTGTGAACCATCACTGGTGTAGGAAATTGGCTTTTCACCAAGCCTGTCACGCACGAGAATTAGTCTATTCCGACTGAAATCAACAATGGTGAGCGCAAACATTCCTCTAAGTTTGTTAGGAAAGTCAAGTCCAAATTCTTCGTACAAATGAGGAATAACTTCCATGTCACTGCCGGTATTGAGTTGATGGCCCCGACGCTTAAGATCTCGCACGAGTTCCGGTGCGTTATAGATCTCACCATTGCCCACAATTGCGATTTGACGGTCTTCAGACCAAAAAGGCTGGGAGCCGTGTTCAACGTCCATAATGCTGAGACGATGCATGCCGATTAGTCCGATACGAGTCTCAATAAAACCAGATCCGTCGGGCCCTCTGTGCTTGAGTTGAGAAGATAGTGATTCAAAAGTTGCTTCGTCTTGGAGTGTTAAGCCAGTTGGCCTCAGCAGGCCGAAAATCCCGCACAAATGCTTGCTCCTAGGTTGGGAAAAAAAGGTCCGTTTGGCGTACCTGATCCAAGTATATGGATTATCGAGATACCCAGGACGCGTTAATGTGCGTCCATTAAATCTCTCTCCCACTTTTCAGGTGAAAATTTATCCTGGTAGGACTCATATGCAGCCTTAGATTGGCGCGTCCACAAGGTTGTGTCACTCAGCAGTTCCGCGAGAGCGGATGCGGCAGCAGACGTATCACCAATGGATACCACGAAGCCAGTGACGCCATCAGAAACTACTTCAGGCAAGCCACCCGCCGCTGTAGTGACCGCTGGCATCCCATACCGCATCGCATCTATTACAGACAAGCCCAGCGACTCCTTTGAGCTAGTTTGCAGGTAGACCTTCGAATCTCGGTAGTAGGAGCTTGGAGAATCACTCCAACCGGGAAAACTTGTTCGTGATAGGCCCAATTGTTCAATAAACTGAATCGCATCTTGACGTAGTGGACCTTCACCCAGCCATATGAAGTCCAAATCTGGGATGTCAGTCAGCTGCTGCGTTTTAGCGGATATTTCAGCCCAATCGAAGGGTCGCTTGTAGGTTTCAACAAGTGCGGCGGTGAGGATTCGATTCCTTCGATCCGTAATCGGTAAAGATTCTTGCCTCGCTCCACACGTGCTGTGAAGAGTTTGGATTGAAAGTTTCGCGTTGTGTTTGGACCATGATTTCATGAAAGCCTTGCGAGCGAAATCCGACATCGTGATAATTTTGATGTCGCTGGGTAGAAGATTGGCCATTAATGTTGTCCCAAAGAATTTTTGCTTGAGCCCATGAGGGTACCCGTGCGCGATCATGATGGGTCCTGTACCTGCATGAGTGGCGCTAAGGAAAAGTCCTGAAGTTCCAACTGAAATGACTGATCTCTCCAAATTATTATGAGACATGAACCTTTTGAACATAGTTACTTCTCTGTTGAAAGCTTGCCGCGACCAAACAGTTGCATGACTGTTCCGTAATTTCGGGTTAGATTTCTCGGAAAGTGACTTGAATGTAGTGAGTTTAAACCCGTAACTCTCTACAAGAGCGGCCATGGCTTCATCGGGTTCAGAGTAAGAAGTTACCAAGTGAACGTGTGCGCCAGCTTCAGAGTAAAAGCGCAGAAGGTCTTTCACGTAGGTGCGCGTCCCTCCGTATTGAATGTACTCTGCAGCAAGTAAAATCCTACTGCCGTTGAGATTCTTTTTTGGTATTGTCATTGACCTTTTGTCGCTTCGACAGCGAGCATTACCTCGGCAATTGGAGTGCCGATACGTGAGTCAGTTTCAGCAAATGCTGGATTGTCGCTCTGTCCTAGATCGTAGCTTTTTAGTTCACAAAATCCCACAGCACTAAGTTCAGTGAACAGTGAATCGCAATCCCATAAATACCCTGCGTCATGCCCGTCGTCTTGAAAGGCAAAACGAAGAAGGTCCACGCCATGGGCGATCAGGTAACCCTCCGACGATAATTGCTGGACGAGGTCAGTGCTAAAAGTCCACCCACTTCTATATTTCTCGACTAAAGCCCCAATGTCGGGTGTGATGAGGCGGATTGATCCACCTGGCTTTAGCGTCCTAAAAGCTTCTTTGAAAAAAAATCTATTTGAATATAAAGACAAGTGCTCAATGACATTGTCGGAGAAAATATTACTAATGAAATTAGAATCGATTGGCCACGTCCGGGTTACGTCAAGATAGTTTTTGCATCGCCACGTGACATCGGTAGTAATCCACCCGGATCGGGTCGTTTCATAAGCTCCAATTTCTAAACTGCAACCATGGTTCCCTTGTTCACGAAGTCTTCTCTGAAGTCTCTGTTTACCAAATGGTCTATTTAGCGTATTTAGCGCGCTGCGAGCACCGTCCCTAGCTAATGTCACTCCACTACTCTCAATTCTTGTTTCTCAGATTGGTCCTCATCAGATTTAAGGAGCAAGTCTGGGCCATTGTAGCCACCGGGACATACTCGATAACGACTTCAAGTTATCACAAGACTGCTTGGCGCCCCGTTAAGTTCACCGCGGGCACTAGGTTATGACTGTGGAATTTCCAAAGGTTCGTCGATCATTTCGGTCCAAGGTCCGTTCCGGTCGAGAAATGACCAAGATGTTCTTTGATCGACCCGATTGGGAAAATTCCATCGAACCAGATTTACCATTCGGCCCCGATGCCTCAACGGCATACCTTACGGAACTCCAAAAGGCATCTGTCTACTTAGAATTTGGGTCCGGTTCATCGACTATTGTCGCAAGTGGTTCGAGTATTGAACGACTTGTTTCAGTAGAGTCCGATGCAGATTTTTTGCAGGCAGTAAGCCACCGTATCCACGATTCCGGGACTCCCATCCCTCAGATCGACTTATTGCAGGCGAATATTGGCTCAACAGGCCCTTGGGGCGTCCCGCTACTCAAGTCAAGAGCGTGGGGAGCAAGAAGAAAGTGGCCACGCTATTCAACCGCGCCATGGTTAGATTTCGGCCCCGACTTCGCAGCTGATCTTATTTTAATTGATGGGAGATTCAGGGTCGCTTGTGCTTTGGCGGTTGTGACGAATCAGGCTAGTTCAAAGTGGACCATGTTGGTTGACGACTTTGATGAGCGCTCTGAGTATCAACCGATAGCTGCTTTCGCCCAGTTGAACGAGATGCGGGGCCGCATGGCTGTTTTTTCTCCAAAATCTTCGATTGATTTACTCGAGGCGCGAAATGCCCTCGAGTTTTTCCAGTCTGATTGGCGTTAAATGACAATTCACGGCCCGTTATTTCGATCCATGAAATCTTTCTTTCAATACCGAATTGGACTGTTGGAGACATTTGAAACTTAGCGGGGAAGCTCAAGTGAAAAAGTATATGAATTACCTCAGCGACTTGGTTGAGATCCGTGAGCGTGGGGTGCTGAGTAACTGAATCTTCATAGTTGAAAACGCTCAACCTGCCTGTTCGTGCTTGGAAGTTGGGTTTGGGCAGTGCACATCGCAAGGGAATGATGTTTGTGCTCGCGAGTTGTTATGAAGCACGACTCGTCATTGACGATGATCCTTCATACAACCCCGACCAGATTCCCAAATTAGTGTCTGGTCTAAGGTCTCAAAGTTTCGTGATTGGCACCCTCAGCCGGTGTAGGACGCACCAAGCGCTACCACTGCCTCGAAAGTTACTTAGGTGGGCAGAGCGTCTAATGCCTAATGTTGCGAACGGTACTGGCTAAGTAACGATTTCAATGCAACTCACCGGTTTTGTTGGTGGGAGTGGTGGCGTTTCAGGGAATACGAAGAGTCAATCATTCACCACCATTATTGCCCTGATTTGGGTGGCTCTGAAATGTTTGCATCGGTCTTTGACTTCAATTCGCTGATCCAACTTCCAGCCAGAAGGACTGCCAAGAAGGGAACGATTAACACCCACATAATGTCACCTACCACTTGTGCCTGAGTCGACACCTGATAACTCAAGTAAGTGGCACTGAGTATTGCGATTAAGAGCGAACGAGCGAAAAGCTGGTCTGATAGCAGTGAAAGGCCGGCCACAATTGGGATTGTGAAGATCAAACGATAATCGTAATTTGTTCCTAACAGGTAGGCGAATACCAATGGCCCCGCTCCGAAAGCAAACAAGGACCAGACTCTGAAATTTAGGTCAAGTTCTCTCTGGAGATTCGTGAAATTGGGAGTGCCCCCGGTTTGGTTGACATCAATCTGTAG
>JABMOI010000192.1 GCA_013204185.1 bacterium | reverse complement strand
CTCGTGGATTCAGAAAATCCTCCTTAAACGATTGGAGCACTGCTGCTGAAAACACTTGATGTCCATGGCACGTTCTCATCACAGGATCATCAAGATCAACTTCGCGCATGATTCTTCTGATCGCTTCCTGGCGACCCTGCCAATGATTGGCAAAGTAGGACGGTTCGACCTGAAGCTCGTTATCCTCTACCAGGATCGTGTACGGCGTTTGAGAATTAAACATAAAATCGGAAACACCAAAGGGTCGAACAAATACTGCATCGGAATCAACGCAGAAGTAGTTCGAGCACAAGCCCAACTCCCAAAATGACAACTTGACAATTTCCTGATTTATGTAGCCCGACCGCAGCCCATGGACACTCTCTTGCGTAAAGTATGGGGATAAATTTTTCTCAGACAAAACTGTGACATTGTTTCCTGAAAGGGCAGAAAAGAGATCCTGATCTCCGTCGGGAATCACGCAAAAAAGCCTAATCGATTCGGAGTTGAAGGCATTGAAAGACTCAACGAGACGTCGCGCAAATCCAAAATCACCAGAATAGGACTTCAAAAGAAATGCCAACGAGTTCACTTCGTCTGAGGAATCGTGCACCACGCTGCCGCCTTCCAAGTTCAAGTTCAAATTCAAGTTCAACCTACTGAACACATAGCCGAACTTTGGGAACCTAGTTCGGCATACGTCACGATAGGCTACCAAGGGTTAGAGGCGCAGACATCTCATTGGGGGTAACACGGATGAAACGAATGCGAAGCCCCTGGGAATCCGCCACCCTCAATTTCATGTCACTTATCGCAGCCTTCATCTGGGTGCTCATTCGCTCTGGCACCGGGATGCTCAATGAACCCGAAACAGGTGTTAGGGCTGCGCTCGCGTGGCCCATGAATCAGGGTGACGATTGGTCCGCCTTCATCTCGGATAGCCCCATTGGTCTGCTCCTTTTTCGCGCTCTTGGACTCGATTCAGTGAAGTCTTGGGTTGTCTTTCACTCGATGGCGGTAGTTATCGCCATTTTGGTTCTGTGTCTTTGGGCCTTTATCGTGTCACCGGTCGCCTCGCGGTGGCGTTCTGCAAGGTTACTTCTGCTGACACCATTTGCTGCCATTCTTCTGGCCTGGATTGGGTCTTACGATCCATTTACAGTAATTGCCATCTCTCTTCTACTTTTCGCATTGACGTCTGGGAAGCGTTCGCTTGAAATCGCAGGTGGTCTCGTCCTTGGGTTCCAACATTTTGAACATGGGCTCATCGCCCTTTGTGCACTCTTTGTCGTCTGGATCGCACTCATGCGCCATGGACCAGAGTTCACTGACAGATTTTGGATTCTTTGGACAAGTCTGGGTCTACTAGTGGGTAAGGGAATTTTATTATTTATCCAAGTTTCTAACTCAGGAAGTTCAAGTGGTCGCTCACAGTGGGTGAATAGTTTCATCGGAGAATGGACGATTACGGCCATAAATACTGATCCCCTTCTACTCTGGTCGCTGTTTGCCGGGGCATGGGGATTGGTCATCTGGATTTTTATGGATCAAACATCATCGAGGAACAGGCTTTTTCTCTTTATAGCTTTTGCCCTTGGGTCGTTGGCCACAGTCCTGAGCGGAGACCGTCCGCGGGTGTTCGTCTTAGTCACTTTGGCGGCCCTTGCTTATGCAACCGTCACCTACTCGACACGACAATCCGAGGTGGCGACAAGAAACCGGATCGTGGAACCGCTCATGTGGCTTGCTCCGCCACTCGTTTTCTGGACGGCGGATGTGGCAAATAATAGAGTGATCGATTCCCTGACGTCACTGATTCATTTTATCAGCTCCCAACCGATACCCTAGCTATGGAAATAAGTCTTTGGACGCGAAATAGAGATAAGGAGGGTTCCCTATGGCATCGGGTAGACTAGGCCTCACCTCCCTAAAGTCTCTTCGTCTACCCACATCCCCAGCCACCTATCTCGTAACTTTTGTCCTGACCGTTGTGCTGGCCAAGATGGGCCAATATGCCTGGCAATACGTGTGGCCCGAAATTCCTAGCCTTAAGGGACATTCTCCGGGAATCTGGATCGTTTTTGTTGGCTTGGCAGTCACGGCTCTCTTTTGGTTTGCTAGTCAAAACAGAAGAATCAATAACTTTTGGTTTAACGGAGTCATTGCTTTGCTGGCGATTATTTGGTTGGTCTTTTTTCTTCTGACTTTGTATCACCAGGATCTGTGGCCACTCACTGTTCTGACCATGCCTGTGATTCTGTTTGGATTATGGCTTAAGCCTCCTACAGCTACCGATTCTCTCGCGGCACTCAAGGTCTTGGCTTGGACACTCATGATTCTTTTTGTCGTTGCTCGAACCCTCGAACTCCTGGGACTGATCCCCATGGTGGACGTGGGAAGTAAACTGCTCGAGTTTGAGACCAGCAATTACTGGCTCCCGCTATCAGGTTGGCTGGGACCTCAAGGACGCTGGCCCGGGCCCATGGGCCACAACTCTCAAACAGCCAATGTCACAGTGATGACTCTTGTGCTCGCATTTGGCCTTAAAGGAAGGAGTCGATATTTCCTTATCATTATTGGAAT
>JABMOI010000191.1 GCA_013204185.1 bacterium | reverse complement strand
CAACTGGTGCATCAAGCAAAGACTCACTGAAAACAATCCAGTGAAAGGAGTTGAAAGGCCAGCAACGCGACAAGTCTTGCCCAATGGCCTGAATATGCAAGAGTTGGAGCGGCTACTTCTGGTCGCCAAGGATTATTCGTGGGCTAAGGAAGCGTTCGAGCTACTCGCTTGGACTGGGCTTCGCCCGTCTGAGGCAGCCCGGCTTGATTGGTCTAACATAGATGACCACGTGGTTAAGGTTATAGGTAGAACCAAGACAAATCGAGAGCGTGCCGTCACCATCATTCCGCAAGCTCGCAAGGTCTTGCGGAATCTCACAAACCGGAAAGGACTCCTCCTTCGTGGTGCATCAGGAGGTTCGTTGAACGTCGAGTACTTGTCAAAGGTGTTTCGTAAGTGTGCCGACATGGCCAAGTTACCACGTCGATATACTCTGTACTCATTGCGCCACACGTTCGCCGCTGAGTACCGTCGCCGGGAAGGAACTCTGTATGGTCTTCAACATGAACTAGGCCACACATCCATTCAGACGACACAGAAGTACGGTCATCTAGGCCCAGACGAACGTCGGCTCTACACCGTCAATTTGTTCACTGACAAAGATGAAGTGGTGGTTCCTTCGGGAACCCCTTCGGGAACCTCAACTTCGATTTTGGCCAAACGCAGCGCTTCCCAAACACAAAAACGCCGCTCCCGGCTACGGAAACGGCGTTTTGACATGGAGCCAATGGGCGGACTCGAACCGCCGACCTGCTCATTACGAATGAGCTGCTCTACCAGCTGAGCTACATTGGCGCTTTCACTGCAAAATCGGGCCGCGTGAGCAGGCTGTTTTCACAGGACGGCAAAGTTACGCTTCTCATTCACCTCAGTCAAGCCACGGACTCCCCCTAACAGGGTACCCACACCACCTAATCACGGTTTATTCATTGCCTTGCCAAAGAGGAGCCGATTGATGATAACAGATTCGTAACGCAAACGAGAGGTTTCCGTTTTTAGACGTTGAATGATAAATCGTTATGTTAGGACCTCAACCAATCTAATTCGACTAAAGATGACTTCAACTAAAGCCCTCGAACGGGTAGTGAAAGTAGTTTCATTGGTAGTTTTCACGTTAGCTATGAGTGCATGCCAAAATAACCAAGGAGCTAGTTCTTCAACTCGAACCCCCACTCCAGTGAAGCCTGCTATTGCCCCCGGGAGTGTTCAATTAACCGTCACCATTGGCGATTGTAACGCACGGGAAAACAATGTTAAATCTGCGATCTTTGACTGTGAGGCCACCGTACAATCAGTTCAGGAATACGGCGCGGGAACGACTCAACTGCCTGAATCAACACCCATCCGAATCAGTTTTCGAGCATCCTTGCTAGCTGAGAACGCTGACTCCATTCTTCAATCTGGCAATGAACTCTCCTTGGTAATTCAATCTACGCGAAATACGAACGAAACCAACACAGACCCAATCTGGGACACTGTCCTAATTATCGAGTAACCTTGCAAAAATAGTATCCATTTGCGCTATCTTTATAAGTTAGTTGCCGAGAGATCTCCTCGAACGATCAGACTAGTGACTACTTATCCTGCTGCCTTCACACACTTACAACTTTTATGAACGACTCTATTACATCCAACAGACCTTGGAAATCATTCACGTTTGGGTTTGCCATTTTTGGTCTACTGATACTTGCGGCTGTTTTCCTTCTTCCTGTTGACCAAATTTCCAAAACGAATGAAGGACGCCCAGTTGCTCAGGCCGAAGAATCAGGCCTTGAAGCAAGGATGAAACGTCAAATCGCTCGGACCGATTTTTTTAATATGATTTATGGGGATCCCGTAACTCACATAATCCCTGAAGGCATCGTTTCTAGGGAAATTGCGTACGCGAAGAGCTTACCCAAAATTGATGAGTATGCTTCAAAGAACTCGGCACTTGGAATTACGTGGGCGGAATCTGGAAATCGACAAATTCAGGTGCAGATTGGACACTAGTGAGTGAAAGCCACCTTGCTGTTACGCGAGTAGTGCAGGATCCTCGTGCTGGACAAACTTCAACTTGGTATGCAGGCACGGGAGAGAAAGTTGGCACCTCCTCTAATAATGGTACGGAAACAGGAGAAGTTTTACACGGAACAGGTATCTACAAATCGACCGACAACGGAAGTTCGTGGACTCGCATACAGGTATCTGGCCCGAATACAGCAGCAACAGGATTGTATGATTTTGTTGAGGAAATGGTGGTCAGCCCAACAACCGGGACCATTTTTGCTCTCCTAAACCAAGACGGACTGCACCGTTCAACAGACGGTGGGTCGAGTTTTACCCGGGTCCTAGGAACAGACGGAAATAGCAGGCATGGAGACGTTGCAGTAGACGCGAATGGCAACCTGCTAGCTGTTCTCTATAATACGGTAGATTTTGTTGCCAGTGGTGTATACCGCTCCACCGACGACGGTGTGACTTGGACTGAAGTATTTGAAAACAACGGCGCAACATTTCCCAGCCCTTACGACAATACGTATAACAGAAGTGTGATTGCCATCGCTCCGAGTAATCCAGATGTTGCGTACATTCTCACTGACATGGGGGCGGAACTTGAAGCGCAGACCCGATCCGACGCACGTTTCTTTAAACTGACCATTTCGACGGGAACGTACGAAGATCGGACTGCGAACATCCCTCGGTTTATCGCTGGGCCGGGTGATTGGGTTGGTACGACAAATGTTGGAGGGTTTAATACCCAAGGTGGGTACAACATGACCATCGCTGTTCACCCAACAGATGAAAATCACGTTGTGTTTGGAGGGACGAACCTATTTCGCAGTCGCGATGGATTTGCAACACCAGTCACCGATGCCGCAGACGGTTGGGTTGGAGGGTATGCCATTGTGAACGACATCAGCCAAATGGCCAATCATCACCCAGATAACCACGCCTTGGTCTTTGACCCTAACAATCCCAACCGACTCTATAGTGGTCATGATGGCGGCATTAGCGTCAATTCAGATGTCACCCCAGTCGGGGCCATTGCGTGGACCCGATTGAACAACAAGTTCAACATCACACAATTCTATCAGGCCTCTATATCTAGAGTGGCGGGAGACAACCGCATTGCGGGAGGCACCCAAGACAACGGAAGTCCCTTCTTCTCTTTCGATGGCACGACCACTTCCGCATCGGTTGACCGATCCAGCGGAGACGGAGCCTACCAGTACTTGGGAGCAAATGGACTATACAGTGCTTCTCAGAATGGAAACGTCAGGTTTTATTTTGATAACGCAGGGACACTAGAGTTCGGTGATGTTCAGAAACCATGTACGGGTTGTGGACAGCTCTTCGTACATCCGTACACCGTGGATAAAGCGACAGAATCGTTTGTTTTTTATCCTGCTGGAAGGGATTTGTACCGAGGACAAAAGCCTACCAATCCGGCACTGGACAATCATACGTGGACAAAACTAGATCAACTTCAGCTTCCAGATGGATACGGATTTAGTGCACTAAGTACTTCCGAAACAAACGCTGCAAGCGTTCTTTATTACGCTGCTTATTCGGCTTCTGGAGCGCCAAAGGTGTTCAAGTTGGCTGATGCAACAACGGCTACGACTGGCGCTGTTGACATATCAATTCCGGGAACTGCTGCAGGGGCTTATATCCTGAATATCGCTGTCCACCCTCAGAATTCAGACGAAATACTGGTTGTCATTTCGAATTACAACACTGAAAGCCTGTATTACTCTACAGATGGAGGTCAGAATTATTCGGCGGTAGAAGGAAATCTAGCTGGAACGGGAAATAACGGTCCGTCCGTAAGGTCTGCTACTATTCTCCCAATGAACAACGAGAAAATTTTTGTCGTGACGACGAGTACGGGTACGTATTCCACACAAACCTTAAACGGAAGCAGTACTACTTGGACCCAAGAGGGCGCTTCACAGATGGGTAATGTTCCTGGAGCTTGGATCGATTCACGCGTGTCCGATGGCCGAATTGTAGTGGCGACGCATGGTAGAGGTGCTTTCGTTGGAACGCCTTCGACTGCGGCTTCAAACTCGGCTCCAGTTGCCACCAATGTTAGTGGCTCTGGAAATGAAGATGTAGCGGCTTCTGTGACGCTTTCAGCAACCGATGCTAATAGTGACCCGTTGACGTATTCCGTTGTGGCACAACCAACTAACGGAACGGTTACGGTGAGCGGCGCTACTGCGACATACACCCCAAGTGCGAATTTCAACGGTTCCGATTCGTTCACCTATAAAGCGAATGATGGCACTGCGGATTCAAACACAGCTACGGCATCAGTAACGGTTACGGCCGTGAACGATGCGCCTTCGTTTACGAAGGGAGCAGATCAAACGGTCGCTGCCAATGCAGGCGCCCAAACGGTTAATAGTTGGGCAAGCTCAATCAGTGCAGGTCCAGCAAACGAATCCTCTCAAACGGTTTCGTTTGTGTTGACCCCGACAAACGCAGCTCTGTTTGCGACGGCTCCTGCAGTTTCTTCTGACGGAACGTTGATGTTCACAGCCGCTCAAAACGCGACTGGAACGAGCACGGTTAGCATTGTGATTGCGGACAACGGTGGAACCACGAACGGTGGAGTTGACCAGTCAGCCGCACAGACGTTTACGATTACTGTTGCAAGCTTGGCCTCTCCTGTGGCTTCAAACGTTTCAGGGTCTGGACTTGAAGACGCGAACACTGCTGTAACGCTTTCATCGACGAACCCAGCGAGTGGCACACTCACCTACTCTGTGGTAGCACAGCCGACGAACGGTACAGTGACCATCAGTGGGGCAACCGCAACGTATGTGCCTGCTGCTAACTTCAACGGAAACGACTCATTTACTTACAAAGCAAATGACGGAAACAGTGATTCAAACACAGCCACAGCTTCAATTACTGTTACTGCGGTTAATGACGCGCCTAGCTTTAGCATGACCACACCAGGTGGATTCGACATCGCCATGGCGAATTCAAATGCCGTTGCGACTCCAAACTCATGGCCTCAGCGCTTTACAGACATCAAGGCCGGACCAAGCAATGAATCGGGTCAAACTGTTACAATGATGGTATCAGTTGATAACACCGGATTGTTTGCGACAGGTCCGACTGTTACGAGCGATGGCACTCTGAGCTTTACTGCAGTACCGCAGCAATATGGAGTAGCAACGGTCGAGGTCCATGCAATGGATGATGGTGGTACAGCAGACGGCGGCGTTGACACTTCAGAAACGCTCACGTTCACTATCACATTTGTGAATAACACCTCGACTGAAGATGGTTCATTGCCAACGGAGTTTGCGCTTCACGGTGCCTATCCGAATCCATTCAACCCTTCTACTACTGTTTCCTTCGACCTACCTGTAGCCGCAGACGTTGAGATTCAGGTAGTTGACTTGATTGGACGTACCGTGATGACGGTTCCACGCCAGTCCATGTCTGCAGGCAGAAACCAGCGTGTTCAGCTCAACGCGAGTTCGCTAACTTCTGGCTCGTACATGTACCGAGTGATCGTGAATGGTGCGAACCTGAACGAAGTAAAAGTTGGAACCTTTGTGTTATTGAAATAGATGCGTTTTTGAAATAGGCCTCTGGCTTTTTCAAAAGGGATAAAAGAGAGCGGCGCGGGACGAATGTCCCGCGCCGCTTTTTTATGGGGGCCATTTCGCGATGCGACCCCCCGGGCAGTAGTGCCCACCATTAAATGCCCACCTTTCAATGCCCTCCTTTCAATGCCGTTTAGGCCACAACTGGCTTGACCAGCCACTCTGCTTGCTTGGTAACCTCTACGTTCGATGTATTCACGACCATTGTCGGGCAATGTGCTGAGCGCAGCACTTTTTCGGCGATGCTTCCTAGCATTATCCGATCAAACCCCGACCTTCCGTGCGTTCCCAGAATGATCAAGTCTACTTCATTGCGATCGGCATATTCGGTCACAATGCGAGCTGCATGGCCCGTATCGGTTTCCCAGTTGGCTTTCAAACCTCGACTTCTCAACTTCAAAACCATATCGTTCAGCTTGTTCATCGAGATGTCAATCATGTTGCGCTCAATGAGCTGAGCAGGATCGACCGTTAATCCATAGAATGGATAAAACTCGATATCCACGACATGCATAAGGGTCAAACTAGCGTTGGAGCGCAAAGCAATGTCTTCTGCAACTACCAGGATCTGTTCAGTTGCATCAGAAAAATCAACCGGTACCAAGATTTTTTCGATTGCAGGTAGCAAGCATGCTTTCTTCTGGGCCCGAACGGACAGGACCGGACATAGGGCGCGGCGTAGCACTTCTTCTGTCACACTGCCTAGCAGCATCCTGCGGGCGCCTCTTCGTCCGTGCGTGCCCATTACAATCACGTCCACTGCCAAGTCCTTAGCGTATTCAAGAATGATCTCAGCAGGTGATTTCGAAGGTATGCCCGACCTCACAATCTTTGTGATCGGTGGAAGGTCTGTTTCAAAAGAATCCAGCATTTCGTTCAATGCTTCCATTCGTTCCTCTTCAACCACATCCACAAAATCCAATGGCAGACTTGATAGGGCGCGAGTTGGGACTTCTGCGACATTTAGGATGTGAATCTCACCTCCAAAGCCAGATGCCAGGTTAATGGCATGGGCTAAAGCGCACTTGGATGCTTCCGAAAAATCAATGGGGACGAGTGCGGTAAAGCGTTTCATATACGAACCTTCTGGTAATGTTGACCGATTTGAGATTTCGTGCACGTTTACAGTACGTCAGACAGAAGCAAACAGATGTAGGGGGAGCGCTTCGTTTGGATGCAGTGGCAGGCGGAATAAGATTATGAGGTATATTCCTGCCCTGGCAGCCAATATTTACCTACCTACAACATGCAAGCACTTCGCGACCGTCTTTCTCGGATAACCGACCTCAATCATGCAGCCGCAATTCTTGAATGGGATCAGGAAACGTACATGCCCGAGGGCGCTGAAGAAAGTAGGGCCCGACAGGTGGCAACTCTTCGTTCCTTGAGCCATGAGCTTTTGGTTGACGATGCGACATTGAATCTGATGGAATCTGCTTCGCCCGAGTCCCCCATCGATCAGGACCTAATTCGAATCACAAGGAAAGATGTTGAAAAAGCGACACGGGTGCCTGCTTCTCTGATCGCAGAACTGGCAATCGCTTCTGGCCGCTCGAAAGGAGCATGGCAAAAAGCTCGTGCAACCAACAACTTTGGCATTTTTGCTCCGCATCTAGAAAAAATCGTTGATCTAACCGTTCAACATGCCGAAGCATTGGGATACGACCAAAACCCCTACGATGCCCTGTTGGATCAATACGAAGAAGGGATGACAACGGCAGAAGTTGCTCGCGTTTTTTTAGATCTAAAATCCCAGGTAATTCCTTTGGTTAAAAAGATTGCCGACGCGCCAAAGCTAGATGATCGTGCGGTACATGGGGCGTTCCCCGAGGATGCACAGTGGGCGTTTGGAATTGAGGTCGCTAAACAACTTGGCTATGATTTCCACTGTGGACGCCAGGACCTGTCCGCCCACCCGTTTTCAACCGCTTTTTCGATCACAGATGTTCGAATTACTACGCGCGTAGATCCGTCCTTCTTTAGCCCTGGATTCTTCGGCACGCTGCACGAAGCCGGACACGCTATGTACGAGCAAGGGATCGATATGGCCCTCGAAGGGACACCTCTTGCGGATGGCACGTCCTTGGGTATGCATGAGTCACAGTCTCGTCTTTGGGAAAACCTCATTGGTAGAAGTAAACCCTTTTGGTCACACTATTTCCCTCAGGCACAGGCGCTATTTCCAGAAGTCCTGGGCAAGGAAACCTTGGAATCGTTTTACCAATCTGCAAATACGGTTGCCCCCTCCCTCATTCGCGTTGAAGCCGATGAGGTCACGTACAACCTACACATTATGCTTCGATTTGAACTCGAACAGGAGATGATCGCTGGGAAGATCTCGATTAAAGACCTCCCCAACGCATGGAACGACCGAATGGAATCTTGGCTCGGCGTGCGTCCGTCTACCGATTCGGACGGGGTGCTTCAAGACATCCATTGGTCCCTAGGAGCCATTGGTTACTTCCCCACATACGCCTTGGGTAATCTCATGTCTACGCAGCTATTTGACGCTGCCAAACGAGATATTCCAAATCTAGACTCGTTAACAGCGTCGGGCCAGTTCGCTGATCTATTGGGTTGGCTCCGAACCCATGTCCACACACATGGACGAAGAAAAACAGCTTCAGAGATATTATTTGATGCTACGGGCGCTCCCCTTTCTTCAGCGTCCTGGATGAAATACGCCACTAAAAAATTTGGAGATCTGTACGGTTTCTAATATTGTACTTCTGGTTGCCCCCCTTACGCAGGGAGTGGGAAGTCCCTGACAACTTCCGTGCGCAAGCTGGGTATACTTCTATAAGCAGGCTCGTCCTGCGTATCACTCTTACGAACTATTGAGGCACTTCGCTCATGGCTATTAATGTCGAACTTCATCTCGATCATCTCCAAATTTCAGAAGACAGCAAAAATTGGATCAACGACAGAATTAACCATCTCGAGAACGGACATCATGACATCACAGGAGCGTATCTATCAGTAAAACAGCTTTCAGGCAAACCAACCGTTAATAAATACGAAGTGAAGCTGTTGTTGTATCACAAACCCGAAAACATAGTTGGATCGGACAAATCAGAATCCATCCCAGAGGCTATTCAATCTGCTTTTGCGGCTGCGGAACGCCAGCTAAAACGGGCCAGGACCGCGACAAAAGACCGTCGCAAGCGAGCTCAAGGAAGCAAAGTATTCGTTGAGCCCGTGATTGAGACAGAGCCTGGCGACCTACTACTAGAAGATTGAAATAGTAGCCGTTGGGAATCCTGAGTCGGTTCCAGTTAAATCAATGACGGCTCCGCCCGTTGCGACTGACGGTAGCTGGGCCGAAAGAACCTTAATGCCGGATGGTTCAAACGTGTCGTCTGGAAACGGCTCTGCCGTTATCGACACGTTTGCTCCGTCTAGGTTGAGTGGGAAAGTGATTCCATTTGGAGGGTTGATTAGAAAATCCTCGCCTGGGAATAATGGCACATCTGGAAAAGAGTACACGTTACTGTCATTTCCCGTATTTGAAGTAAATCTTCCGGTCGAGAGCACTGCGCCACCAACTTCAACCCATCCTTCGTATTCCCAGCCAGATGAAAGAGCGGGGAGCGAAAGGCCGGGGGTCTTGGCGCTTCCGGAAACCGTAAAAAACCATACGCCGTGAGATTCATTCGTTAAATCCGTATCGGATGGCGTCATGATGGTCAACTTCCCACTCTGAGAAACCAGCCACGAACCGAGTGCGCTGGGGTGTGCTGTGGTAAGTGAGCTTGAAGCGCCTGAAACATCTGCCGCCAGAATTACTGTACCGGACGGACTGGTTGCATTGCCAATTTTTCCTTCAATTGAAATCAGAACCATTTCAGCATCAGTCATGTCACCTTCGAGCACAAAAGATTTATCTCTGAATTGGCCTATCGAAGTCGTGAATTGTCCTGTACTGGTCACATTGAACAGTTCTGTGCCAAAATAGGTGTCGCCAACCTTGGCCCACGCTTTGTAGTTAAAGCCGTTTTCAAGGGGAGTCAAATGACTCGCCTCAACCGTCATACGAAGCTTTGGAGGGATGAGGGCAGAGCTCGTAGTGTCGTCACACCCAGGTGTTACCAGTAACAAGCAAAGGACGGCCAAGAATAGACAAACAGATTTCATGTGATCGCTTGAATTAATTCAATTTGGAATGTGAGCAAACGAACCCCGTTCCGTGTAGTTCTCGATAATTGAGATCAGGACGAAAAAATACCCTATCTCGCTCAATTCTGCTTCTCCTTTTTTGGCACTACCTTAGTGTGATCGTGTTTTTCAAAGAACCCAAGGAAATGTTAGTGGCCTCCTCATCTTCTTCCGAATCCAGCTCAACCTGGAGTAAAAATTCCTGGCGCGGTTTTGAGGCCGAACAACAGCCTTCATTTGAAGATGAGGTGCAGTTGGGTGAGGTCATTCACGAGCTTGAGCAAAAGCCCCCACTCGTTACACCATGGGAGATCGACCGCTTGGCTCAGCAGCTAGCCGCGGCTTCCGAAGGAAAACGATTCCTGCTTCAGGGTGGAGATTGCGCAGAGCGTTTCAATGAGTGCAAACCTGAAATCATCTCAAACCGACTCAAGGTCTTGTTGCAGATGAGTCTGGTGCTCGTGTATGGTCTTCGTTTGCCGGTCGTAAGAGTGGGTCGATTTGCCGGCCAATATGCGAAGCCCCGTTCTTCTGATATGGAAGAAAGTAATGGAGAAATTTTGCCTTCTTATCGGGGCGACATCGTAAATGCTCCCGAATTTGGTAGACAAGCGAGGCGTCCAGCTCCTCGCCGCATGATTCAAGCGTATGAGCACTCTGCCATGTCATTGAACTACATCCGGGCATTGGGTGAAGGTGGATTTGCCGATCTTCGTCACCCGGAAAACTGGAATTTGGGTTTTGTTCAACACGATAGCTTGAGAAGCGAGTACCAGGGTATTGTCGATTCTATTCTAGAAGCGCTTCAGTTTATGGAAGCCGTGTCCTCAAACCCGATTGGTGATGTTGACCGCGTTTCATTTTACTCAAGCCATGAGGCCCTGCTGCTTCCTTACGAGGAAGCGTTTACTCGAATGGAGGGAAAAGAGGGAGCCTCTTATAATTTGTCCACTCATTTCCCGTGGATTGGAAAGCGGACAAACAACATAGATGGGGCTCATGTTGAGTATATCAGGGGCATTCAAAACCCAATAGGCATTAAGGTGGGTCCGGGCATGACGGGTCCTGAGTTAGTCGCCTTATTGCAGCGAATCAACCCGGATAACCGGCCGGGCCGCATCACGTTGATTACTCGATTTGGGGCAACTTCAATCGCTGAAGGATTGCCACCACTCATTCGAGCAATTCAACAAGAGGGTCTAAACGTTCTCTGGACGTGCGACCCAATGCACGGAAACACAGAAACCGTTTCCAATGGAATTAAAACCCGCCGGTTTAAGAACATCCTTTCTGAATTGGAGCAAGCGTTTGATGTTCACGCTGCCTGCAACTCCATTTTGGGGGGCGTTCATCTTGAATTGACGGGCGAAGATGTTACGGAGTGTCTGGGAGGTGCCGGTGGCTTGTGCGAATCCGATTTATCGCGCGCCTACCAGAGCGAGGTCGATCCGCGTCTAAACGGAGAACAAGCGTTGGAATTGGCCTTTGCAATTGTTCGAAAACAACGGGCTATGCGCCTTGAAAAATTAGGATGAAAGCCATTCCTGCCATCGTGTATTGCGCGGAGTGCATGGACACGACGCGCGGCAAAACAGCCCACGGTCTGATTCGGTTTACTGAGCGCTTCGACGTTGTGGCCGTTGTAGATCATGTATTCGCCGGCAAGGATGCGGGAGCTTTTCTGGACGGCATTCCAAATGGTATCCCCATCGTAGCCACCCTTACGGAGGCCCTTGACCGCCTACCCGGTGGAAAGGGTGCGTTTGTGGTAGGCCTGGCAACCGACGGCGGCGTGTTACCTGCGCACGCTCGTGTTGCGGTCGCACGAGCCATTTCGCATGGGCTGGACGTGTATTCTGGGTTGCACGTTTTCTTGTCTGAGGATGAAGAACTCTCCAAACTCGCTGGGCTGCATGGTGTTACGTTGTTTGACGTCCGAAAGCCGCCTCACAGAAATGAACTCCACTTTTACGAAGGGAAAGTCAACGAAGTGCAGTCTGTGCGCGTCCTAGTTTTAGGCACGGATTCAGCTTCGGGAAAACGAACAACGGCGTGGGTGCTACGCAATGCACTCAAGACCAAGGGCTATTCAGCTGAACTAATTGGCACAGGACAAACTGCCTGGATGCAAGGGGCTCGCTTCGGAATTCGTTTGGATTCGTTGGTGAATGATTTTGTAGCCGGGGAAATTGAGCACGTGGTTCGAAAGGCGTGGCACGAGGCCGCTCCTGACGTTGTCGTAGTAGAAGGGCAAGGTGCATTACTGCATCCGGCCTATCCAGGGGGCCTCGAATTGGTAGCTGCGGTTCAGCCAGACATTATCCTGCTTCAGGACGTGCCCGCCAGAAAAACCTTCGACGGTTTCGAGCACTTGCCTATGCCCCCAATGTCTCGACAAATTCAAGCATTGGAAATCCTCTCAAACCGGAGTGTTGCAGCGATATCCGTCAATCCAAAAGGGCTAACTGCAGAAGAAAGCGCTCATATTTGCAGCGCCTACGAAGCAGAGTTTAACCTTCCGGTTGTGGATGTTTTTAAAGAAGGGTGCGACCGACTTATCAAACTTATTGAACCTCATCTTCGGACCAGGCAGGCAATCAAATGAGGATTGCAACAGCACGTGTGTACTCGATGGATATTCCCTTGGTGGAACCCTACACCATCGCATATAACACCTTTTGGACTACCACAAACCTGTTTTTAGTGCTCGAATCCAATGACGGTTTGTGTGGCATAGGGTGCGCCGCTCCCGCGCCCGATGTTACCGATGAATCGCCTGAGCTAGCACTTACATCGCTCAGGTTACTGGCTGAAAAGTTAATTGGAGCACATGTCGAAACTGCTTTTTCGAGCGGATCTTTTGCCATTGCGGACAGCCCCTCCGCCAATACAGCGGTCGATATGGCGCTCGCCGATTTATCGGCTCGCGCCAAAAAGCAGTCCCTGCAACAGTGGCTAGGTTCTAACTCCACCCAAATTACCCCCGTCACGACTAGCGTTACCATTGGAATTTCTTCAGTCGAGAAGACGCTTGAACGAGCTAGAAAACTCGCCCTGGAAGGCTTCACCTTCTTGAAAATAAAAGGCGGCCACGATGCCCAACTCGACATTTCTAGGCTGTTGGCGCTTCGCAATGAGCTTGATGGCTCGATGCAGTTAGCTCTAGACGCCAATCAAGGGTATTCACTGAAGGATGTCGAGGCTCTTGAGCGCCATCAAGAGGCGCTGTCCCTGTTGTATCTAGAGCAACCTACTCCAAAAGAAGACCTAAGCTTACTCGGAGAGGCGGCAGCTCGCACCTCCATTCCGGTCATGGCCGACGAAGCAGTTCAATCTGCGGACAACACGAAGCGAATTGGAGATCTAGGAACGGTTCGTTTGATCAACATCAAACTGCAGAAAATGGGAGGTCTGGCGCCTGCTGCGTCAATCGATCAAATTGCGGAGGATGCAGGGATGCGAACGATGCTGGGATGTATGGATGAATCGGCACTTTCCATTGCTGCGGCGCTTCATTTTGGCGAGGCGCATCCAAATGTTCAGTTTTATGACCTAGACGGGCACTTCGATCTATCGCGCGATCCGTTTGACGGACTCGTCTTACTATCTGAAGGCCAGTTATCTGCTAGAAATGGATTGGGACTGGGCTGGAATTTGCTACCACCTGATTTTGCCGCCCAATAGGCTGCCTGTCTTCTGTTTTGGCATTCTGGTAGGGCGCGGTAATTGGCAGGCGCACGTTGAACTCAGTCCCCTCGCCAATTTCAGACGTAATTAGGAATTGGCCGCCCATCTCCTCGATGAGTCCGTTTGCGACGCGGAGCCCAAGACTAGAGTTGTTCTCCAGATCGAATTCGGCCAGCTCGTTCAGTTCCAACGGCCGCGTAATTGATTGCACAAAGGCCGACTCAAATCCTCTTCCTGTATCTTTAATAGTAAAGATCACATCGTTTCCATCACGAAGTAGGGAAAAAAGGATGGATCCTTTTTCTGTGAACTTCACTGAGTGATCCAGAATGTGAGTCAGCGCGTGCATTAAGTGATTGGGGTCGTGTTCCGCTTCTATCACTTCATCTGGAAAGGACACATTAAGTTCAATGCCTTGGTGTACTAGGTCCTTTTCAACAGGAGCCATCACCCGCCTTGAAAGATCCACGAGATTCAGTAGCTCGATATGTTGATCCAACGTCCCAGAGGACAAATGAGAAACAGAAAGCAATGAATTAAGCAGTTTCAGCAGCCTATCTCCGCTCTCTTTAATCATTGCAGCGAACTGCTGTTGATCTCCTGTGCATTCTTCTGCCAACAGGTCGGCCAGACCAATGATTCCGGCAAGTGGAGTGCGTACATCATGGCTCATGCTAAATAGGAAAGCCGATTTCAACGTCGAGAGCTCTTCCGCCTTTTTCTTTGCATCCTCTAGTTGGAATTGAGCAGCTTTGCTTTCAGTGATGTCTCGTAGTACGATGAGGCGGCCTTCAGGCACGTTTCGCTTGTCCAAAATCAGTTTTGAATCCACTTTGAACCAAGCTTGGATGTGGTCCAATTCCACAAAAAGCTCCTTGCTTAACCGCTCTTCGATCGTTATAGAAGTACAAAACGCAGTCAAGAATGGGTAAACACTCGAAACGAGTTGGCCTATTTCTGACGAATCGGAGCTCGGTTTCAAATTGAACGCCGCATCATTCGCGTCGACAATGAAGCCTTTCGTGTCAGTAACCACGACAGCATCTTCCATTGAGCGCACAATCTCAGCCAGGGCAATGGGCATTAAGTCCAACATCCTGAATTTGAACAGACCATAAAAGTAGAAAACACCAGTCGCGGCGAAAGCCACGGGCGTGAAATCTAAATGGTAAAAAGCAGCCTGGTTGCTGAGGTAAACGGCATTAAAAACGAAGGGGACCAATGAACCACCGGCCATGACAATGGCCTGACTTCGAAGGTGACCTTTGGACTGCACGATACAGCGAATAAAAATGCCAACTCCTGTGACAATCAACGCGTAAGAGTACGCTGTGTGCATCCAAAACCACGGGCCGTAATCCCTAGAAATGGATACAAATCGTTCCGTTACTAGCGGAGTTGCAGCCCTAAAAACAAGGTGATGCCAGCTATTGGTGGCCACCATGAGCACTGTCAAAACCGGAAAAACGAGCAATAATGCGATTGTTTTGGGCCTGATTGGCTCTCTGTTTTTTGAAAAAGAGAGTGCTAAAAGCAGCCAAAACACAGGAAGAGAAGCAACAAATAGGAATTTCGAATCTGCCCAGAAGAGTTTGGCACCAATACCTTCAACCATCAGGTGAAGCCCAGAAGACATAGACCAGACTCCCGCGGCCACCATGCACAACGTGAAGTAGAACGAAGCCGCGCTCCGTTTTCGCTTGAAGGCACTAATAGCCAAGCCCAAAGCAATTACGCTTGCGAAAAAGAAAGGCCAGGCAATGGTGAACTCGTCGGAAAACATAATTATTTAAAATAGACTCACTTCTTAGATCGGCGAAATCGATTTCAAATAAAGGTTTTCAGGAAGTTTTTTGACGCCCTTGTTCCACCCTCGCTCTTGGCCAACTGGGCAGCCTAGGCGCTTACGCTTGCTGGCTGTTCCACATTCCGAATCCATGCTCCGGCTAAGACTTCTTCCCCATCGTATAAAACAACCGCCTGACCGGGTGTAATTGCTTTCCGAGGCTCGGTAAACCGCACATGGAGGACATCCCCGTCCTGCCAAACAATGCACGGAGCTCCCGGATCTTTGTAACGAATCTTGGCGAAAGCGGCCCGTTCTTCCTTGAGGTCTGGGTACTTGACGAAATTGATTTGAGCGGCCGAAAGCGACGTGCCGAAGAGCTCCTCTTTGGGACCAACGGTTACGGTATTCGTTTCCGCATCAATATGGGTAACGTAAATGGGTTCGCCTGTCGCAAGCCCCAGGCCGTGTCGTTGCCCTATCGTATAGAACGGATAGCCTTCGTGGGTACCAAAGACCTCACCGGAGGAAAGCACAAAGTTTCCCTTTCCAGCCCGTTCATTCATATCGGGCACGCGATCCCTCAAAAACCGACGATAGTTGTTATCAGGTACAAAGCAGATTTCGTACGAATCTGGCTTATTTGCCACTTCATCCAAACCGAAATCGGATGCCATCTGCCGAATTTCAGGTTTAGTCAGGTTCCCCAAGGGGAAAATAGTTCGGGCCAGATTTTCCTGAGAAACGCCCCATAGAGCATAACTTTGGTCTTTATTAAGGTCGAGCCCACGTTGGAGGATATGACGTCCCGTATCGGGGTCTGTATGCAAGCGCGCGTAATGTCCTGTTGCAATGTAGTCACATCCAAGCGCATCGGCCCGCTGCATTAACGACTCCCATTTAATGTGTGTATTGCACAAAACACAGGGATTAGGCGTGCGACCAGCCATGTACTCCTCGGTGAACCTATCTATCACCCAATCACCAAACTCCTTTCGAATGTCCACGATAAAATGGGGGAAATCGTACTTGATGCCGATTGCCCTCGCATCATTCATGGACTCAAGCGTACAGCAACCGACTTCTTTGCCCGTTCGCCCCCCACTTGCTTGGTAGTCCCACGTTTTCATCGTGATTCCTACCACCTCGTAGCCTTGATTTTTGAGCAACACGGCAGCCACGGAGGAATCCACACCACCGCTCATCGCAACTAAAACTTTTCCTTTACTACTCATGTTTTCCTTTACCAGTCAGAGCGACTTAAACACTCTCAGTCAAAAATTACTCTAGGTCATGCGACAGGCGCTTTATTTCCTGCATTCAGCGCTCCCATCACTTCATAACAATTCGCGATAACTATCTGCACTTCGTTCAAAAAGTGATTCAACTTCCGAAACATCTTTTGGTTGGCTTCTGGCCGACGGCGCGCTGCATCAGGTAGAACAACGGCGGATTCCAAAATATGATCTCTAAAATAATTGGTTGCCCGAAGCGCCTCTTGTAGCGACGTGCCACTCAAGACGATGCTCTTGGCATAAATTCTAGCAATCACCCTGGCTTCGTCCATAACCTCTTCGCTGCCCTCTTCATCCGCAGCTACGTATTGCATGAGAAGCCCCATGAGGCGCCGTCCTAACAGACGTTTCTCCTCCCGGTCTTTAATCTCAATGGAAGTATTCCAGTCTGCCTCATGCGTTTCCAAATCTTTACGTGTGACTGAAAGAGCCCGTTCCCTCAATTTCTCACTTATAGAAACAGACTCTGGCAGTTCAGGCTTATGCATCAGACGACCGATCTCGTCCTCCGAAAACCTGCGATGTCCGCCTGCGGTCCTCACCGTTTCGATTTTTCCGCTTTCCGCCCACCGCCTGAGCGTCACCGGGTGAACACCAAGCATTTCAGCGGCCGCTTTTAAGGAATAGTATTGGTCAGCCATGTTGTACGGATTTATGAGGGTCAAATACTACACAATTCTACGCTGCGCTGTATACTTTTTCCCGATTCGGCGCTCGATGCTCTAACCGGAGTATAGTTTGACTCGGTTTCCAACACCAATCAAGCGAAAAGGATGCTCACAACCTAAGCAACTTATCATATTCGAGGTCAATTGCTTAGATTTTCAAGCTTCTTTTAGAAACCAGACGGCTCGTTGCTTAGAATTTGTGCTTCCCACATTGGGATAAGGAAATTGAACCGGCACCACGAAACCTTGATAGAAAACCCTACTTTAAGTTGAACTAATTGGCATCAACCATTTGAACCACTTTTAGGGTAGGCATGCGTATTCTCGTTGTAAACGGACCGAATTTGAACTTATTGGGCACGCGTGAGCCAGATTTGTATGGCACAACAACCCTAACGGAACTTGAAAATGGGCTGTCAAAAGGGTTTCCTTCTGTTGAGTTCACCTTTTTTCAAAGCAACCACGAAGGAGAGCTAATAGACGCGTTACAGCGTTCGAAGGACGATGGAATCGTTTTAAATGCCGCAGGATTCACCCATACTTCGGTTGCGCTCAGAGATGCCATTGCCTCCATTGAGATCCCAGTAATTGAGGTCCACATCTCTAATATTGCGGCGCGCGAAACGTTTAGACACCATTCACTCACTGCGGCAGAGTGTATTGGGTCTATTGCAGGACTAGGCATCAAAGGATATCATCTAGCGGTTGAATTCTTTCTTTCACCTCACTACGATTGAGCGTGACTAGCTTCGATATTGTCGATGAGGAAAGAGGGGCGGCCACTACGAGGGGCGCTGAATTAGGCGAGACTACTCGGCTGAATAGAGGGGCGTCTGTGCGATGAGCTTTCAAAATCGAATCAAACGCCTGGCTTCAGACACGGCCGTCTACGGGATTTCCTCAATTGTAGGAAGGCTCATCAATTTCCTGCTTTTTCCGCTCTATTCGCATGTTTTCCTCCCGGATGAATACGCGCCAGTCATTGTAATCTATGCGTCTTTCATGTTTTTGAACATTCTGTTCCAGCACGGAATGGAGTCTTCCTATCTGAAATTCGCATCCGATCGCAACGAGCGCGAGGGTCGGAGTCCAGCGTTCGGAACGGCTTTGGTTTCTCTTGTGCTCGTGGCTTCTGCGCTTTCGGTATTGATGTTGCTAGCCCAGCAAACAGTTGCTGACCTAATCGGGCTTGGCGATTCGTACCTGTATTTCCTTGGGTATGCAGCAGCAATTCTATTTCTAGACGCATTGGCTGTCGTTCCATTTGCCGATCTGCGCCTAAGAAACAGGCCATGGGTGTTTGCTGCCATCCGAATCGTCAATATCGTGGCCAACGTTGGCCTGAATTTAGTATTGATTTTCGGTTTTAAAATGGGCGTAGAGTCCATTCTAATCGCAAACGTGGCGGCATCTGGCTTGACCGTACTCGTTCTGATTCCAACGTGTTTGGCCCGAGTTGATCGAGTTGACGCGGGGCTCTGGAAGAAAATGATGTTGTTTGGGTTACCGTTTATTCCTGGTGGGATTGGATACGCTATGACCGAACGGATTAACCTCTTTTTCCTAGCCCAAATGGATGCTGGGGTGGTCCAAAAACTCTACGGCATTACGCCGGCTTCCAATCCCCAATTGTTTGAACAGGCAGGAATACAAGGTCCCCAAGTCTTTGCAGAGCATATAGTTGGAATGTATGGCGGCATCATTAAGCTCTCGGTGTTGATGGCCCTTTTCGTTCAGATGTTTCGATATGCGTGGCAGCCATTTTTCCTTCAACATCAACATGATGAGGACGCTCCCCAACTGTACGGCAAGATATTTAGTGTCCTCACCCTGATTTTGTTGTTCGCCTTTCTTGGAATCTCCTACTTCGTCGAGGAATTGGTTCGCTTCCCACTTCCTGGTGGTCGAACCCTCATTGCTTCTTCCTACTGGATGGGCTTAATGATTATTCCCATTGCGCTCTCCGGCTATTTTTTTCAGGGTTGGTACTATCATTTTTCGGCCGGAGCCTATCTGCGAAACAAATCCAAGTACTTCCTGCATGCCACGCTCGCAGGAAGCGTGGTGGCGCTTAGTCTAAATATCGTATTTGTCCCCACGGGTGGGATGATTGCCGCAGCTTGGGCCACTTCAGCAGCCTATGCCGTGATGGCACTCACGCTCTATTTCTTGATTCGTCCTCACTATACAATCCCGTACGACTGGCCCCGAATCGTACCTGTTTGTGTATTGGCGTTGGTATACTTCTTCGGTTGGAATTCAGTGGAATCCATGCAGGTTTGGTGGATTGAACTCGCCCTGCTAGCTACGTTTTTGGTGATAAGCTCTGCAGTCCTTCGGTTCCCTGTATTAAGACTCCTTAGGCAAAAACGATAGCTGTACTCAATTAGATTGGGTGCCCTCCACTTTCTCGGTGCCCTCCATATGATCCCTGCCCTCCACTTTATGCAGATGAAATTCGATGTCCTGCCCGAATTCGTTTTGCCAGGTGAGTGACGCGGGTCCGTAGTGCGTTGGGAGCATATCTTTCACACCCAACTGTCCTAATTGGACGCGAATTAGGTCTTCAAAAATAAGCCCTGGTGTAAAAACCGCTAGTGAGACGTCCGATAAAGCGAGATAGTCGTGAGAACTCACAACAATGATCTTAGGCCGGCCATCAATTCTCAT
>JABMOI010000190.1 GCA_013204185.1 bacterium | reverse complement strand
TCCTCATTCTGTAGATCTCTTTGATCGTTCAACCCCATGTATTTAGGATTAAACCACCAAAGAATATGAAGGAAACAAGACCCTCAGTTGGGTAACATTTTCTAATGAGGCAAGATGGTTGGATACCCATTCCCGACGTTTCGTCGATAAATGCAGTAACCATGAAAATGGACATCAGAGCATAAAAAAATGACGCTTTGCGCTGAAGGATTGCCCTGAGCAGCAGATTGGCATAGTGAGATGAGCCAATTAGCAGAAATATGGCCAGTAGCCACGTCGTTTCGCTTCCAATCGCATCCGATTGCCTGACATACTTTATCCAAAAGGGAACGAAAAAGAGCAGGGGATAAAAATTGTGGATGGACATCAAAGAGGCGCTTTGGAAGAACGCGATCAATGACCCCCTGCCAATCGGAAGGTGCAAATACGGGACAATCTTTATCCGAGGTGTTTTTTGAAACAGAAATCGGATGAAGAAGAGGCTCACAAACATGGCCAACAAATACCGATTCACGATAGTTACCGGCGAAGTACCCGGCCACAACTCATCAGAAAAACGATCGAAAAAGAACCCTAGCGTAAGCAAAATAAACGCAGAGTAGGCCATCATGACCCCAATTACGATGCGCACAAACCATCCTTGCTGTAACTGCATCCGCCTGCGCGCAATCCGGTACTGATTGCGCGCAAGTAGTTGGAAGGAGCGGCTAAAGGAGAGAGATGACATGAATTGGTAGAAAGGCTGTACTATCGTTTTCGGCTCGGGGAGTCAGGAATTAAGTTTAGCCAGCATTATCGAACAAATTCGAGATCGATTTCACGTTTGTCAACATTGGCGCCCGCAATCAAGACCTTAGTACTGTCGCCCGGCTTAAATCGTTTACCAGACCGAGTGCCAATCAGTGAGAAGCTTTTTTCATCATACTCGTAATAGTCGTCGTTCATATTTCGAACGTGGACCATGCCTTCTACAAGCAATTCCTGGAGTTCGATATAAAGCCCAAACTTGGAAACACCGGCAATCACACCATTGAACGTCTCTCCAACGTGGTCCAGTGCGAACTCTACTTTTTTCATCTGAACGGATTCGCGTTCGGCCTCTGTAGCTTTCACTTCTTGCTCCGAGCAATGCTGCATCATTTCAGCGATTCGTTCTGCTTCGGGCTCTTTGTTGCCCGCGAGCCTGTCTTTCACCAATCGGTGAACGACTAAGTCAGGGTAGCGGCGAATAGGACTGGTGAAGTGGGTGTAGAAGTCTGCCCCCAGCCCGTAGTGACCTAAGCTGTTTACATCGTACCTAGCCCGCGACATGCTTCGCAGGGCGGCTTGTTCGACCACCGCAGCTTCGGGCTTGCCCTCAACCGATGCCAGAAGCGCATTGATTGCAGAGGGCGTTACGAGGCCTTCGTTGTGTGGCAGTTGGTGTCCAAACGCAGAAACGTATTTCGCCAAATTCATGATCCGATCCGTATCTGGGGGCTCATGAATTCGAAAGGCAAAAACATGGTTCTTTTGGCCGAATTTGCTAGCAACCTCGCGGTTGGCTAGCAACATGTACTCTTCGATCAACTTATTCGATTCCTGACGAAGACGAGGCACGACGCGAATTGGGTGGCCTGTTTCGTCGAGTTCGACTCGAACTTCCTGAAGGTCGAAGTTAATTGAGCCGTTTTCGAACCGCGCATCGCGCAGTTTTTTGGCCACTCCGGCGAGCGTCGCAAGGCTATCGTTCAGTGGGTGATCCGAATTGTTGCCAGAAATGATTTCCTGTGCTTCCTCGTAGGAAAGACGAAACGCAGATCGAATGACGGATTCCTTGACCTCAAATCGGTGGACGTTGCCCTTGAGATCCATCTCAAACAGACAGGAAAATGCCAAGCGGTCTTCATTTGGCCTGAGGGAGCAGATACCGTTTGATAGATTGTGAGGCAACATCGGAATAACCCGGTCTACCAGGTAGACACTGGTTCCGCGTGCATATGCAGAGGCGTCAAGAGGCGTCCCAGGCTTAACATAGTGGCTCACGTCCGCAATATGGACTCCAATCTCGAACCGGTCGCCGCCTAGGGGCTCGATATGGAGCGCATCATCAAAATCTTTTGCGTCTTCAGGGTCGATCGTAAACACCGTTCGATGCCTGAAATCCTCCCGGTTCTTTACTTCGCCCTTTGGTATGTCCCCGGAAATCGCATTGGCTTCTTCCAACACCTCAGGCTCAAAATCTACATCCACACCCATGCTCATAGCGAGCGCGAGCGTTTTGACTCCTGGGTCATCGGCTTTTCCAATCACTTTTAAGATGCGGCCCCGGGGCGCAGCTCCTTTGTGTTCAAAGGCCTCTATGGAAACCATTACTTTCTCGCCCTGAACGGCTTTGCCGATCGAATCGAGCTGGACAAAGATATCGTGAGTCAGGCGTTTGTCGTCGGGGACAACGTAGGCGAAGTCCTTCGCGTGATGAAATGTCCCAACGGCGGTGGTTCGGCCTCTTTTCAAGACGCCAATGACTTCGGCCTGCCTTCGCGTGTCGCCCCGGCTTCCTGCGGCCAAACTAATTCGAACGGTATCGCCGTCCATGGCCGTATTCATTCGGCGGGATCGAACGAAAAAATCTTGCTCGTGGCCTTCTACTTTGACGAACCCGTAGCCGTCTGGATGAACGGTCAAGCGACCTTCCAAGAGTCCAGAAGGGGCTTTGAACGTATATCGATTTCCCTTGATGGCCGTAATTTCTCCTCGCTCCGCTAGTTCATCAAGAACTTCGCGAGCCATCTGGTATTCGGAATTATCAGTGTACCCGAGGCGCTTAACCACTTCTTTGGCGCGAAATGCACGTGAGCCGTGGTTGCGGAACAGACTGAGCAGTTCCTTTCGGATGGTCTCTCTAGTTTTTGTCATGATGCAGTGGGAGAGGCGAATATGTGAGAGGCCAAATCGGGATCTAAGTTCAGCGTAACATCGCCAGAAACGACCGTTACGTGATCGAGATTCGAAGATGGATTGATACGTTTCAGGCTGGCCCCAGGAAGCAGACCGATCGATTCGAGTTCTCGAAGCATTTCTGCGTTGCTATCTGAAACCCTGCGAACGGTCAATTCAATGCCAATGGGGCAGTCTTTAATAGGTTCTGAGTCCACGACAGCAATCGATCCATCCCTGCCAGGTATGGGATCCCCATGCGGGTCGTGGGTGGGATAGCCAAGCATTTTATCTAGCCGCATTTCAAACTCTTCCGAAATATGGTGCTCCAAATGCTCAGCTTCGGCGTGCATTTCATCCCAATCATAGCCCATGATCTCGCGGAGGTATGTTTCCAACAGACGATGATGGCGTATGATCTCAAGCGCGATTTTCTCGCCGAGGGGGGACAACTTAGCTCCTTTGTAAGAAGCGTAAACCACCAGGCCCAGCACGTCCAACCGCTTAATCATGTTGGTTACTGAGGCCGCGCTCACCTCCATTCTGGCTGCTAAATCCGACGTCGATACCCAATTGTCCTCTGTTTGAAGCTTATAAATAGACTTCAAATAGTCTTCTACTGATTGACTGAGGGTTCCTCTAAGGGACATAAGGGTTAGCGTGGGGCGTGGAGAATGCTAAAATGAATGCTACGCACTACGGCAGAAGTCGATCCGGAGCGCAGGCCTCTATTAGGGCTCGAGCTAGCATCAGTCCCGGGTCAATGAGAGAGACGCCTCGGTGGCTCGATTCAGGAACGGCCAATGGGAGCTCTGTACATCCTAGAATAATGGCTTCTGCTCCTTGATCAATCAGATTGTCGATGCACGAAATGATCCACGAACGCGCCTCAGAGGTTGGTGGAGCGGAGCACGCTTTGATTCCAACTTTGGGATTGAATATTGCGTCGGTCAGGAGTTCGGTGTTTGTAGGACGCAACGGCGAAAAGCCAGCTTCCGAAAGTGGGTTATCGTAGAGCCTAAATTCGTAGGATCCCTGAGTGGCTAGAATTCCGATCTTACCTGCAAGTGGGAACTGGGCTTGGATACCCCGAACGGTTTCCTGAATAAGATGAAGCACGTTCGCATCAGGGTACGCCTCTTTTACAGAGCGTTCAAATACGTCGAATATGGGAGGAGAATGAGCTGTGTTGCAGGCTATTCCTATGCATTTTGCTCCAGAGGCAATCAGCATTTTCACGCTTTTTGCCATGGCGAGGGCTGGATTAATGTCCGTGCGTCCGAACAAAAAAGCAGTCCGATCTGGGACGAGTGGATCACCCACTAACAAGAGAGGAATATGGTCTTGGTCTTTTTCAGCTCTAGTTTGGGAAATGATCTTTGAAGCCAAATCGACTCCTGCCTGAGGTCCCATCCCTCCTAAAATTCCAATCATGATCCTTCTTCCCCATTCAAATGGATTCCGGTAGGCATAGAAGCGCACCGGCTGAATGGGATTATATTGTAGAATTCCGACTAAGTCCCATTCAACCCAAACTAAATCACATGTTTTTATTTCCTCCCACCCAAAAAACGTGGCCTAGGTCTGCGTTTTTGATTGTTTTGTTTTGGGGTGTTTGGGTCTGCCACGCGCCGGCAGCACATGGTCAAAATGCGAGTGAAAACGTGGCAGGGGAGGAGCGAGCCCGGGCAAGAGACCTAGGTATTGAGCCGGGTGTCTTGCAAACGGGCCCTCTAAATGCAATAACTGACGTCGATGGTGTTTTGGTTGGCCACACGACACTCATACTGGGCGACAGTATTCGTACAGGAGTCACGGCCATCCGGGCTCATGCTGGGAATATATACCGCTCAAAAGTCCCTGCAGGCTTTTTTCAAGGGAATGGATATGGGAAGTTTGCGGGCAGTACCCAGATTATTGAATTGGGTGAAATTGAAACGCCCATCGTCCTAACCAACACGCTTTCGGTGCCACAAGGGATGGAAGGAGTTATTTCATGGACGCTAGCTCAGGAAGGAAACGAAAACGTTCGATCCGTAAATGCAGTGGTCGGGGAGACGAACGACGGCTTTCTAAATGACATTCGCGGCCGCCACGTCCAGGCTGAACACGTGTTGGAAGCCATTTCAAAGGCAACGTCCGGGCCGGTAGAGGAAGGGAGCATTGGGGCTGGAACGGGGACGGTTTCCTTCGGCTGGAAAGGTGGGATTGGCACAAGTTCAAGGCAACTTCCTGCTTCTTTTGGCTCCTATACGGTAGGCGCGCTGGTGCAAACAAACTACGGCGGCATCTTGCAGGTGGACGGTGTCCCGGTGGGCGAGGAATTGGGCCAATACTATCTCAAACGAGAACTAGACGAAGGGGACGCAGACGGGTCTGTGATCATTGTCTTGGCGACCGATGCGCCGCTTTCTGATCGAAATCTGAGCAGGCTAGCAGCTCGGGCCATGTTGGCTGTTGGGAAATCAGGTTCTCCAGCAACCAATGGAAGTGGGGACTATGCCGTTGCATTTTCGACTTCGCTTTCAGTTCGAAGGGGCGAAGGCGCAAAACCAGATGTAGAATTGGGGAATGATGCGGTTTCACCGCTATTTCAAGCGGCTGTGGAAGCCACAGAGGAAGCCATTTACAACGCATTGTTCAAAGCTCAGACCGTAAAAGGGCACCGAGGGACGATAAAAGCCATTGATTTGGATGAGGTTGCCCGTGTTATGAGGAAATATGGGAGGGACGTGAATTTTGTGAGGTGATTGTCCTGTAGGCCTCAGCGCGTTGCGCTAGGCGTAAAAAGTCACTATTTTTTCAGGTCTGTACAGTTTTGGGTCCCGGCCCGAATGGCGAAACCTTGATTTGCCCGCCTTTTAAGGTGTGGGTAATTCACTGCCCCGTCGTCTAATGGCAGGACAGCGGCCTTTGAAGCCGTACGTGGTGGTTCGAATCCACCCGGGGCAACATAAACAAAAGCGATTTGCTCTTATGAGCATCTGAATGAGTAATCTTAACCATCATCCCATCAGCATTTTTGCAGGACGTTCGAATCCTGCTTTGGCCAGAAGCATTGCCCATGCTTATGGCCAGGAGTTGGGTCATGTAGAAATTAAAAATTTCTCGGATGGGGAGATGTACGTCCACTACGAAGAATCAATTCGTGGTTGTGACGTGTTTCTCATTCAAAGTACGCAACCTAATGCGGACAATTGGCTTGAGTTATTTTTGTTGATAGATGCCGCAAAACGGGCATCTGCGGGTAGAATTACTGCGGTTATTCCGTATTTCGGTTATGCTCGTCAGGAACGTAAAGACCAACCTCGTGTCTCGATTGCGGCCAAGCTTATGGCCAATATCCTGACGGTTTCTGGAGTGGATCGGGTCTTAACAATGGACCTCCACGCATCCCAGATTCAAGGCTTTTTTGACGTTCCCGTAGATCATTTGTACGGATCTGCCATTTTTGCGGACTATTTTCGCAAACAGAAGCTGGAAAACTTGGTCGTTGTCGCTCCCGATGTTGGGAGTGTCAAAATGGCTAGGTCGTATGCTAAAAGATTGGATGCTGACCTTGCCATTATAGACAAGCGTCGGCCAAGCCAGAATGTTGCTGAAGTCATGAATATCATTGGTGAAGTCGAGGGCAAAAACGCCTTGATTATCGACGACATGATTGACACAGCAGGAACATTGACCAATGCGGCCAATGCTCTAAAAGAAGCTGGAGCTTTGGATATTATGGCTGCGGGAACGCACCCATTACTTTCTGGCCCAGCATTCGATCGAATTGAAAACTCGGCGTTATCAAGCCTTCTCGTTACGGATACGATCCCTTTGACTCGGACTTCCGATAAGATCAAAGTGGTTAGTGTGGCGGAAATTTTTGCAGATGCCATACGCCGTATCTACACGGATGAATCAGTATCAACACTGTTTCTTGCGTAAACCTAATTCTTACAACACTTAGCAGGTATAAAAGTCATGGATGTCATCACGCTAGAAGCGAAAGCCAGGTTGGCCGGCAAAACGGCTGCAAAAGCCGCCCGCAGAGAGGATTCAGTTCCTTGCGTGCTGTACGGACACGGCATTGAGCCCCGTTCCTTTCAAGTCAAAGAGCTGAGCCTCAGAGACTTGATCTATACAGACGAATTCCACAAAGTATCAGTCGACCTAGAAGGCACCAAATACGATTGCGTCCTGAAAGATGTCGATTTTCATCCTGTGACTGATCGTGTAATTCACGCTGATTTTCAGGCTCTGAATCCGAAAGAGATGATCACCATTAAAGTCCCCGTGCATTACACAGGTAATGCTCCGGGAGTTCGTAACGGTGGTTCGCTCAAAACATTTGTGCACAAAATTTCCATCAAATGTTTGCCAGAAAACTTGCCTGACTTTTTGGAGGTCGATATTTCAAAATTGAAAATCGGTCAGTCCATTTTGGTCCGTACGTTTAACGTGCCCGGCCTAGAGATCAAGGCTGCTTCAGATCAAACGTTGGTTTCCATTATCCGTCCTCGTGTTGCTATTTCGCTCGACGAAGATGAAGATGAAGAAGGCGCAGCAACAGAAGGCGCTGAATCAACTGAAGGCGGCGAAGGAGAATCTGAAAGCTAGACGGCTTCAATGCACGTTTAGTTTTAGACCTATTCAAGCCGGAGTCGCGACGTGTCGCGACTCCGGCTTCTTTTTTTAGGGCACTCTGCATCCTATTTTGTCAATTCATTCGGCCAACCTGGCCGTTCGTGCTGCTACCGAGTGATACTTATATTAGATCGTTCGATCCGGCGCGCAACCCCGTGAAACTCCCTATTAAAATAGAATGGCTGCATCCAAACGCTTAATTGTGGGTCTTGGGAATCCAGGCTCCGCCTACGATAAAACGAGACATAACATTGGTTTTGAAGTTGTAGAGGCCATTGCAGATCGCATCAAGGAGCCATTTACAACGAAAGGCCAATCCCGTATTGCCTGGGGATCTTGGAGGGGAAGGCCCCTTGGCGTTTGTATGCCTCAGACCTTCATGAACCGAAGTGGCCTGGCAGTAGAAGAGATTGTTCGGAAAAGTGATCTGAAACCAGAAGACATCCTTGTGATTGTCGACGACATTCACCTGGACACAGGTGTGATTCGCATTCGAGGAAATGGTGGGACGGGTGGTCACAACGGGATGGAAGACATTGCCGATTGGCTGGACACCAATCAATTCCCGAGATTAAGAATTGGCGTAGGGAATAATTATGGAAGGGGGCAACAAGCGCAATACGTGCTTGAACCATTCACGGAAGAGGAAAGACTTCTGATCGATCCGGCCATCGAGAAAGCACGCGATGCGGCTTTGACATTCGTCACTGACGGAATTGTGACGTCGATGAATCGATATAACGGTTAAAAAGCCCTCGGCAACGCGTTATTTCAGTACAATCATAACGGTTTTTCTCGCCCCATCTTGCTCGAGAAGCAAGATGTACCTGCCAGAGGAAAGACCGTTGGGCGAGAACGTAGCGGTATTACTTCCTGAAGATTCAGTTTCGAGCATGTACGATTGAAGTTTGCGGCCCAATAGATCGTAAGCTGAAACGTGGACGGGCCCAATTACGGGGGAATCAAAGCGGAAGGAAATATCTTCGGACCGATTAGCTGGGTTTGGAAAAACATCTAAGCTGAAGTCTGACATTGGAATCTGACTTCCATTTTCGATTCCGACTCCCACCGAATAGTAAACCTTCAGTACGGGCCTATTGAGAGCGACCTGGTTTTCTCGACTGTCAAAACGTTTGGTGGTACGAGACGCCGCCTGTTCGTTTCCAATGATGGCTAATCCAAAATTTGAAAGCGGATTGTCTAACCAATCCTGAATCGTGGACGTTAGGGAAGTGCTTTTCCAACGATAAAAACCAACATTTGCAACGCTCTGGCTAGCTATAGCTTCAGATTCGAAGTCACCTCCGGGCGTTTGCCACGCAGTTTGGGTATGCACGGCATGCGTCCAAGTGGCATCCTCCGAAGCCGCACTCGTTCCCGCCCCTTCTTCTCCTGGAGCATCTGAGGAGCCTTCACCCCAATTCGCCTGCATTTTGTGAAGCCCTACGTCCATTGAACCGGCTACACTTTTTGACATGTGTAGGGTCACAATGGCACTATCAATTCTGATACCTGACCCAGCGGATGCTAGCTGGCTCAAATCAAATCTCAAGAGTCCTCTTCTTAATTCGGCAGCGGAACTCGTCCTGCCGGCGAATAAATATTGACCAGAACCGTTGCTTATTCCTCCCGCAGCGGCCTCATACAAGGTATTGTCGCTGGAGGCCACAACTTCAAAAACAGATTGACTGAGGGCGTCTGAAAAAGAGAAAACGAGCAGAACGCAAACCATCAAAAAGCGGGGGATACCCCAGCGTTTTAATTGCCAAAACGTCGGAGCTGATACTGTGGAGAATGGAAAATCAGGTGATCGTTTCATTGAACTGGGGGTAGGTGGTTCGACTAAAAACAACGATAGTCATAGAGAAAACGTTGTCTAAGCCAACTAATTCAGGTAGATAACTGGCTTGAAACGTGGGGATGGACCGAGTTTATACGTCAGTCAATAAACTAAGAACCCATCTTTCACGCTATGGGGTAGAATTTTGTGCACCATTCATCTCTTTCTGGAAGCGCTTCCAGTCCTACTAGAATTCTTGGTTAACGAGTACAAAAAGTGCCTTGAAAAGGGTATTTTTTGCGGATTCATTCTATTTGCAATTATGAGGGTCAATTCGCCCTCCAACCAATCAGAGGATCTTCATCGCAATGAACATTGCCACATTGACTTATCTGGTTCCTGTAGCGGGTGTTTTAGCCCTTGTTTACGCCTATACGCGTGCAAAGTGGGTTGGTAAACAAGACCCCGGCAATGAACTAATGGTAGAGCTTTCCGATGCAATTGCGGAAGGAGCTCGCGAATTCCTTCGTCAGGAATATCGCGTTCTGTTCATTTTCGTAATTGTTGTTGCGGCTCTTTTGGCTTTTGCCAATTCGAGTCAGCCAGAATCATCGTGGATGATCTCAATTTCCTTCGTTGTCGGTGCCTTTTGTAGTGCACTTGCCGGTTTCGTAGGCATGACCGTTGCAACAAAAGCAAATGTCCGTACGACCCAAGCTGCTAGAACTGGTCTCGCGCCCGCATTAAATGTTGCCTTTTCAGGTGGCCTAGTGATGGGATTAAGCGTAGTTGGCCTAGGTGTACTTGGACTAGGAACACTCTTCATCGCTTACGACAGCATGACTGTATGGGACATCACTAAAATTGTTGGTGTCATTTCAGGCTTTTCATTGGGTGCCTCTTCCATCGCTCTTTTTGCACGTGTTGGCGGTGGTATTTACACCAAAGCAGCTGACGTGGGAGCTGACTTGGCCGGAAAAGTCTACGAAGGAATTCCTGAAGACGACCCTCGTAACCCGGCTACGATTGCCGATAACGTTGGTGACAACGTTGGCGACGTTGCTGGAATGGGTGCTGACTTGTTTGAAAGTTATGTCGGATCGATTATCGGTACGATGGTACTAGGAACCGCGTTCATCTCAGTGCCTGCCATGAGTTCGAGTGCATACGGCGAATTGAGCCCAATTTTGTTGCCCCTCGTCCTAGCTGGCGTCGGTATCTTGGTCTCGATTGCTGGATCGTTCTTCGTCAAAACGAAAGAAGGTGGTAATCCACAGCACGCTCTTAATATTGGTGAGTTTGGTGCAGCCGGATTTATGGCGGTCCTGTCCTATTTCATCATCACCATGATGCTGCCTGAAAGCTGGTCTGCAGTGAGCTTCAATGGCGACGCCTTTGACTACACTTCGATGGGAGTCTTTTACGCTGTTCTGATCGGCTTGGCTTCTGGAACGATCATTGGGCTTGTAACCGAATATTACACAGCTACAGATAAAGGTCCGGTCACGGGAATTGCGCATCAATCTGTCACTGGATCTGCTACAAACATCATCGCCGGCCTCGGTGTAGGGATGTTCTCAACAGGTATTCCAGCCGTGGTGTTGGCTCTCGCAATTATCGGTGCATTTTCGTTTGCCGGTCTTTACGGAATCGCAATTGCAGCCGTCGGAATGCTTTCTGTTACTGGTATTCAGCTTGCAGTTGACGCATACGGCCCAATCTCAGAC
>JABMOI010000189.1 GCA_013204185.1 bacterium | reverse complement strand
AATCAACATTGGGAGCGGTCGTTTCATCCCGTTTATCACGGCAGGGACCGGAATTCAGGAGTTCAAGGGCGAAGGCGTTCAGTCGAGCGAGCAAATCTATTCGAACCTCGGCGTTGGGCTAACCTTCAGCGTAGCAGAGAGATACACTCTTTCGGTGGGCGCCGAGAACCTTTCATACCGCTACAATCCAGCTTCTACGTTCTTATCTGAAAGCGACCTTACGGCGGTTGGATTGACCCGCGAAAGCTTCAATTTGGTTACCGTAAACAACCCAGTACTTTCTACCTCACTCAAGATCTTTTTAGGTGGACGCTCGGGCAATGGCCTTACCGAAACCGACCGGGCCATGCTGAGCCAGTTAAGCGGTGGCGGTTTCCGCTTGGCTATCGAGCCTTTCTACGGCCAAATCGATTTCAACGAAGCCTTAGGATTTCCTAAGTCTACAGCCGTTGCGGGTGTTAACGCCGGTTTTGACCTAGGTCCTTATATCGGTATCCGTGGTTTCTACTGGGTAGATACAGAGCAAACAACCGCATTCGATGGCGGCGTCCCAAAAGGGTTCGGCAAGCTTAAAATGTATGGTGGTGAACTCGACCTACGTTTTGGTGATGGCGGAGTCACGCCCTATCTCATTGTAGGCGCCGGGTATCTCAATGGCGAGAAAAGTGACCTATTTACGGGCGCAGATGGCGTTGTTGCTGAAAGTCGATACTTCGCAACGGGTGGAGCAGGCCTTGAAGTCCCCATTACCTCAGGAATTAAAATACAAGGTGGTGTGCGTGGCCTCTTCATGAGCACCGAAGATGTTGCCGACGTAAACGGCCCTAGCAGCGTGTTTGGAAGCCTGATGTACACTGGCGGTATCAATTTCAGTATTGGGCGCAAACCTCGCAAGTCTTCTTCGACGGTTACAGAGCGTGAAATCAGATCGATGCCTGCCGAAGAGATGGAAGTCGAAGTAACGGTGGATGAAAATGGTGATGTGGTCACGGAAGTTAAAACCGTAACGCCGGAAGAAGCCCGCGTCATTGCGCTTGAAGCAGAGCTCAAGAAAATGCAGTCACGCCTCGATTCGCTTCAGACCACGCCGAAAAACATGGAAAAAGTCGTCGAAGTGGATTCTGTGGTGGTAAAAGGCGCGAAAAGCAACATTTCTGACCGCACCATGACCATTCCTGTACCGGAAGTGGGTGAAATCTACATCCGTTTTGGCGCAACAGATAGCCGCATCCGCGTTGATTCTAGCATTGTTCAACCTGTCGGTATCGATTCCTCATTCCAGGTTGTGGATGGAAAGCCGGGTGGATTCAAAGTAGTTACAGACTCCATGGGTGTGCCTGTTGCTACTACTATTTCACCGGAAGCGATCAAAGAGATTGTCAAACAGGTATTGGACGAACAACCCAAGGCAACTGGCAATCAAGGCGGTGTAACAGCCGAACAGCTTGAAAAAAGCTTGCGTCAGATGGAGGACCGGTTAGACAGACGCATTGCAGATGAAGTCAATAGAGCACAGGACTCAGCCAGAGAGCCTGAAGTAGAAGAAGTCCTTGTCCATACAGCGACAACAGACTCTTCGAACACTGGTGCTACTGGGTTGGTCGCGTTATGGAGAGATCGTCACCTACACAGCGTACTGCCTCAAATTGGCCTCGGACTCAAGGACGGAATCGATGCCGTGATTCTCGGAGCGCGCGCGGATTACCGCTTCCCAGATCAAAAAGTACGTTTCATGCCAGAAGCATCACTAGTTATAGGGGAAGCAGTAGGCCTAAGCGCACTAGCCAACTTCGCTTGGTACCCGTATGAACTAGGCGCAAACACCGACTTCTACACCGGTGTTGGGGCTGGGTTGGTAAGCGACAAGTTTCTATCCGGTCTGGAGATGAAGCTGAATCTGTTTGTAGGTATCGAATACGAAGCCAAAACGGGGACTACGTTTTTCGGAGAGTTCAGCACGCTGGACTTCTTTGACTACAACCGATTCATGTTTGGATACAGGGTCCTACTTAACAGGTAGGAATCCTTCAGCCGAAGCCATAGCTTCGCACTGTGTTTGAAGCGGGGGCTTTGCGCATGCGCAAAGCCCCCGCTTTATTGTGCCCCAGCTTTTGTTTGCCTCGGGAAACGCGCGGTTCTCAAATAAATCACGGGGTGAGTGTATTGCAAAATGTGCGTCTAACTCATACCATTCGCCGCCTATTACCGGGGCATCCCAACCCCAAAAAACAAGTCCTTTCTAACCCAGCTTTTGAGCAAAGAATGATTCATCCTGATACTGAGTTGAGATTTATCAGTTCGGAAATTGGTTACGGCGTTGTAGCCACCAAATTAATTCCCAAGGGCACTATTACTTGGGTTCAAGACAAATTGGACCGTGTCTTTTCTCCGATGCAAATCGACCAGATGGGAGCCGAGTATCAACACATTCTCAGCACCTACTGCTACCGCAATAACGCAGGTAACTTCGTCCTTTGCTGGGATAATGGTCGTTTCGTTAACCACAGCTTTAACTCTACCTGCATTTCTACTGCATACGACTTCGAATTTGCAGTGCGAGACATTCATCCAGGGGAAGAGCTCACGGACGACTACGGATATCTTAACATCACAGAACCATTCCGCGCAATGGACGAGGGAAAGCGACGTAAGAAAGTGTACCCGGACGATCTAGTGAAATATCACAGGGTTTGGGACAAAAAACTTGAAGCTGCATTCAAGTATTATCCCAAGGTCGAGCAACCCTTGCAGAAGCTTTTGCCTGAAGAGACTCGGCATCTTTGTAGCCAGATAGCCGTAGGTGACGAAAAAATGTCCTCAATTTTAACGTGCTATTTCGACCCTTCTAAATAGGTTGGTTCGAAAATGGCCCTTTTAAGCCGTTCTTGGTATGGATTCTGATCGTCGATATAGTCAGAAAGAAATCGCTGATATTTTCAAAAAAGCATCAGAAGAACAAGAACGGATTAAAGAACGATCGGCCTTGGAGGATGGGTTAACGCTCGAGGATCTGCATTTGATAGCCAGAGAGGCAGGTATTTCGCCCGAGTTTATCTCAGACGCCGCCGCTCGTCTAGAGCACACGGTAGAGGCTCCACCCGAAAAGCGTTTTTTGGGTTTGCAGACCTCAGTTCACCGCATTATCGACCTCAAAGCACCTCTTTCGGACGACAGTTGGGACAAACTTGTTGTAGAAATTAGGCAGGCTTTTGGTGCTCGTGGGAAAATTACACGGGAAGGGAAGCTTAGAGAATGGTCGAACGGAAACCTTCATATCCTCGTCGAGCCAACCCCTCATGGCCACAGGCTCAGAATGGGGACTGAGAAGGGAAGTGCAAAAGGATTTCTGTGGGCAAGTATCAGCTGGATTATGGCGGGCATTTTCATCTTTATAAGTTCTGCCCTTGCTTCGGGAGTGGATTTCAGCATCTTATTTCCTGCCATATTTTTTGCCGTTGCAGGCATCGCAGGGATTGGCTTTACGGGCCTTCAACTATCCCAGTGGCGCTACGACCGAGCCGACCAAATGGACGCGATCGGCTCCATTGCGCTGAATCTCGTTTCGAAAGGCAGCCTGAGGGCGCCTGGGGCGCTACACGAAGAGATTGTCGCGAATCACGAAAAGGATGCTTCGGAAACGGCCGGCTTGGACTTGGAATACTTTGATCGGTCTGTGGAGCAAGAGCGGGTGCCCGAGAAATTAGACCTTGACGACGCTCACCAGAGCCCCGAACAAGAAAGCGGTCCAGCTAAACGCACGCGGGCTTAATTCGAAGCGGGGCTATGCGCTTCTGGAATAGAAAGCGCCAGGAGCCTCAGCACAAGCAAAACCACAACCGGCCACATGGCCTCTGGAATGTGCTGCGCTTGGAAAACAGAGAAAATGGCTATCCCTGTGGTCCAAACACCGGCCCACCGGAAATAGGCCCGTTTAAAGCTGAGTCGTTTCCAGAAAAGGCTGAACACCAGATGCGAAGGAAGGGCCCAAGCAATATTCCAGTTTGCGGCTGTGACGTGGTGGAGCGTTAAAAACCACATTCCCAGCAGAAATAGGCCCACAAACCCCACAATTCCCAAGAGCCAGCGATCAAACCAGGCTGGCAGGCGTGAAGCGCCGCGCCACCAAGCTAGCACAATGGCAACCCACGCAAAGTTCACCCAGAAGGTCCACGGCAGCGCTCGGTCTACGTGGAGCGGATCGTACTCCAGAACCATTCGCTTTTCTGTTACAATGGCCGCTCCCGCGGGCGTAGTCGATTCATCCAGCACATCCATCAAGTAGGTCGGAAGAAACGTCCGTTCCCGTAGCGTAGGCGCCACGTCGAGGCGGCTTCCAATCACCAAGTCAATGCCTAGGTCAAGCATGGCCCTGTCGTGAACGAACTCATCGAGCATCTCCCGAATCGTGGAGTCGTAAGGGTCCGTTGCGGGAAGTATGATGCCATCAACCGAAAAAAGAAGGTCCAATAGGCGCGTAGAGCAATTGTCGAATACAAAATCGTATTGGTAGAGCCTGTTTTCAGGCTTGAGGTTCTCTAGCAGCAGCGCATAAATACCCGCCACTTGAGTTGAATCGAGCGAAAGAACCTGCTCGACAACTGAGCGCTTTTGATAGCTTGCCCCTCGAAACAAGGCCGACGTAGGGTCTGCCGAAAGCTGGTAGAGCATATCCCCATAGGCAAAACGTGGGATGAAATAGGGAGCCGTGATGTCGAATGTGCCATAGTTAAAGGCTGCGTCGAGTCCCGTGACCGGGTCTACGATGCGAAGCGCGGAGTGGCCCCAAGCCGAATAGGTGGGTTCGCCGGGGTAAATAGTGAGGATCGAGACCTCGGTCGAACCGGACACGGTTGGCGGTAACTGGGCTTTTGCATCTGTTGAATCGAACAGAAAAAGCAGGGCCGCGCACAATAGAAAAGCCCAAAATGTAGAGCGCACGCGTGCGTAGTTTATGTCGAGACGGCGATTCAAGAAATAAAACACGGGTTATGAGTAGAATTCAAAAGGCCACATGTGCGATCTCAGCGCTACGCGAGGTAATACCTGAGCCTGAAACGGAACTGGAGTACACAAATACGTGGCAGCTATTGGTCGCAGTCATGTTATCGGCCCAATGTACGGACGCGAGAGTAAATCTTGTTACTCCTGCGCTCTTTGAGCGATTTCCAGATAGTAAGTCCATGCACGGCCTCGCTCCGGAAGACGTCTTTCCCTGGATTAAGTCCATTTCCTATCCCAACAGCAAAGCAACGCATCTCGTTAAAACGGCAACGCTCCTTGAAGAGCGATTTGGGGGACAAGTCCCTGGTACGGTGGACGAGCTTGTACTGCTTCCAGGCGTGGGGCGAAAAACGGCGCAAGTGGTTGCCTCCGTTGCGTTTAACGTGCCGACGCTTGCCGTGGATACCCACGTTTTTAGGGTGGCGAATAGGCTGGGGTTGGTTGGCGCAAAGGCGGACACGCCCGAAAAAGTAGAGCGTCAATTAAAGCGCCTTTTGCCAGAAGAAAGCTGGGGAGAAGCCCATCATTTATTGATCCTTCATGGCCGATACACGTGCACGGCCCGCACTCCCAAATGCGAATCGTGCGCAGTGACCGCATGTTGTTCATACCTAGAAAGCCTAAAGAAATTGCCTCCGGATCGAACCGGACTCGACCCCAAGAAAGGCAAGTACTATTGCGCGACGCGTAAGCATTACTTTGACGAACCGGACACCGTCTCTGATCGAAATGGAGTGGATCAAGTATCCTGTCCCAGCTGCGGTTCGATGAATGTGTTCGTGCCCAAAACAGGGAAAACCACCAAGCAAGTCAAGGATTTTCGCGTGTAAATCTTGCCCCGAAGCCTCCTTTTTGAAAGATCTTATTTGCCGCAAGTTGGTTGATAGAAACGTGACGCGAGCTACCAGATAATATTTCGGCCCAAAGTGAATGAAAAAGCACCTATTGATGATTCTAGACGGTTATGGCATTGCAGAAGATCCTTCTGTCAGCGCGATTGACCATGCCAACAAACCCTTTCTAGATTCGCTTTTTGCTAGGTATCCGCATGGCACGCTCGACGCCAGTGGTTTAGCGGTTGGGTTGCCCGAAGGTCAGATGGGGAATTCCGAAGTGGGCCACATGAATTTGGGCGCAGGCCGAGTGGTCTATCAAGACATGACGCGCATTGATGAAGCCATTCGGGACGAATCGTTTTTTGCCAATGAGGTCTTGGTAAATGCTTTGGAAGCGGCTAAAAAATCAGGCCAAACGGTTCACATCTTGGGTCTTTTGTCGGATGGGGGAGTGCACTCTCACATCAACCACCTTTTTGCTGTGATAAAACTGGCAGCATCTAAAGGATTTGATCGGTCGTCGCTCGCCATTCACGCCTTCACCGACGGCAGGGACACGTCTCCGCACGGAGGGAAGCAGTACCTCGCGGATCTTGAAGCCTACATGGCGCGTCTTGGGTGTGGCCACGTAGCATCGGTAGTGGGTCGCTATTGGGCAATGGATCGCGATCACAGATGGCCCCGCATTAAAAAGGCCTACGACCTGCTAGTAGATGGGGTTGGAACTCGTTTTGCAACGTCCGCTGAAGCCATTGACGCAGCGTATGCTGCGGGCACAACGGACGAGTTTGTGGAGCCCTATATCATTGGATCGGGCACAAATGGCCGAATTAAGCCAAACGATACCATCATTTTCATCAATTTCAGGGCGGATAGAGCTCGGCAGCTCACCCATGCACTCCTAGACGAGTCTTTCGGCGGGTTTGAACGAAAACGGCTGACGCCACTGCATTACGTTTCCTTTGCCTTGTACGAAGGCTCGTTTTCTAACCCAGTGGCTTTTCCGAAGCTAAATCTCACTCACACGCTGGGCGAGGTGATTGCCGAAGCCGGATTTGAGCAGCTTCGCGCCGCGGAAACGGAAAAGTATCCGCACGTGACCTATTTCTTTAATGGAGGACGCGAAACGCCGTTTACGGGAGAAGACCGCATCTTGGTAGCCTCTCCTAAAGTGGCTACGTACGACCTTCAGCCCGAAATGAGCGCTCCGGAATTGGCTTCAAAAGTGGCTGAGGCCATCCAGGCGAAGGATTACGCGTTGGTCGTGATAAACTTTGCTAACCCCGACATGGTGGGGCACACCGGTGTGATGGAAGCGGCTATCAAAGCAGTTGAGGCAGTGGATGCTGCGGCCAAAGTGGTGGTCGATGCGGCGCTGGAGTCAGGGTACTCAGTTAACATTATTGCCGATCACGGGAATTCAGACCGCATGCGTAATCCTGATGGGACTCCGCACACAGCCCACACCACCGTTCCGGTTCCTCACCTCGTCATTCAAGATGGCTTTTCAGGGCCCGTTCAGCACGGAAAACTGGGTGACATAGCGCCCACCATTCTTGCGATGCTTGGGATCGAAAAGCCGGAAAGCATGACGGGCAAATCGCTTATCTAATCACCACTTTCCAAGGCCAATAGGCCTGGACTTCGCCTTGACCCTTCATCATGCCCTGCAGTTCTTTAAGCTGCTCAGAGCCTATGAACGGTGTCTGAGGAGATAATGCACCGGCAATGACCCGAACCCCTGCAATGGGCGAGCGCATAAATTGGTCTAAAAACGACTTAGTGGCAGGGTATCGGACTATTTCAATGGAGGATGCATCCATAGATGCTTCTGCCGCAGCGTATCGAATAGCGGAGTCTAGTCCACCAATCTCATCGACCAAGCCTTCCCGAACGGCATCTTCTCCCGTCCAAACGCGGCCCTGCGCGATTTCTTGAACTGCGTCCACCGTCATCCCTCTGCTCGCGGCGACCTTTTCAAGAAAAGCCTGATACGTCCCGTCCGTTGCTTTGCCCAAAATGGCTCGCTCGGCCTCGGTATATCCTCGCATCCCCGAAAACATATCGGCGTGGGGGCCAGTGGTCACGTTGTCGAACGTAACTCCAAGTTTGTCCTCAACCAGCCCACTCATATCGAAAAACATCGAAAAGACGCCAATGGAGCCCGTAATGGTGTTGTTCTCAGCGAAAATGCGCCGTCCGCCCGTGGCAACCCAGTATCCACCAGAAGCGGCTAGGTCTCCCATGGAGATGACAACTGGCATGGTCTGGGACGTAAGTTCAATTTCACGCAGCATGGCGTCTCCCGCAGGTGCAAATCCTCCAGGAGAATTAATGCGAATGACCATAGCTTGGACGCCCGTACGTTTTCGGGCTTGTTGAATGGCTTTGGCAATGGATTCTGAACCGGCAACAGATCCTCCCGTCAAAGGCGATTCTGCCGGCATACCAGACATCATCGTGCCGGTAATATGGACCACGGCAACCTTGTTTGGAGACGTTTTAGGTTTAACATGCGGGGCATAAGCAGCAACAGAGAGGGTCGCTAACGTTTTGGATGAATCCGTTCCAGCGACCAGTTTTAGCCGGTCTATGGTTTGGTCCTCAAATAGAAGGCCGTCTACCAGACCTGAATCGAAGGCTTCTCTTGCCGAGAACATCGCACCTTCGTTCATCAGGGAGCTGACTTCGTCCTCTGTTTTATTTCTGGAACTGCTGACGGAGGACAAAAACGAACGCTCAATGCCATCGAGGAGCGCTTGCATCTGCTCTTTGTTCTCAGCCGACATGCTATTTCGCGTATAAGCCTCGACTGCGCCTTTGTATTTCCCTGACCTTACCACTTCCGTTTTGACTCCGAGTTTATCAAAGAGGTCGCCGTAGAACGTTGAGGTGAGCGCAAACCCGTTGAATTCGAAAATGGATTCGGGTTCGAGAAACAAGCTATCGGCAACGGAGGCCACAAAATATTCAGACTCCATCATGAAGTGATTCTTGCTCGTGGCGTAGACGGGCTTTCCGGAGGTTTTAAAGTCTTCTAGGGAGCGGCGTAGCGCTTCTAGTGAAGCCCAAGACGAGAGCAATCCATTGCTTCTAAGCCAAATTCCTTTAATTCGGTTGTCGGTTTTGGCTGCTTTAATGGCGCTGATAGTGGTATGGAGGTCAATTGACGCTTCACCGGTAAACATTTGAGTTAAGGGATCACCGCTAACCCGTTCTGGAAGGGAGCCTTGCAGATTCAGCGTCAATATGGTGTCGTTCAGGACCGGCAACTTTTGATCTGCGCTGGCTGCAATGGCTATTAAGAACAAAAAGCCAAAAAAGAGGAGCACGCCAATGGCAATAAACGTTCCTAGGACGTTGGCGAGCAGGGTTTTTAGAAACTTCATCAGCGTGTTCTTAGAATCGGAAAGGTGATTTTCAATGTTGAGGAGTATACTACGCACAGTCTATTCGGGCGTTCTCGAAAATACTCTCGCAGCATGTTAGATCAGATACTTAATTACTCCATCCCAGTAAACCACCCTATTGTGGTTCATTTTCCAATTGCCTTGGCCTTCGTCGCGCTGGCTTTTGCGCTTGGTTGGCTCATTCGAAATAGGGTGTATTGGCTTTACGTCACGTTTTGGCTAACGGCCGTGGCATGGATTGGTACGCTCGTTGCGCTTCGCACGGGCGAGCTCATGGAGGAACAGGGAGAAGGTATTGCCATCGTAGACGAGTTTGTACATCTCCACGAAGACTTGGGGGAGTGGGCTTCTTGGGCCCTCGGCGCGTGTTTAGTTTGGCTACTTTTTGCCGTCTGGCATTCCCGAAACGATGTCGAGCAGTCGGGAACGCGCCTCTGGATTCGGATTGTGGCCCTTGTGCTCGTGGTGGTGGCAGCCGCATTGGTGGGTTTAACGGGCCATATAGGCGGCATCATGGTATGGGGTGTCCCGGCCTGAGGTTTTGGCCGCGGCATATTGTTTTTTGGCGGTGCCTCGGTTTTGTAGTGTAGCGATTACTAGACAATTGCCGGCAGCCTGGCATCGATAGCAGACAGGTAGTACTTCACAAAGAACTCATTTCGCCCATTTTCACACGTTTTGTGGACTGGCACGACTTTGTCTAGGAGTTTGGTAGGGTCCGTTTCAACCATCACTACACAAATCGAAACGGGGTAAACGAAATGAAAAAATATTCTACTGCACTTCGAAAACTTTCAGTCGCCATCTTGATGGCGGTTTTCACTCTTGTCGCGCTGCCCCACGATTCGATGGCGCAACGGACCCGAACAGACAAAGGGAAGGTTACGGTGAACCGCGGGAAAGCTGGTTCTGCTGGAAAAGCCCGTTCGGCGGGAAAAGCTACTTCAGCTGGAAAGTCAGATGCCCGAAAAGCTGACGCCCGGAAATCTGACGCTAGGAAGTCGGACGCACGGAAATCTGACGCCCGTAAAAGTAATGCCGAACAATCCGCCACTAGGGGTTCCAATTCAACCCGTTCTCAGAATGCATCTGGTAGCCGTGGTGGAGCCAGAGTAGATCGCGACGCCAAACAGGCTGGCTCTCGTAGCACAGGTTCTGGTGCTCGATCTACAAACGGATCAAGCGCTCGGCGTGCAACTGACGCAGGTCGCGTGGGCGGAAAAGGAAACCAGGACGTAATTCGTGGCAACAGATCTAGCGTTGTCGTGCCAAGGCGGATTCCTGTTCGTGCTAAAAATGGCAATCGCACTGTTAGATATGCTCCGCGGTTTGTCCTCAATGTAGGATCTAAACGGGCTTATCGTCCCCAATCTAGGATCTCAATCCATGTATCTTGGCCTTGGGTACTTCGATACGAAAGACATTGGTCTCCAAGGTATCGGTATCGCCAGGTGGTGTACGTGGAATCTAATTGGGGATCACGAAATCGATCTTCACGCATCGAAATGGAAACCGTGTACCGTCACAAGGTTCGTTATGCCACAGACGATTACGCTGTGCTAGACATAGAGATAGAGGAAGTCGCCCTGTATGAAGGCAACAGATATCTTGGCAAAGTGGATCGTATCCCGAGAAACTTATCCCAGATTGAAGCTACTGTCTTTCGCGATGGGCAGATCACATTCGATCGTGACGTATTTCTAGTGGGAGATCGTAGAGCCGGGTTTGAAATGATCTCTACTAAATTTTACGACGACTACGCGCTAGCTAAATATCGGGCATCCGATGGGTACCGGGTTGGCGTACTGAACTTGCGTTCAGAGTCAGTAAGAAGCGTTTCTCGAAGCCGCCTTTTTGACCCTCGCGACTACAACGGATTTGCTCCTATTTCCCTTCTTCCTGAAGACGAAGGATGGCTATGGGACTACGGCGTGGAAGCAATTAGCGCAGCAAGTGACGATTACGACGCTTACTACGGCTATGAAGGTGGAAACGGTAGAGCATACCGGAGCGAAAGCCGGTTAAACGCTTCAGCCGAGTATTCTTACGGCACTGATTTTGGTGCTCAATACAAAATCAAACGTGAATCTAACATTCAGCGCGTTGAGTAGCGGACCCTGGTAATTCAATGCGTTGATAGGCGGGGCTTCCTCCATTCGGAGGAAGCCCCGCCGTCTTTTTGATACCCGCTCAAGGGCGCTGCTCGGTATGGAACGAGCGCCATACTTTGAAAAGGAAAAGAAGGGAAACTACTCGGTGCGCTAACGGGTTGGAGCCGTTATTAAATTGGTTCACTTTTAAGGCGCGCGCGCGGGAATTTCGGCGCCTAATTGAACGCCCGACCGTATTCGAACACATGTTATCCAACGATCCATCCTTGATTCTTAGACGGCTTACTCTCAGGCAGCGCTCTGTTTTGCGCCTGGTGGTAAAAAGTCACGTTGAAAGTGCTGGGCCCATCGGTTCGAGTTGGTTGAAGAAGCGGTATAACTTGGCAATGAGTCCGGCTACTATTCGGAACGAAATGAGTGAATTGGAAACGCTCGGGCTGCTTAGCCATCCGTTTACCTCTGCCGGCCGCATACCTACTAAGTTGGGTTACCAAGCATTCGTCAGCGAGCTCATGGAAACAGCTGTGATATCGAACGAAGAACAGCTCATGATGCAGCGAGAGATGCTGTCGGCCATGCAGGACACGCAGGCCTTGATTCGGGAAAGCTCCAAGTTGTTGTCGCGTTTGGCGCGGCTCTTGGGCGTGGTACTTAGTCCGCAGATTAATAACGGCGTCCTCGAGAGGTTAGAAATCGTTCAAATCTCTTCCGAAACGGTCATGTTCGTGATCAGTGTCAAAGGCGGGTTCATCCGAACCATTTTGATGCAGGTTGCCGTTGAGCTCAGACGTTCGCAGCTAGACGCTCTCGTAGCGCTACTAAATGAGCGCCTCGCAGGACTCACATTGGATGAAATTCGCCGCACGTGTGTACCTCGTTTTCAAGATTTAACCGAAGAAGAGACCGGCATTATTCGTCTTGTTGTGAATCGGTCGGCGGATCTTTTCAGCGAAACCCCGGAATCCAGAATGGTGCAGCTCGATGGTACAACCCACATTTTGGCGCAGCCCGAGTTTTCGGAGTCGGCGCCGATGCGAGAACTGATTGAGCTTTTGGATGATGGGATGTCCATGGTAAAGCTTATTGAGCGCGATGTGAACGGCGAATCCCATCACAAAGAAACCATTTATGGCACCCAAGGCCAGACATCCATCCGAATTGGGATTGAGCTGGGGCATTTCTCGTCCGGCAAGCTATCCATTGTAACAGCTCCATACACGCGCAGCAATTTGCAAGGTATCGTCGGCCTCATTGGACCGACTCGAATGAATTATGCCAGAGCCGTTGCGCTGGTTGAGGGCATGTCCACCTTAATGAGTGCACCGTCGTCCCCAGAACATTTTGCCTAAAAGACAGGTTTGCCTAAAGAGACAGGCTGACCGTTTATTATTGAGTAATTATGGCGTCCAAACGTAAAAACCAAGCTAAAGACCTCGCTATGCAATCTCCAAACGATCATTCGAATGTAGATTCAACCGACGATTTGTTGGATGAAGACGAGCGGGATCATGTGATTCAAGCGATCGATGAATTAGCGGATCGGGGCCTTGAAATTGAAAAGCTCAAAGAAGAGTTAGAACAATCCACCGATCAGTTAAAACGTCAGGCTGCTGAGTTTCAAAACTACCGCAGGAGAACAGAGCAGGAGAAGTCGCAAGCGGTTTCTCTAGGCAAAAGCATCGTCATTCAAACGTTATTGGATGTGGTTGACGATTTTTACCGGTCTCTTGAAGCCACCAATCAGGCTGAGGCCGAGACCGAGGGCGATTTGTCTCCGGCGTACCTTTCCCTCAAAAGTGGCGTAGAGCTGGTCTATCAGAAATTGATGAAGGAACTGTCCAAACTCAATGTGACCGTGATGGAAACACTGGGACAGCCATTTAACGAAGCCGAGCATGAAGCATTGATGCAGCAGCCAGCAGAAGAAGGGCAAGAAGCAGGCATCGTGATTTCAGAACTTCAGCGGGGTTTCCGTATGGGCGACAAGGTGCTGCGTCACGCTCGCGTCATCGTTTCAGCCTAAATCGCATCGGCCAAAAACGAATTGGCACACGCCGTTCGGCATAGATTATACCAGCAGAGCATGAGAGATTATTACGAGATTATTGGCGTCGAGAAGAACGCTTCCGCGGACGAAATCAAAAAAGCGTACCGCAAAGCGGCCTTGAAGTATCATCCAGATAGAAATCCGGGTGACAAAGCTGCTGAAGACAACTTCAAAGAAGCTGCCCAGGCATATGAAGTGCTTTCGGATCCAGCGAAGCGTCAGCGCTACGATCAGTTTGGACACGCCGGAATGAAAGGCAATCCGGGTGGAGGAGCTGCTGGATTTCAAGACATCAATGATATTTTCAGTGCGTTCAGTGATATTTTCGGAAGCGGTGGGAGCATTTTCGACGAGATGTTCGGGGGCCGTGCAGGTGGACAACGTGGCCGTAGACTGGGCCGGCCAGGATCTGACCTCAGAATTAAGCTTCCTTTAGCTCTCGAAGAAATTGCAGAAGGGACCGAGAAGAAAATTAAGGTCCGAAAGTTCGTTTCGTGCGAGGTGTGCGAAGGACATGGCGTTTCGGATCCAGCAACGGGGTACGAATCGTGCAAAACCTGTCAGGGACAGGGCGAAGTCAGACAAGTAACCCGATCTGTTTTCGGGCAGTTTGTAAACGTTCAGCCATGCCCCACGTGTAGAGGAGAAGGTCGGATCGTTAAAAAGCCGTGCGAATCCTGCTCTGGAGAAGGCCGGAATAAGGGCGAGGAAACCATTAACATTACTGTTCCTGCAGGCGTACTCGAAGGTCATTATTTAACCCTTCGCGGCGCTGGGAATGCAGGCATGCGTGGAGGACCCTCTGGCGATTTGAGAGTTGAGATCGAAGAAAAGGCGCATGAATACTTTACGCGGGAAGGCCTGGACATTTTTCACGAGCTACATCTTTCGATTCCAGATGCCGCGCTCGGAATGGAGGCTGAAGTACCGACACTCAAAGGGAAAGCACGCCTTCAAGTAGATCCTGGTGTTCAATCGGGAAAAATTCTTCGCATGCGTGAGCGAGGGCTGCCGGATATCGAATCCAATAGAAGGGGGGATCAGATGGTGCGAATCCATGTATGGACTCCTACCGTTCTAACTGATGAGGAGGCTGAATTGATGGAAAAACTGCGCGATTCGCCTTCCTTCAAACCTAATCCCGAATCGTTGGGAGATCGAAAATCGTTCTTTTCTAGAGTTAAGGACGTCTTTTCTTAAATCCGTTGACCATGAACAAGGAAACCAGCGCGCCTGTAAGTCCCGATCAGTTCAGGAGAGGCATGCGACATGTACCTACAGTGGTAACGGTTGTTACCCACGATGCTGTGGATGGCCCAATTGGGCTGACCATTGGGTCGTTTGTATCTCTTTCGCTAGAGCCGCCGCTCATTTGCTTCAACGTCCAGAAGGATTCGACCATCCACGACCGTCTTGTAAAGGCGGATCGATTCTTGGTTCATGTGCTGCGCGACGACCAAGCTGCCATTTCTGATCAGTTTGCGGTTGCGGAACTGAGCACAAAAGAGCAGATGCTGCCAGGAGTCATTTCAGAAGGTCCTCATGGCTTGCCATCCCTGTCTGCCTATTTGGTGCGTTTTGATTGCCGTACAACCGTTGTGTACGACGGAGGAGACCACTCCATCATCCTAGGCTGTGTTGAGGGAATGGAAGAGGGCACGGAGGAAGAGGGCAAGGCGGCGGCCAGGCCTATTGTGTACCATCAGCGCGCTTATCATGCCATTGGAACGCATGTGGCGGATCGCTCAACGCTTTAGTTAGAGCGAAATAAGGTTTTCACCCGCGGCTCCCGTTCCAAAGAGAGCGAAGTCATAGCGGGAGGGATCCTCCGGGGATAACCTGCGGCACGTGTCACTGAGTTCAAGGACAGCCTTCCAGTCGTTAGCAGGACGAGAGAGAAGCCCCACGCGTCTCGCCTGGGTTCCAGAATGAACGTCGAGCGGTAGCATAAGCACGGATGGATCTATGTTGGTCCAAAGGGCTAGATCCACAGGTCCCGGCCGTACCATCCATCGCAAGAACATATTTAAGCGTTTGCAGGCCGAACCCGCTGATGGCCGAGCCAAGTGCTTTTGAATTCGCTTTGGCTGCCCCGGTACATGGCTGAATAAGTGTTCGGAAAAGTTCTGAATGCCGCTTTCAATGGGGGCGTTCGCTTTCATCCCAGATACGAAGACCGACTCCAACGAACGCCGCTTGGTCAACGATTGTAAGGACAAGACTAATCCTTCAGCGTCCTGCTCGTTGAACGTCCGGTGTACGAACCCGGAAAGCGCGTTTCTGTGCGTGGCTGGTTTGTAAGAGTGGATGAAATGGCTCGGTTTGAACGCCATTCGTTCACACAAGTCAGCCAATTTAGACATCATAATGTCGCGCCTTCCCCACGCCAAGAGGGCGGCAAACAAACCGATAAGCGCTTTGTCCTCAGGATTCTCGAATCCATGAGGAATCGAAATGGGGTCGTCTTTGATAAAATCGACCGATTCAAAACGCTCCACGATCGGATCTAGATAGGCCCGAAAGGCATGAATCTGGTCTTGGCTATGCTTCACAGGTTAAGCTTCATGGGCTATGCTTTATGGTGCATGCTGAATAAGGATAGGGCCGAAATTAAATCTACATTCCCGCCGCTCAAGACCACTCCAACTCGGCATCCCTTTACATCCATTTTCCCACTTAGAACGCCTGCGAGAGACATGGCTCCGGTTGGCTCGATAATCATTTTGGTTCGATTCCAAAGCAGCTTCATGGCATCCACTATTTCGCTGTCCTCGACCGTAATCATGGAATCGACATGTGTTCTGACCAATGGAAACGTGATCTTGCCCAAGTAAGGAGTTCGCGCGCCATCGGCAATCGTGTCTGGATTGGTAACGGTCTGAAGCGTTCCTGAGTAGAAACTTCGGGTGGCGTCGTCGGCCGTGGCGGGTTCAACACCCACGACATGACACGCTGGTTGAAGGGCTTTAGCTGCGATAGCACATCCTGAAAGCAACCCTCCACCTCCGCACGGCACAAATAGGAAGTCTAGATTTGAAACGCCCTGCATAAGCTCAAGGCCAACAGTGCCTTGACCAGCTACCACGTGGGGATGGTCGTAGGGTGGGATGAGGGTAAGCTGTCGTTCCTGCGCAATCCGAGTCGCTAGTTCTTCGCGACTCACCACATGTTTGTCGTAGCTAATGATTTCAGCGCCGTAGGCTTCTGTTGCCTGCTTCTTTACCAGTGGCGCATCGTCTGGCATTATAATAGTAGTCCTTATACCTAACAAACGTCCGGACAGAGCGATCGCTTGGGCGTGGTTTCCGGATGAAAAGGTCAAAACGCCTGCTGCTTGTTCAGCAGGGGAGAGGCGGCTCATTGCATTGTATGCGCCTCTAAATTTGAAAGCCCCCGTCCGCTGAAAATTTTCAGGCTTTATAAATACGGTGGCGCCGCTTGCCGTATCAATTGATTGCGAGGTGGCAATCTGAGTTTGATGCGCTTTTCCTGCGATCCGTTCGGCCGCGGAAAGAATGTCACTAAAGACAACAGGAGCATACGATGTGTTTTCATCCATCGCACGCTCCTGTCCATTTTGTTGAATCATCGGTAGGATTTATCTAAGCCACCGACTCAATAAAATCAGTGGGTATATACTAGAATGTCTTCCTGCAAGATAAACTCATTTTTTATCGGAAGTCACTTCTTCGACTTCGACATCGGTCACATGCGCTTCTTCTCGCTCAATTACAATCGTAACATCTGAGACTAGAGCTGCCAATGCGCCAACGGCTGCTAACGTAGGGAGGAGGAATACAGCAGCGGTGGCGCCACCTACTCCAACTGACAACGGAATCTCCAATAGGGTACGTTGATCTTTCTTAATTAAGAGACGACGCGCGTTACCCTCTTCAATGACTTCTTTCACCTTATCTACTAGGTGGCCGCCCTTTACTTTCATTTCTTCAATCGTGACGCGGACTTTTTCTTTGTCTACCATGACACCAACCTTTTCCTATTTAATCAAATAAAACACGCTACATATAAGTGTACGCCGCGATTTCGCAGGTGTTGCGTGGATATTGATTAGAAAAGGCAACCCGCGCCCGGTGCTTCACGAAAGCTTCACACTGCATTTTCTTAAGACTGATCTCGCGCCGACGATACCGCATTCAGAACGAAATTCCGAATGAAGTGCGTTCGACTAAACAATACAGACCTAACCAAACAACCAAGGAGGTTCCCAAATGGGTCAACAGCAATTACTTCTTCTCGTACTAGGTATCGTTATCGTCGGCTTGGCCGTCGTAGTTGGTATCCAGGCATTTTCAGAAAACCAGAAAAAAGCTAATGCAGACGCTCTGGTTAACGATGCAATCCGTGTCGCTTCCGACGCTCAAGCATGGAAACTAAAACCAGGTGCATTTGGTGGCGGCGCTAGTGCAGCAGATTGGACTGGTTTGAACTTCGGTCAGATTGGCTACACAGTTGGTGACACCGCTCTGACTGCAGCCACAGCTGGCGACGACGATTACGAAAACCTAAACGGTGTTTTCGTTTTGGACGCCTCAGGCACCGATCTTGAAATCACCGCGACGTCCTATGGAACAGACGGAACGACCGTGATGAACACAGTAGTTCTGACCGTTGCCGGTACGACTCCTGGTGATATCACAACTGAGATCAATCAGTAGACGAATAGGAATACTTCTTATGTGACCTAACGTCACAGACTGAAGTAGGATTTAAGCTCGGGGAGGCTGCAAACGCAGCCTCCCCGAGCTTTTTTTATTCGGTCTCATCTTGTTAAGGAAGCTTCATCACAGCCGATACTCAGATTATCTGGAGGACTAAACTTTCCTCAGATACACTAGACCTCAAAATGCGATGGGACAGCAACAATTACTTCTGCTTGTTATGGGTGTGATCATTGCCGCAAGTGCGGTGGTCGCAGGCATAGTTGCCTTCCAAAACAAAATGAGGCAGGCAGAATCAGAAAACATCGTAAGTCGGAATTTGGAAATTGCGACTTCAGCTGTTTTTTGGAAAACGAAGCTGGATCCTTACAGCGGCGGCAATGCTAAATACATTGGACTAGAGACGAATGGCATGAGAAAGCTGTTTATGGATGCGGAAACGCACCACGCCAAATATGAAATTACGAGCGCTACAAACACGAATCTAGTGATTAGTGGGAATAGCCGTCGCTATCCAGAAATCGGCGCCAGGACCTATTTGACGAACTACACGATCGATTCAACGATTATCAGTTTCAATAGCGAAATCGTTGTTGAATAGCACTAAAGCGCCGAAATGAGCTCACAATTTAAAGCACAACACAGTTTTCAAGGACAATACAGTCATGGCAGTTAAAGAATTTAGATTTAACGGAATTAGCCAGGTCGGACAGCCCGTCCAGGGGACTGTGTTTGCTCCTAGCGCTCAGGCCGCCAAAAAAAGAGTTGGCGACTTGGCGGAACGGCATTCTTTCCGTACCGAAAGTATTGAACAGCGCTCCACGTACCTCTACAAAGTTCGCCACTTTAACGGGAAGGTAATCCAAGGCGGCCAAAAGGCATTTTCAGAAGACGAACTACGGACAGCTTTATCAAAAATGGGTCTTGAAGTCATCAAGATTCAGAAGGTACTATTTGATATTCAGAGAAAACCGCCTCAGACTGACCTAATCATGTTTGTACGGCTTTCTGCAAACCTTCTCAAGGAAAAGCTGCCGTTTGACGAAGTACTGAATTTGCTCGTTAACGATGTGTCTTCCAAAAGCTTGAAACAGGTTATCCGAGATCTGAACGCCGACCTAAAAGGCGGTATGGAAGCTCAACAAGCCTTTATGAAGCAGCAACATATGCTGGGCAAGTTTACGGCCTACATGCTAGGTATTGCTTCTCAGACAGGGAATATGTCCGAGATATACGAAGCAACGGCCAGGTTCTTAGAGCGCCAAAACGAGTTCAAGAAAAGTATTAAAAGCGCTATGATTACGCCGGTTATCACCTTGTTGGTGTTGTCGGCTGCCTTTGTCTTCTACATTTGGTACATATTCCCTCAAACAGCTGGTTTGTTTGAAAATTTCGGTTTGGAACTTCCACCTATGACGCAAAGCACGCTCGATTTTTCGAAGTGGATGGATCACAACTGGTTTTATGTTTTGCTGGTCTCGGGTTCAATTATTGGCGGTGTGATGGCCTTTTTGAGGTCAAATAGAGGCGTTTTTCTCACACACCGATTCATGATTAGACTTCCCATTATTGGTGGACTTCTACACAAGCTAAATATTGAGATTTTCTGCCGTGTGTTTGCCGTGCTCTATTCTGGAAGTGGAGAAAACATTTCCGTGATTAAGATTGCTGCGGAAGCCAGTGGAAATCGGTACATCGAGCACCGAGTAAAAACCGTCACCATCCCCATGATGGTGGCTCAAGGCGCCGACCTAGTCAAAGCTATGGAAGCATCGGGTGCATTCACTTCGATGGCGTTAGCGCGATTTAGAAGTGGTTCTGAAACAGGAAATGTGCGAAACAGTGCCCGCCAAATGGCAGACTACTACGAAAACGAAACGTCGCTAAAGCTAAAATCCGTTATTGAAGTCATTCAGACGGTTGTGGCCTTGATAATTACGCTCGCAATTATGGGTTTAACCATTCTTTCTTCCGAACTCGCTATGGTTTCTCCATCTGCGACCGATTTTATGAAGTAAGAGATATTCTTATCACACCATGTCCAAACGACTATTCGACATATCGCGACTAAAATCTGGCACTCGATCCGAGGATCGAGAGCCAGTGCGCGGTCGTGAATCAAAAGAAGAAGCCCGCTTAGTTAAGCAGGCGATCTCTGAACTGAGTGCGATGTCTCTTGACGAGATGACCGAAGCACTTCGCAGTTTGGAAGGCGGTGTGACCAACGGGACTGATAAAAACACATTCACGCTTGATGAAATTTACGGAGTAGGATCCTCCCAGGCGTTGGCTTCGGATCTGCCCGGATCTGACGATGAATTGCTTGATGAAGCACTAAGTGAAGGCGTTGTCTTCGATTTAGATGCGCCAACCGAACCTAATTCGAACGAAAAGGAAGCTGATTCGCTTACGGCCTCAGAAAGCGCAATCGAAGAGCTTAACCGAGATCACGCTTTAGAAGAAAGCCTGAACTCCTATTTGGACTTTGCAGCAGAGACGGAAAGTGAATTTGCTCCAATCGAGGATGAAGATGCCCTGACTGACCTTGATGAAGAGTCGTTCACTCCGGTCAGTCCAAGTTCACCAATCGCTGAGGTTAATTCTCCTGTATCTGGTGTAGTCAAGGATGAAATCGTTCTGTCTTTGCTTCAGATGGGCGTGGTTACCATGTCTCAGGTTTTTGATGCAATTAGAAATCGCCAAGAGGGACTAGACTTATGGCGAGTTCTAAGTATGCATCCGGATACGGATACCATTCAAATTGAAGCGTCCGTTGCTCAGCATCAAGGCTATGCTTTTCAGCCACATTTGGACGAATCTCCAACAGAAGCCTTTTTAGACGACATCCTGAAAGTGATTGGCGGCGAAGACCTAGCCCGATTGGTTTCAGCAGGGCTCGTCCCGATTAGTCTTGATCTATCTATGTCCGACAGACGATACACTGTCATTGTATTGTCTTCTGACCCGCTCGATTCAAGAGTTCAATCTGCTATCCTTTCTTGCCCTAATCCGCTAGAGTGCCGTTATAGCCCCAAAACGATTGTTAGTGGGCCATTGCACGACGTAACCATCTCTCTGGTTAAGCGCGGATACAGTGTTGATAGCATTGAGCCTTCTGAAAACGCCCATATCGATTTTGAATTGAGCGAGCACGCAGACCCGCTTCAGGATGCATTGGAAGCAGTGCCAGCAGCACCCCTGACACCTGCTAAGCTCAGCGAACTTGGCGAGAGGCTACACAAAGACCGAGTTGTTCGGACCCTCTTGGCAGATGGAATTGTAACGGATGAGCAAGCTGCCCAGGGCCTAAAGCTATTTGATGCTGAAGGCGGAAAAATTGCATTATGGCGCATTATCGCTGATTTAAAAGGCGTCGAAAGGGAATCAGTTTATAAAGCTGCAGCTCGTGTTTACGCCTTTAAATTGGAAGAAGTAGACGAGTTTCGACCTGATCACGACTTTGTCCGGCTCACCATGGAGACCTTGGCAGACGAACATCGCGACGAGATGATCGAGATGTTGTTGGTGCCATTTGAGCATTCGATCGACTTTGAGACAGGAACAGGGCGCATCATCTTTATTACGCCTGACCCTACTCGTCCTGAAGTAAATAAATTAGTCCATGAGCTAGATTTGGGCCGTTTTGAGCTCAGATATGCTTCTGAATCGCAAATACTGCGACTTTTGGATACCATTTTTCCACGGAAAAATGAGTACATGGAACGGATTTCAGAGGAAACCCAAGCCTTTGACTTGGGCATGTCCTACGACTCGGGTGAGGAGTCGCTTGACGAAGATGCACTCGAAGCTGAAATTAGCCGCTCGAAGCTCATTAACCTGTTTGAAGCATCACTTGTTGAAGCGGTACGACAAGGAACGTCAGACATTCATATTTATCCGAATGCTAATAAGCAGGTTGAGATCCATCTTCGTACGGACGGTCGCCTGAAAAAATGGCACACGGAAGACAAGGTTCATCCGGAAGCATTCTTAGCTGTTGTTAAGGATAATTCAACGAACGTAGACCGTTTTGAACGCGACGCTGCGCAGGACGGGTTTATTCAGCGCCAAATTGATGGTGCTCTGATTCGATTCAGGGTCTCCATTCTTCCGATTGCTTCTGCAAATCAGGAAATGAGAGCTGAGAGTATCGTTATTCGTATTCTCGATGACCGTAAAGTGCTTACTGACATCACCAAATTAGGGATGTTGGATGTAGCCATGGAGCGGTTCAACAAAGCGATTCGCCAGCCTCACGGGATGATCATTCTGACAGGTCCAACGGGTTCAGGTAAGAGTACGACGCTTGTTGCAGCTCTCTACCAGGTTGTTACGCCGGAAGTAAACGTGTTGACGGTTGAGGATCCTGTTGAGTACATCATTAAAGGTGTTCGGCAGATTAAGCTCAGTCACAAGTTGGACCTAGAAGGTGCTCTAAGGGCTATTTTGCGTCATGACCCCGACATTGTTATGGTTGGGGAGATGCGTGACAAGCACACTGCTGAGCTTGCCATTAAACTGGCGAACACGGGTCACCTTACGTTCTCAACACTTCATACAAACGATGCACCTGCTGCTGTTAGCCGCCTGTACAAAATGGGTGTTGAGCCATTCTTGATTGCTTATGCTATCAACCTGGTCGTTGCTCAGCGCCTTATCCGAGAAGTGTGCTCTAGCTGTAAAGTTGAAGATACTGATCCTGACTTGGTCTTGATGCGTTCGCTCGGTTTTACAGAGAAAGAGATCGAAGAAACCACGGTGTACAAAGCAAATCGCGGCTCTAAATGCCCGAAATGTAATGGCAACGGATATAAAGGTCGCCGCGCGGTCTGCGAAACACTCTATTTCACCCGTGAAATCAGAGCCATGATTGCCGAAAGCGCCGAAGCTATTGACGAAGATCAAATCCGCGAGCAAGCCGTCAAGGATGGCATGCTGACGCTACAAGATTCAGCTCGTGAACTAGTTAAAATGGGTGTCACCACAGTCGAAGAGATGCTTCGGACCACGGCTTCTGAATAGATGGTCTAAAGGCTACTAAAGAAGGCGTTGCAGTGCCCCGCAATAAACTCTTGTTCGGATTGGGTTAGGTGCGTATGAATGGGAAGGGATAGCACCTCATTGGCCGCGCACAACGTGTTGGAAAGCGGGCCGCAAATGCACGAGTCTGGATTGTCTTTGTAAATAGGCAAGAGGTGAAGCGGAACGGGATAATAAACAAAAGAAGGAATCCCCTTAGTCGCCAAGTATGCTTGAAGTGCGTCCCGTTTTTCTGGGTCGTTCCCCTTTACTCGCAGCGTGTATTGATGAAATACGTGGCTACCGCGCGGGTCTCTGAAGGGCGTTACAAGATCGCTCGAATCGCTGAAAAGCGCGTCATACCGATTGGCTGCCAGAACTCGGGCCTCCGTGTATGAATCCAAATGGCTTAGCTTGACACGCAGAATGGCTGCTTGCATGGAATCCAATCTGGAATTTACCCCAACCACTTCGTTGTGATATTTTTTTCGAGAACCATGATTGGAAATGAGTCTGCATTGCTCAAAGAGCTCTGGACGGCGGCTTACAATAGCCCCGCCGTCTCCATAACACCCCAGATTTTTTGAGGGGAAAAAGGACAAAGTCCCAATATCTCCTATTGTCCCTGCAGCCTGACCTTGCCACGTAGATCCAATTGCTTGCGCCGTATCCTCAACAATAGGCAGTCCGTGTTTATCCGCGATGGCCTTAATTTCAGTCATATTGGCGCATTGACCGAACAAATGAACCGGTACAATTGCTTTGGTTCTAGGCGTGATAAGCGCTTCAAGCTGGGCCGGGTCCATGTTGAAAGTGTCGGGTAGCACATCCGCGAATACAGGCGTTGCTCCCAGCAAGCCCACCGCTTCTGCTGTTGCTACGAACGTGAAGGAGGGCGAGATCACTTCGTCGCCGGGGCCAATATGTAACGCCATGAGCGCAATCTGAAGCGCGTCCGTTCCGTTGGCCACGCCCAATACACTCGATCCATCCAAATAGTGAGACAGCTCCGCTTCAAAAGCGCTCACTTCGGGTCCCCGAATAAAGGCCGTGGTGTTTAACACTTCTTGGAGCGCGGTATCAATTTCATGTTTGATATCGAGGTATTGCGAATGCAAATCCACCATTTGAATGTTCATGGCGTTTGGAGTCTCTTACTTATTATTTGACAGGAGTTGTTCAGTAGGTACAGGGCCTGCCGGCTTTGCTGGAAGACCTTTATAAACCATGCCAGGCTCGCCTTTTTTGGTTAAGACTGCCGCGGCAGCCAGCACGGCCTCGGCAGGAAGTTCGACTCCTGGAAGAATGACGGCGCCCACGCCAACGCGAGACCCTTCCCGTAGAATGGCCCCTTTAAAGTGTTTAAAACGTTCTTCTGTGCGACCAATGAAGTTGTCATTGCTGGTGAGCACACCAGGTGCCACGAACACTCTATCCTCGATGGTCGAATAAGCCGTGATGTAGGCGTTCGTTTCCAGTTTGCAAAAGGAGCCAATGGAGCACTGGTTTTCAATCGCAACACCGCGCCCCACAATGGTCTTTTGTCCCACCTGTACGTCTTCACGAATGGTTGCAAGGTCAGCTACGAATACATCCTCGTTAAGGGTACACCCCGCGTAAATAATGGAGTGGGAGCCAATTCGAACACGGTCGCTAACATGCGGCCCCGTTTTCTTAGTGTCGTTCGTAACGGCTGAGTTGGCAGCCCGCTTGGGCTGCTGCCCTAGCACGGAATGGTCACCAATTTGGACATGATTTCCCAGCTTCGTGCCTGATCTCAGGACTACAAAATGGCCAATTATGCAGTCCTGACCAATCTCAACGTTGTCCTCAATCACCACATGATGACCAAGGACGCAGGTTGGATCGACGACAACGTTAGGATGAATAGAAGGCATGGTTTTCTGTTGCAGGTATGTATATAACAGGGCGCTCAATGATAGGAATTTAACCAAAACAAGTGGCACTAGTAAGCGCGGCTCGAATCCAGTTTCACTAGAACGTCATCACCTATTTGAACGAGGCAAGGCCATAAAAAAGGCGGCCCAAAATGGGCCGCCTTTTTACTCAAGTCTATAGAAGGCCAACTAGGCTAGTTGGTCCCACCTAAGGTTTCGATGTAATGCTTGGCCGATGCGGCGTATGTTCCGTAAGCAGCATTTGTGAAGGCTTCTTTAGCAGCAGCAATGTCTCCAGAGTTCATCAAGGCCTCGCCTTTGACGAAGTAGATCTTTGCCTTGTCTGTTTTACTGCCACGGTGCATTTCAAGCGCTTGGTCTGCACTCATCACTGCGTTGTCATATTCGCTTTTGGCGTTTTGGCTAACAGCAGTGTAATAAAGTACGTCTGCGTCTGCATCGACATACTTCAGCATGGCTTGAAGGTATTTCATCGCTTCCTCGCCGTCAGCTGCGGTAACGCGAGCACCATTGCGGCTTACGGCAGAAGATGCCATAAAGATATAGTGTCCGCGGATAGCGTCTTCAGCCTGACGTGCTGTTTTGGAATCCTGTGCGGCGTTTGCAATATCAATGGTCTGGGCAAATGCAGCAATGGCATCGTCCGTACGATCCATTTTCTTGAGGGCACTTGCTCTTGCTAGGTAGTTCAGGGCATTCGTAGGGTACTGAGCAATTCCATTGTCAAAATGCTTGATTGCACCGGCGAAATCATCTTTTTGTAGACTTCCGCGTCCCAAATTGTATTCAATCTGGGAGATAATTTTCCTGACTTGTTTTTCAACGTCTTTATCGCCAGCGGCTTTTGCGCCGTCTGCTGCAGAGGTAAACTTTGTAAGTGCAGTTTTGAGATCTTTGGCCTGAGCTGCTTCCCGTGCTGCGTTAAACGTCTCTTTATAATCCTGAGCTAGTACAGTCGTACTGCTTGCGCCTACCAAAAAGGCCATAAATAACATCGTAAAGAAGATGTTTGTTTGCTTGAAGCTGAAAACGTTCATCGTTTAAAATGGGTTAGTAATGAGTGAACTTGTTGCGGGTAGGTGGTACGTTCCCGTTACAGGGCCCTCAATAAAGAGAGTCAGGGACGAGGGAAGTTGCACCAACGCGTCAATTATTATTGAAGTTTCCCTAAATAATGATTGAATTGGGGTAAAGAAGTCGCCCTTTTGCGAATAATACCCCTGATACCAATGCAATGCGGTTAAAAATTTGGTGTCATGGCCTGCTCCTCATGAAACTTGGCAATGTGATCCGCCGCGTCTTGCGCATCGTCTGTAAGGTAGAACAAATTAAGGTCGTCTGGGTGAATGTTTCCTCGAACAGCCATTGTGTTCTTGAGCCAATCAATAAGGCCAGACCAAAAATCGATTCCCATAAGCACGACAGGAAATCGAGCCGACTTGTTTGTTTGAATCAAAGTCAGCGCTTCAAATAGCTCATCCATTGTTCCAAACCCACCAGGAAGGACTACAAATCCCTGCGCATATTTGACAAACATGACCTTCCTCACAAAAAAGAACTCAAAATTTACGAGTCGGTCCGAATCGATGTATGGATTGGAAGACTGTTCATGAGGGATATTAATATTGAGACCGACTGAAATGCCTCCCGACTCCTTGGCTCCTTTGTTTGCTGCTTCCATGATGCCAGGCCCGCCGCCGCTGATCACCCCAAAGCCTTTTTCAACCAAGGCTTTGGCCACTTGGCAGCCCAATTCATAGTCCGGGTGGTCTGGTTTTGTGCGAGCCGATCCAAAAATTGAAACGGCGGGACCAACTTCTGAAAGGGTCTCAAAGCCTTCTACAAACTCACCCATAATGCGGAATACTCGCCACAGGTCCTTAATCCGGGCATCTTGCCAGGCATCGTAGCCGTTCGTGGAGGACAATGGAATTGGATTGTGACGCATGTTCGTGGCGGTTTAAGTCGTTATTTTTTGAAGAAGTAGAATATACTAGGTGGCAAGCAGGTGAACCAAAGATTGAACAGCAGCGTAAGGCACACCCAATTCTCATTCTCATAGGAAGATTGGTTTCGGGTATAATGCAGAAATTTATTTTGCAGTGGTTTTCTTGGGTTCAGGAGCGCTTGACGCTGGAGGCCGTGGTGACCGCCCTGCTGATCAGTGCAATTAGCTATTTCGGTGTAAATAGCGTGGAATGGTCGCTAGGCGAGTGGGTTCACATCAGTTTTCGCGTCCTTTTTGGAGCGGCGACCGTGCTGTTACTGCTCTCGTTTGCAGGTCCTATAACAAAAGCCATCATGGTTGCAGTCTATACAGCAACCTTCCTGATTAATCGGACCCATTACGATCTATTTGGATCGCGCATTTCAATGGGAGGGTTCTATTCCCTGTTTGAAACCGATTCGAGAGAGGCCTCTGAGTTTTTCCATCTGATTCCGACCACGTCGCTAATTGTGGTTCCATTGTTTGCCCTTGTCGTTGCCTTTTTGCTGTACAGACTCAACCGGGGGCAGGTTTCTGTGAAATGGGCCGCTATCATTTGGCTGGGTTTGGCAGCGATCCCGATGGGCGTCGCACTCTCGAGCAAAGGAGTTCGTTTTGATATGGTTACGAATCCGGTTACCACCGTTTCTCGTGTCTACAAAGGGGTGCCGGTTATCGGAGAGGGGCTTTTAACTGCCTCGTATTACCATGAAAAAGCTGGTTTTGCGGAGCTAATTGCGACCACCCAACCAGATTTCCTGGTGGCAGATTCTACCTTATTAGCGACGGACCTGGTGGTCCTTGTGATCGGGGAGAGCTCAACAAGACATCATTATTCCTTGTATGGATACGGCACCAAAACGACTCCGTTTTTGGATCGGTTAGCCGCAGAGGATCCAAATTTCGTAGCGTTTACAAACGCCGTTTCCCCGTCGCCTTTGACTCGGGAATCTTTGAAAAGGGCTCTTACCTTTGCTACGGTAGAAGACGTTGCGCCCTACAAAGAGCTATGGAACGTCGTAGACATGGCTAACAACGCCGGCTACTATACTGCTTGGATCTCCAATCAAGCTCCTGTAGGCGCCTTTGATACGGTCGTGGGAGCCATCGCACATCTCTCCAACGAACACGCCTTTATCTCTCATGAGGTCGGGGGGGACAAAATGGATGTTGAGTTGGGACGGCGATTCGCCGAACTACTTGAGCAGCGTCCAGAAGGGAAATTGTTCGTGGTGCTTCACATGATTGGGAGTCACTACAAGTATTCAAAACGGTCTGAAGAGAGTGACAAGCAAGCCATGATTGCGCTGAATTCGGTTTCGCCTGATTATGATGCCACCATTTATCACACAGACCGAATGTTTCGAAGCGTATTTGAAGCCGCAGAAGGCGATTCAAGATCAGCGGCCCTCGTTTATTTTTCCGATCACGGAGAAGAAGTAGCCGGAGGAGCCCATGGATTTCCGCAGCTTTCTAAGGTCCAAGTAGACGTTCCGTTTCTCGTTTGGTACGACACCACGTATGCAGACTCGACGCGAGTAAACCGCATTAAAAGACATAAGGATGATTTGTACTCGATCGAAGATGCATCGTACCTCTTGGCTGAAATGCTTGGGTGGTCTGTCACGGAAAGAAACAGTCATTTGATTTCATCGGACGCTTACATTCCGCGAGTACCTCACATCTATAACGTTGATGGGGAGATTACCGAGTACCAAACTGGACTACCTCATTCGGTAGCTGGCGAACCGTCTAAGACCAACCAAGTTAAGTAATAACAGCCATTTACACGCAGAAAAACCTTCGGGCCCGCACTATATGAAGCTTATAATTCCAATGGCAGGCCGCGGAACGCGCGTCAGACCTCACTCCCACGTAACACCGAAACCATTGCTACCTGTTTGCGGCAAAAGCATGGTCGAACGAATCGTGGATATGTTTTCCTCTGTATTACCTCGGCCAATCACAGACGGTGTCTTCGTTCTTGGTCCTGATTTTGGACCAGAGGTTCGCGAGTCACTGACTAACATTTGCGCAAAGCACGGTGCTAATGCTCATTTTGCAGTTCAGGATGTCGCTCTTGGAACGGCGCACGCCGTTGCGTGCGCCGGCGATGAATTGGAAGGGGAAGGCATTGTTGTATTTGCCGACACCTTGTTTTACATGAACCCAGGAGTCGATCTGACAGAAGCAGATGTTGTGGCTTGGGTCAAACATGTAGACGATCCGAGCGCTTATGGCGTGGCCGTGAGAGAAGGCGATCGCATCGTGAAATTGGTTGAGAAACCGCAGGTGCTTATTTCGACTGAAGCGCTCATTGGGATTTATTATGTGAAGGACTTGGCCGTGCTTCGAAATGCGATTCAGTACTTGTTCGACAATAAAGTCACTGGCGTTGGAAACGAATATCAACTAACGGATGCGTTTGATAGGCTATTGAAAGAAGACAAAGTTTTCAAAACAGCCAATGTGACCCATTGGTTGGATTGCGGTACAATCAAAGCTCTCTCAGAAACTACACACTTCATTTTGGATCACGAAAACCATACGGCCTCGCGGGAGGGAGTGAACATAGTACCTCCGGTCTTTTTAGGCCCAGATGTGGTGCTTGAAGGGGGTACAATAGGGCCGCACGTGTCCATTGAAGCAGGCGCAAAAGTCAAAAACTCCACCCTCAAAAATTCAGTTGTCTTTGGCAACGCCTCGATCACTGGCAGTGACCTCGACTATTCGATGGTTGGGAAAAACGCAGTGGTAAAGTCGTTCAAAGGCACGTTGAATATCGGTGACCACAGCGAAGTGTCCGGATAACGGATCAGATGAAGCTATTTCCCCAAGAAAGTTCGTCCAAACTAGGTCTGGACTCTATTTTTAATTGGCTGCTTGGCCATGTCCAAGGGGATGCTTCGCTCCAAAGCGCATCTGACCTTTCGTCATTCCCTTCGCTTACGGCCTTGCATCGAGAGCTACGTTGCGTTGATGAATTGCACCAATGTATTCGTTTCGACGACCCCATTGGGTTTGGCGAATTTGGTGACGTTCGGCAGGCATTGGTGAGAGCGTCTTTGCAAGGGGCAGCTTTAGACGCTTTCGAATTACGCGAAGTGGCTCGAGTGGTCGAACTGGGGCTCTTGGTAAAGACCTATTTTTCTGTTCGGCGCGAAAAATACCCAACTATCTACGCGCAAGTAAGTCCGGTTGCCATTAGCGCAAACATCTATGAATCGATTTACGCCGCGGTAGATGAGCAAGGTGAGTTTCAAGATAGTGCCTCACCGGACCTGAAAAGAATCCGCAGGGAACTGGTCGGGGCGCGAAACAGAGTTCGGGAAGCAGCCATGAGAGCGCTGGCACATGCTTCGGCGCAAGGCTACGCCGCCGAGGATCAGCCTACGATCCGAGGCGGGCGTATTGTGATTCCGATCCGAGCCGAAGCAAAACGGAAGATCAGTGGATTTGTGCATGACGTTTCAGCTTCAGGACAAACGGTTTATATCGAACCGGAATCAGCCCTGTTGGGAAACAACGACGTCCGGGAGCTAGAAGCTGAAGAAGTGCGGGAAATCTTAGCCATTCGCACGCGCCTTACCGACCGGATTCGAAACTCACTTCCTGAAATTAAGACCGCCTTTTCTGGACTAACTCAGTTCGACGTCCAGTTTGCCAAAGCGAAATTAGCCCGTCTTCTAGGCGGCGTGGTGCCTGAAGTAGGAGATTCCGGTGTCATTCAAATTATTGACGGTCGAAATCCTGCTCTCGTGCTCCATTTCAAGGAGCAAGGATCTTCTCGAAAAGTGGTTCCTTTTTCGCTTGGCCTCAATGAAGATCAAATCATCCTGATTATTTCTGGGCCCAACGCGGGCGGCAAATCTGTGACCATGAAAGCAGTCGGGCTGATGGCTGTTATGGTGGCACATGGAATCCCCATTCCAGTAGATGAGAAGTCTCGATTTGACTTGTTCGATGCCGTGTTCGTGGATATGGGGGATGAACAATCGATTTCGGATGATTTATCGACCTTCACTTCGCACCTTTCGAACTTGAGCAGGATTTTAAACGAAGCTACCTCTTCGAGTCTCGCCTTGATTGATGAGGCGGGGACAGGTACAGACCCAGAAGCAGGGGGCGTCTTGGCCAGAGCGACTTTAGAGCAATTACTGGAGAACCGAGTTCGGACGGTGGTCACCACACATTACGGCCCACTCAAGATTTTTGCGCACGAAACCGAGGGCGTCCAAAACGGATCGATGACGTTCGACCAAGTTGAACTACGCCCGACCTACGAGTTTGTAGCGGGTGTCCCAGGATCCTCTTACGCCGCTGAAATTGCGGAACGCGTTGGCCTCATGCCCACGGTTATCGAGCGGGCCAAGGAATTGATGGGTCAAAAAACGTCCAGCGCCGAGTCGTTGATAGCAGACCTGATGTCAAGAAATGCAACGCTTCGGGATAAAATCAGCGAATATGACCTCCTTCAGGCCGAACTGGTTGGGGATAAAAAGGCGATTCGCAATAGACTTGCTCAACTACAGGCTGAAAAAGAGGCCATTCGAGCAGAAGCGCTCAACAAAGCCTCCGAAATAGTTCAAAATGCGAATCGAGCAGTAGAAAAAGCGGTACGGGACATTCGCGAAGCTGATGCTTCGAAGGAGGTGGTTGCCTCCGCTCGAACGGAAATCGAAGCGGAAAAAACCCGGCTTGTTAAAGAGATAAGTCGCTCGGTGAGAAAGAACCGATCTAGAGGAAAAGAGAGCCGCGAGGGAGGGATCGACAAAACGCCCATTCGAGTAGGCGACCGAGTCAAAATGGATGACGCTCAAACGGTAGGCGAAGTCGTAGGATTAGAGAAAAAGTCAGCATTAGTAGCTTTTGGAAGCGTTCAATTGAAAGTAAAGCTGGATCGACTCGTTCGGGTTTGTGGCAAGCTGAAGCAGGAAGTTCGGGTAAAGCAGCAATCTTCTGAATCGGGAATGTTGTCCGTTCATTCAGTAAAAACCCGACTGGATATCAGGGGGAAAAGGGTAGATGAAGCCATGTCAGAGATTGTCCCCTTTATTGACCGGGGCATCGGATCTGGAGTTTCGCGCGTAGAAGTATTGCACGGCAAGGGTACTGGCGCGCTCAGGCAGTTACTTCACGATTATCTTGCCTCGGCGCCAGGGATTTCGCGTTACGAAGAAGCTCCCATTATGGAAGGTGGTGCAGGAGTCACCCACATTTATTTCTAAATGGCCTAAGTCTAGGTCAATTCTGTCAAGCTAAAAAGACAGTAGATTGGGATATTCCGCCCAACAGAAGGCCACTCAAGCAATGTGAGAAAGAGGCTCGTTTATTGCTGCAGTCAAACTTGGTTGCATTTCCTACATTGTGTCATTGTCTTCAATTGCGTCTTGATATGTTTAGACTTGGTTTAATTTGCTTTCTTTTCGCCTTTTTGACGGGCACTGGCACCTCTTCGGCTCAATCGAGCGATCAGGTTCTAAGTCAACTGAAGGCTTCCATTATGGGGGCCGATGCAGTTGGTTTGGCTGAGCAAACCATGAACTCAGTTGAAATCGCCCAATTTGGCGAGGGAAGGTACTATTCTCGCGGGCAGGCAACCTTGCTCCTTAAAAGCTTTTTTAAGGAGTACCCACCACAAGATTTTAAAGTACTGGGATCAACAAGAACCCCCGGAGCTTGGTTTATCGAGGGAGTCTACACCACAAAGGCTACCCGTCAGAAGTTGAGGATATACATTCGTTTGCGCGTTTCTGAGGGGACGTGGAAAGTCCGAGAGTTCCTAATTGAAGAATCGGATGAATAGATTGAAGCCTTCTTGGGGTCTACGGATGGGTCCAGCTTCCAGCTGGATCGTGGCCATCGTTTTTGTGGTCGCTTTCCTAGCAACCTGGGGTGTATCTAAATGGGATGTATCTAGACTCGGAACGTCTGGAGAAACGCAGTTACTATCTTGGCGCGGAGATGCGTTTTCGCAAATTGAAACCAGCGTAAGGCAAACATTTACGGCTCTGCATGAAGAAGCAGAGCGCATGGCGACTTCACCTGCTATCAGAAGTGGGTTTCGCTCCCAACTCGACACACAGCCTTCGTACGATCAACTCGTCCGCGCGACCAATAGCTGGTCCTTGCCCGATCGGTATTTCGTTGAGATTTATGACTACTCGCCCGCGCTGTTGGCCTGGAAAGGGCCCGTATTCCCCATGGATGCAGGTGTTAGTCATCCAGATTTTCTAGCAACGTCTATCGAAACAGTTGCCAAAGATGGAGCCAAGCGAACGGCTTTTGTGGTTTGGCATCCAATTTCTGATGGCAGCAAGGCGATTGGCGTTGTGCGCATGGGGGTGATTGTAGAGTCGTTTATGCCGCTAAAGAACGACTATCTCAGAGACTACTCGTGGTCCGAAGAATGGACCAAGCGGCTTAAAACGAGTACCTCGTTTCAATTTGGCGAAGACGTAGGGTTTATCGCGAAAAATGAGCGAGCGGTTCGCGGAACCCTGGGCGGAGTCGTTGGCAAGGTGTCGATTCAGCTTCCATCCCTTGAATCAGTCAAAATAGAGCGAGAAAGGCGATACCAAGACGTTCAGGCCTTCTGGGTCTTCATGCTTCTGCTTTGGATAACCCTGAGCGTTACGAGGCAGTTGTGGACACAATCCGAGCTCAGGATGGGAAGCGAAGGCCTAGAAAAGGATTCAGTGACACTATCAAGGCTGGGCGGGTACTTAGTTTACCTAGTCGCTGTGAGGTGGACTCTATTATGGCTAGATATTCCTTCGAGATGGCAGCAAGGTAAATCACCACTTGCGCCGCTTTTCGATCCCCAGCATCTTGGCTCCGTTTTTGGCTTTGGGGCTTTTCGAACGATCGGGGATATGGGCATTTCAGCTCTTTTCCTCATGCTGGCCATGTTGGTCATACTTCGCGTTACATCTGGCGTTAGGCAGGCCGTAACCGTGGCCCTCCATTTCAACCGAAACCAATCTGTTAGACCGCGGGTTGTTGCTCTTGTAGTGGGTCATGTCCTTGTTTCGGTATGTATTTCCTGGTTTCTATTTCAGCTTTCCTCCCATGCAATACAGGACAGCACCCTCGACTTTTTCGCCCGATCTGGCCTGCTACCGGAACGCCTCATCTTAGTGGTATTTGGCTCGTTGCTCGTAGCAGTTTTTAGCTTGGTCTTGTTGGGAGGACGCGCGCTTTGGATTCTAGCGCATTGGACTGGAACAGACGTCTCGTTACTGCCCTCGCAGTTGAAACTAGCGGTTATTTACGCCTTTACGGCCCTCTTGGTAGGTTTCTTGGGCAATATGCTAGGCTGGGATACTCCGATTGAAGTGATTGGCATCGTCTTGATTTCTATGATTGCCGCCGCGAGAATGAACCCAATTCAACCGGCTCGCCGTTCGCCCATTGTGGCGCTTCGGCATATCGTGCCTATTGTCATGACCACTTCCTTACTCCTGTTTCCGATGCTAGAGATAAGCTCGGATCAGAAAACGGAATTAAGAATGAAAGATGCCGCGCTTTCATTCTCTGAGGACAAGGACTCCCGCGTGATGTTTGCTATTTCCCAAGTCTTGGATTTGGCCGCTCAAACGGAATTTGAGACAGAGTTGGATTCCATTCAGCTGCTGGATCCTTCCATTAAACGGATCCGAACAGACTCGTTAGCAGAGGAGTCTTCAAGGGGCCTTTTGCTTTCGGCACTGGCCGGATATAATGTGACGGTGACGCTGCATTCAACCGACGGCGCCGTGCTGGGGCGCTATTCAAATTTGATTCGTCGTGTGCCTAGGTATACTCGCGACGCTGCCGACTTGGCTGATTTCGGGTTGTTCAGGGCCATGTATCATGAATTTGGCGACTCGGGCCCCATGATTGAAAAGCTCACGGGCATAGCCGATCAAAACAGGTTTAGATACGCTGGCTTTTTAGGGCACGAACCCGCTGGTACTAGCACCAACGCCGAAGCCATTTCAGACCCTGCTTCATTTTACCTCTTAGTGAGGGCGGAGCAGCGGGCTTTAACCGAATCTGCAGGTACGCCTTTTCCGAAAGTCTTGAGTCCGGCGGGTTACTACGGCAATCGCTATGCTGACCTTTCTGTGGCTGAGTTCAAGGATGGGGTTTTGATCAGAACTCAAGGTAGAAGCTTTGGGAAGACGTTTTTAGATGAAAGCGTGATAGAACAGCTTAGATCCAGCCCCGAAGCTTGGCTGCATGAGGAAGTGAGGGACCGATCCTATCAGACGTATTACCGAAACGACAACTCGCTCGAATCGGGCTTGTCCTCTTCGGTTATTGCCGTTCGAAGGAGGACGACCAATTTCTTTGATCAGTTATACCATTTGTTGCGCATCGTAGTTGCCGGCATGTTTTTGGCCACTCCGTTTTACGTTGGCGGCATTTTTTGGCGTTTTAGGAAATCGAAATCGCTTGTAGAACCGCGTCATTTCCGAGATCGAGTGCTCAACGCCTTTTTCTCTGTAGGTGTGGTCACCGTCATAGCCATGGGATTTGTTGGGCTGGGTGTTGTGAGCGGCGAAAACGAACGCGCCATTGAGTCTTGGCTGCGTCAGCATTTAGATCGAGTCGAGGAAACGCTGCAATTGGAGGCTAGGGGAGAGGAACTGCCATATCGCGTGTTAGACCGAATTAGCATTGACTCGCTTTCTGCGCGAGTTGGGCTGGATTTAAATATCTATCACGGAATTGAGATTGAACAAGCAAGCCGTCCTGAATTGATTCGGGACCGTTTAATTGAAACCCGATTGCCCATTGAGGCCTACGAAGCCCTCTATTTCGATGGTTTTCGATTTATCACGGTGAACGAAAAGTTGGGTTCGTTCGAATATACCGCAGGGTACAGAGCGCTTACAGACGAGCGCGGTTTGCCGCATTACGTGGTTTCGATCCCCACGCTTCCCGAGCAAGAGCGTATCGAAGAAGAACGGGCCAGAACGGTGGCGTACCTGTTTGGGGCCCTGTTATTACTGGTCCTGGTTGTGATGGTAACGGCCTCTCTGTTAGCTAATGCGCTCACCAGGCCTATTGCCCAGCTTCGAGCTGGTCTGCAGTCCGTTGCAGCAGGTCATTTTGAACGAATTGCCCAAATAGATTCGAAGGACGAGATAGCAGATCTCGTTGATTCCTTCAATACCATGCAGGATCAACTCGAGGAGAGCCAACGATTAATTGGGCAGCATGAGCGCCAATTGGCATGGAAGGAAATGGCAAGGCAAGTTGCCCATGAAATAAAAATCCCATTAACGCCCATGAAGCTGTCTATTCAGCACCTTCGATCGGCGTTTTTGAGAAAATCCGCAGACGGCACGGACGACATCAAATTTGCGGCAAAGTTCGACCAAACCACCACAACGCTCACCGAACAGATCGATACGTTAGCGCGCATTGCGAACGAGTTTTCATCTTTTGGACGCATGCCTACCCACATCCGAGAAGAGGTAGACCTAAATGCTGTAATCAAAGAAGCGGTTGAGTTGATGCAGGCCGAGGATAATGTTCAGATTACCACTGAATTGGGACCTGGCAGATATATAGTCAATGCCGACAGGGAAGCGCTGAGGAGGGTGTACGTCAACTTCCTCAAAAATGCCATTCAGTCCGTACCTGAGGATAGAATGGCCGAAATCGTTGTTACCTCAAGATTGGAGCGAGAGGGAGATAAAACGATTGTGTTGAGTCGTGTAACAGATAATGGAGCAGGCATCCCTCGCAACCTGTGGGAGAAAATATTTGTGCCGAGTTTTTCTACCAAGACAAGCGGAACGGGCTTGGGACTGGCCATCGCCAGGAAAACGGTAGAAAACATGGACGGAGATATTGGTTTTGATACGCTATTTGAAAAAGGAACGACTTTCTGGATAAAAGTGCCTTTGGTCAAATCTGATGTTTGAAAGCACCTTAGATGAGCGGTATCTTCGATTTCTATTCCTTATTTGACGATCCACCAGGTCTTTCTTCTGATCCGTCTTTGAGCATCGCGCCGGCAGTACACGCCAGTGGCTACCAATGGATGAGTTGGACCTCCCGCCTGCCTTTATGCTCAACATTACTCCTTTTGCCGAGCGATGTAAGTCGAATTCAATCTCGGCCTGGAATGCTTCTTTTGAGCATCCTTTTGTACAAGGCCTCATTGACGGGTCTCTTTCGAAAGAGCGGTTCAAGTTCTACCAGATGCAAGACGCTCGGTATCTTGAAACCTACGCGGATGTGTGTTCGCTTTTATCGACTCGCATGGTGCAGCCCAAAGACAAGCTGTGGTTTATTGACGGTGCTAAGTTAGCCTTAGTGGTGGAACAGGAATTGCACGAGTCGTACGGTAAAGAATTAGGATATACGAGCGAAGACCTTGCGGCCCTTGTCTTAACGCCGAATAACAGGGCGTATCAAAATCATATGTGGACTTGCTCCTCTAGAAGATCCTTACTCGAGGGAATGGCCGCATTGAGTCCATGTCCTTGGTTGTATACTGATATTGGACTTCGGATCGAAAAGGAATATGGGACGATTCCAGAGGATCATCCTTACAAAAATTGGCTGGCTACGTACGCAGACCCTTCGTTTGTTACGTATACGAATGAGCTGTTAGCGCTACTTGAGAAAGAGGCTAATCTTCAAGGCGAAGCGTATCAGGCTCTTGCTGTTCGTGCGTTCGATTTAAGCGTTAAGTACGAATGGATGTTTTGGGATCAGGCTTGGCATATGCAAACTTGGCCTATTTGACATTTGAACGATAATAGAAAAAAATGAGAGCGATTGTAGTAGGAGCAGGAGTTGTGGGTTTTGATGTGGCAAAACTTTTGTCCCAAGCTGAACACGATGTAGTCGTTATTGACTACGATCCTGAAGCGCTGTCGCATATCAATGACAAATTGGACGTCATGACGGTCTGTGGAAATGGCACGTCGACGTCTATTCTTGAAGAAGCAGGGATCCGAGATGCTCGCATTCTGATTGCCGTTACGGCGATCGACGAGGTAAACATCATTGCCTGCATGCTTGCCGATCGGTTGGGGGTCGAAACGACGATTGCGCGTGTGAGATCAGACGAATTGTCGAATACAAAAGCGGTACTAAATGCATCGGACTTTGGAATTGACCTTGTTATTCATCCGGAAGAGAGTGCTGCCGAAGAAATTGTCCGCTTGATTCGCAGGGCGAGCGCAACGGATATCGTCATGATCGCAGGAGATAGGCTCCACCTAGTAGGCCTTCGGCTCGATCCAGACAGCCCAGTCTTAGGAAGAAGCCTACGCGATGTGGTCTCTGAAGGAGGAGATTCACGTTTTAGAGTCATGGCCATCACAAGGGGGATTCGAACCATACTTCCGAACGGAGATGAGCGATTCCGCAAAAACGATCAGGTTTTTGTGTTAACTCGCCCGAAAAGCATACCTCCAGTGTTGGAGATATTCGGGAAGTCAGACCGCCGAATCCACAATATTATGATTCTCGGCGGTACAGATATTGGAGCTAAAGTCGCCTATCAATTAAGCCAAGAGAAGCACAAGAGCATTAAACTGATAGAATCTGATCGGAAAAGGGCAGAAGAGCTCGCTGAGTTACTGGGCTCCGTGTTGGTGATTCACGGGGACGATACAGACATAGACCTTCTCGTCACGGAAGGGCTTTCCGATATGGATGCGTTCGTAGCTGTTACGGACGACGAAGAGTCAAACCTTGTTACGTGCCTTCTTGCAAAACATCTAACGGTTCGAAAAACGGTGGCCTTGTTGTCTAAAGGCGCCTACATTCCTATTAGTCAGTCCATCGGATTGGACGCGGCAGTCAATAAGAAATTAGCCGTGTCCCGCGAAATTATGCGGTTCTTGAGAGGAAAACACGTAAAGAGCGTTGCAACGGTCCATGGAATGGATGCAGAAATTCTCGAAATTGAGGCAGCCAACAAATCGTATATCACCTCGGATACCCTCATGAACTTGTCTTTACCAGCCGGCATGTCAATTGGCGCCATAAGTAGTGGTAAGGACATCGAAATTGCCGTTGGAACGACTCAAATTAAACCGGGAGATAGCGCCTTTGTCTTCGTTCTACCGAGTCAAATTGCAAAAGCAGAATCCATGTTCGCCGCATCCTAGAGTGTATTTACTATGGTTCTGAATTTAAAAGCAGTTTTTGTAACCCTAGGGATTCTGATCTTCTTTCTAGGAGCGGCCCTGCTATTTCCCATGCTCGTCGCCATTTTCTACGGAGAACCCGAATGGTGGACGTTTGGCGTTACGGCCATTGCCTCGATTTCTATTGGAGCCATTTCCTGGTTCTACAAAAGCCGCGTGAAACAAGAATTGCAGATCCGAGATGGGTTTGCAGTGGTAGCGTTAGCCTGGATAGTTCTGTCCCTAATTGGCGCGTTACCGTTTGTCTTTTCTGGGGTTTTGACCTCGTATGCCGATGCGTTCTTTGAAACAATGAGCGCCTTTACCACGACAGGGGCCACCATTTTCGGCGGAAACGGAAACATGAACATCGAGGAAATGCCATATTCCTTCATGTTTTGGCGCAGTTTGGCCCATTGGATGGGAGGAATGGGGATAATTGTTCTAACGTTAGCCATCCTTCCCCTTCTAGGCGTTGGCGGAATGCAATTGTATAAGGCTGAAGTTCCAGGACCCTCTGCCGACAAATTGACGCCCCGTGTTCAGGAAACGGCAAAACGCCTTTGGCTTATTTATGTGGGAATCACCTTCGTGGAGGTGCTCTTGCTACTTCCTGCCATGAACCTGTTCGACGCCGTAAACCACGCGTTCGCTACCATGGCAACAGGAGGGTTTTCGACTAAAAATGGCTCTGTTGGCCAGTTTGGCTCGAGTTATATCGATTGGGTGATCACCGTATTTATGTTCTTGGCAGGGGTGAACTTTGCCCTACACTTCAGGCTGCTTCGCGGGAAGACCATAACCGTTCTTAAAGACACCGAATTCCGAGTGTATACCGGAATTATGTTGTTTGCAACGGCCGTCATTACGCTCAGCATCTGGACGCCAAGCATGAGTTTTTTGCCTGCGTTTCAAGTGGATGGAGTGTTTGAAGGGTATGCTACTCTAAGCGAGGCGGTGAGATATGGAGCGTTTCAGGCCGCGTCTATTATCACGACCACAGGTTTTGGAACCGCGGATTACGAAATATGGCCACCCATTGCCATCGCCATCCTATTCATATGCTTTTTCATAGGTGGTATGGCTGGCTCAACGGGCGGTGGTGTGAAAGTGATACGCCACGTTCTCATGTTTAAGAACTCATTCAAAGAGATCAAACAGCTCATTCATCCACAAGCGGTGATGCCTATTCGGTTAAACGACAAAGTGGTGCCAGCCGATGTGATGAAGAATGTGCTTTCGTTTATTGTGCTGTATCTCGGGATCATTGGCGTCGGAACGTTGACCATGGCATTTTTGGGACTCGACATACTGACCGCTTTTGGTGCGACCCTGTCCAGTGTAGGCAACATTGGTCCTGCATTCGGCACACTTGGCCCTTCTGAAAACTATGCGCACATTCCGATGGCCGGGAAATGGGTTCTTTCCCTGTTAATGATGGCGGGAAGGTTGGAAATATTTACCGTAATTATCCTTTTTGTCCCAGCCTTCTGGAAACGATAACCCGTTCGGCATTCTTTTTTTACCGTTCGGTAGAGTATTGAGGCCTTCAGCAATTCCCGGCATGCCTTTTGGTAGTAAAAAGGGTAGTTATCGAGCGGTAGCTGCCTCTTACTTGTTCAGCTTCCTCCGATAGAAATTGAAATAACCAACCGGCGTTTGATTCCGTAACAGGAATTTAAAGGAGGGTAACGATATGGGAGCTCACGAATACCTCGAAAAATATGTCCGAAGCATGCCAGGTGGATCCATTGCTTGGGAACGATCCATTTTCACCAGAAGTGGGCAGTGGGATCCTGTCGAGTTGATTGACGCGGCAGTTGATATTGCTTGGGACGCCTTTATGGACGTCTCGGGCCTGGAACGTCTAGGACTCGAAATATCACAGTCAGGTAACTACTTGGAAATTAGGCCTTTATCGGTTAGGAACGACAACTTCCTATCTTTGGCTGCCTAATAGGCTAGCGCCATCAAAACGTTTACTAGGAGAAATCTCGGTATCCGAAATAGTGTAGGACGAACTTCATTTTGTAGGCTTTCATCTTGCCAAATCCTGGCAGAGCCATCAAACGTTTTTCGATTACGCTAAACGGCACATCCTCATTCCACAAGTTTGCAGCGTCTCCACCGTATTCATCATTGATGATTTTGGCGATAGCCAACGTTCGCTCAGCCATTACATTCGTGAATCGATGAACGGCAGGTTTTTCTGCAAACACGGCAGCAAACGCTTCTAAGTCCATAGTTGCTATGCGGCCCATGTCCAAGTGGCCGATGCGTTCCTGAAGCCTAATTGGGCCAGTAAAAGCATATTCTGCTCGAACACGTTGGTCGAATAACATACCCAGCAAAGCCGCATTGGGGCTATCCATGATGAATTGGTCTGATTCCTTATCGCCAATTAAAGTGCCCTCGGTCTTAAACCGCTCCATCATGCGAGCAAGTCCGCCATCAAGATCTCCGTAATCCAACCAGTTTTTCGGGTACGCCATTATCACGTTGGTTTATTATGTTGAACAAATCAGGAATTGAAAAAATCACGCGCTGAGCGCTAAGCGCACCCTATATACCCGCCACTTTTTTCCACTTTGGTCCTTCAGGAGTGTCCATTATTTCGACACCTAATTCAGTAAGCTGGGCCCGGATTTCATCGGCGCGGCCCCAATTGCCATCTGCCCGTGCTTGTTGTCTTGCCTGCAATAGCGGTTCAACGAGGGCGCCGAGCTCGTCAACTTTCTCTGTTTGACTCTCTTTGGCCTCGGCCGCGTGGATGACGCCAAGTAAGTCATTCATTTGTTTAAGCCAAGCACGAACAGAGGTTAAGTCGGCTTCCGTAGCGCCGCTCAATCCAGATTGAATGACCTTGGTACCCCCAAACAGCGCTGCAAGAGCCAGCGGCGTGTTCAGGTCGTCGGTCATGGCATCGAGAGCTCTAGTGTAAATGGCCTGGAGCGCCCCGCCCATTTCGCCCTCATATTCAATTGGAGCCGAGTCGGAATAACCTACTTCATCGATGATTTCCTGCAAGCGTTCCCGATGCTTCACGTTGCCTTTAAGCGTCTTCAACGTAAAGTTAAAGGGCTTGCGATAATGACCTGAAAGAAGCGTCATACGGACGGCGAGGGGGTCAATGCCCTTTCCGCCTTCATCCTTCGGAGCTACCAGGTCCCGGACGGTGAAAAAATTCCCCAAACTCTTGGACATCTTTTCGCCTTCCACCTGCAAAAAGCGAGTATGGACCCAATAGCGGGCAAACTGCTTCCCAGTTAGAGATTCCGACTGTGCAATTTCGCACTCATGATGGGGGAAAATGAGATCTTCGCCGCCAGCGTGGAGATCTATTTCGTCCCCCAAATAGTTCATGGCCATCACTGAGCATTCAATATGCCACCCCGGAAATCCCCATCCCCAAGGACTATACCACTGCATCAGATGCTTATCGTCTTTCTTCCACAAAGCAAAGTCTCTGGGATCCCGCTTTTCCTTGTCTACAACAACGTCTCGAACCGATTCTTCCAAGACATTGTCGAGTGTATTTCCGGAGAGCTGACCATACGTGGGGAAGGAGGTAACCGAAAAATAGACTCCTTGTGAGGTTTCGTAAGCATGGCCTTTTTCAATCAATAATTGAACGGCTGCAATTTGCTCACGCATATGCTCCGTGGCACGCGGCCTAACCGTTGGCTCCACCAGATTTAATAGGTGCCAGTCCTCAATCAATTTGTTAGAGTAAAACCGGGCAAGGTCCCATACGTTGGGGAATTGTTCGCCTTCCTTTGATCGGAGCGCTTTGGCCATTCGATCTTCACCAGAAGGATCGGTAAAATCGTCTTCGGTGAGGTGGCCTACATCCGTGATATTGGTGGCATAATTTACCTGCCAACCTAAAGATGTAGCTGTGCGCAAGAGAAGGTCTGCTGTCACAAAGGATCTAAAATTTCCGATGTGGGCATATGAATAGACGGTCGGACCACAAGAATAGAACGACAAAACCCCTTTTACCTTGGTTTTAATCGGCTCTACGGAGCGGGAAAGCGTGTTGTAAATTTTGAAGTCCCTGTCCAAGGTATCTATCTCAACAGAAAATGATTAAGCGAAATCCGAATAGAAGGGCAAACGCCTACTTGATTGTTGAGTTCACCGTTCAAAAAATCTGATTGATTGCAGGATATCTTCATGGAATGAATCCATTGGGAGAACGTCTAACAAGCAGTACACACCAATACAAAACTAACCATGCGTTCAAAAACTCAGTTTTTATCGTTCCTGTTCTTGATAGCCATTATGGTGGTCGGAACAGCTGTTTCTTCTTCGGCTCAGGGTCGTCGCGGCGGTGGAACACCTGAAGAGCAGAAAGCTGCTTTTGATGCGAACTTCGGTGAGCTAACGACCACGCTTGCCTTGACGGAAGATCAAAGCCCCAAAGTGAAGGCGATTTTGTGGACTGCTCAGGAAAAGCGCCAAGAATTAATGGCATCTTTGAGAGGTTCAGGTGGGGGAGCAGGTAATTTAGCTCGGAACGGAATGCGGGAGAAAATGGCTGAAATGGACAAAGAAACATTAGCCAGTTTAACCGAAGTGTTAACGGCAGACCAAATTAAGAAATACGAAACCTTCCAAGCCTCGAGACAACGTGGCGGCCAAGGACGTAGACCGGGTCAAGGAAACCCTCAATAAAATTTTTTGCAGGCAGCACCTTCTATATCGTCTTGGATACTGCATCCGGCGCATTCTGCGCCGGATGCAGCCATCCCGCAAGCCATTCGAGTATCGGATCTCAGCTCAGACGCTGAGCTGATCGATGCTTCAATGAACGGGAACGACAACGCATTTAGGTTTGTCGTCGAACGATTTATGGATGATGTTTCCCGCACCGTAACTGGAATGTTGGGGCCTGTTCCAGAGGTGGATGATGTGGTACAGGAAGTGTTCATCAAGCTCCACCGTTCTTTGTCTTCGTTTAGAGGAGATGCTTCGCTCAAGACATTTGTCGTGAGAATGGCAATCAACAAGAGTCTAGATGCGCTGCGAAAACGGAAGCGAGCAGCTTGGCTCAAGCCGTGGACTGATGTTCAAGAATATGAGCACCAAACTACGGAGGCCTCTGATACAGAAATCACCTCGCGAGAGCGAAGGAGCGAACTGAGAAATGCCATTAACAAACTACCAGAAAATCAACGTGCTGTTATCGTTCTTCGACTCATTGAAGACATAAGCACGGAAGAAACTTCGCGAATCTTGGACGTGCCGTATGGCACGGTCTTATCGCGATTAAAAAGAGGTCTAGACCGACTAAGAATCGAATTAGGCGAGTCTGCCCTGATCAATTGACCGATCAAACTCCAGCATCACTATGCGTAAAGAACCTCATTCAGATAACGACGAACACATTTTAGCTGCGTTTCCTGACTCCCTCGTGAAGGAGTTGAGGAATCTCGTTCAAACGGAACGGGCTCAGACTATGATGTCCATGCCCGAAGATCGTGTTATGCGAGCGCTTAAACGCATTTCACTCGGTCGGAAGGAAGAATTGTGGATTGGAGAGCTCGTTAGCTGGTTCCGCCCCGTCTTTATTGCCGGCCTGCTCGTGATTGTCACGCTGGCTTTTTACAACGTCAACTTGTTGTCTGCTGACAATCAAAATCAGCAAACGGCTGCAGAAATGGTACTTGGGCTTCCGCCCATTACCGTGGCTTCAGCTTATGACATCAACCTTCAGGACCACCCGTAGGCGACCAAATGAAACTACATCCCAAAACTATTTTTGTACTACTCGGCACCCTCGCTATTGGGATAGCGATTGGGGCGCTTTGGCAGAGTACTCTCCATAATCGACGCATGGAAGCGTTGGCCAAAATGAGAGGCCAAGGAGGCTTGTACTCATATGTGGACAGATATATTGACCCTGTAGACCCAGCTCAAGAGGATACATTGAGGTCCCTTTCTGAACTGTATCAGAATAAACTAGGTCGTTTTGTTAGACACTATCAGTGGCACAGATCGACACTCATGGATTCAATGAAGACAGACATGTATCCCTTGCTGACGCCGGATCAGATTGCTCAGATCGACCCTTGGTTTGAACGCTCCATCCGCAGAAATGGCATGTCGCGGTCCGATAGTACGTCCAGCCAAAACGGAGTCGCTGTGGCCGACAGTGTCAACCAAGTTGCAGCGCAAGATTCAAGCGCAAGTCCTGCATCAAATTAGAATCAAAACGTCCCTGACGTTCGCTTTTTAAAACTTTAAACGAAACTCGATAGTCGCTCTTTGAGCGCCAGACGCAAAAATGAAAAAAGTAATAGCCTTGGTGGTGGTTTTAGTCGTTGTGGTTGCCGCAATTTGGTATACCAATAGCGCAGAAGCTGAAGCCAGACTTGAATACCGGTTCGTAACGCTTGAAAGCGGAAATCTAGAGTCTGTGGTAGCATCGACGGGAAAATTGAACGCGGTCACCACCGTTCAAGTAGGTACTCAAGTTTCTGGTATCGTCAATAAGATCTATGTTGATTTCAACAACAAGGTCAGAAAAGGCCAGGTCATCGCCCGAATTGATACCACGTTGTTGGTCAGCTCAGTCGAAGAAGCACGTGCGACGCTGAACAGAAACCAGGCGCAGCTCGACTTCTCCCAAACAGAATATGATCGAATCCGCGGCTTGTATGAAAAGCAGTTTTCGACAGAAGTGGAAATGAACTCAGCCAAATACAATCTCGATTTGGCCAAGGCAACCATCGTTTCATCGCGCATCAGCTTAGAACGAGCTCAACGGAATCTCTCGTACGCCACGATTGTTTCTCCTATCGACGGCGTTGTGGTTGAACGAAATGTGGACGAAGGCCAGACCGTTGCCGCTTCGCTTAACACGCCTCAGTTGTTTTTGATTGCCAACGATTTGGCTCGGATGGAAATCCTTGCTTCGGTGGATGAATCTGACATCGGGTTGATCAAACAAGGACAGCAAGTCCGGTTCACGGTTCAAGCATACGACAATTCGACCTTTTTGGGACGTGTCCGTCAAGTAAGACTTCAATCTGCGGTCCAAGAAAACGTAGTAACCTATACGGCAGTTGTCGACGTAGACAATTCGGACGGACGGCTTTTGCCAGGAATGACGGCAACCGTCGAGTTCTTGATTGAGCAAGTATCTGATGTAATCAAAGTGCCAAATGCTGCTCTTCGGTTTCGTCCGAATGAAGAAATGATGGCTCAGATCCGTGCTAAAATGGAAGCATCAGGCGCAGGACAAGGAGCTGCTGGAGGGCCGGCTGCTGCTGGAGGAACGGGAGCTGCTGCAGGACAGGGCGCCGCGGCTGGTAGAGCTGGTGGTCAAACCGGTGGCGCTCCAGGGGGCGGACAAGGCCGTCCTGCTGGGTTTGGTGGCCAAGGCTCCAATTCCGGAACACTTTGGTACCTGGATTCAGCAGGAGATATCCAAATGGCCCGCGTGAAAACAGGCATTACGGATGGGTCTCAAACGGAGGTCACTGGAGAAACTCTCGAAGCCGGGATGCAAATTATTTCCGGCGTGACGCTTCTCGAAGAAGGAAGCGGCATGAAAAATCCATTCCAGAGCGAGAGTGCAGGCGGTGGACGCGGCGGTTTTAGTCGCGGCGGCGGTTTCTGATTCCAACATTTTAGGCAAGCATAGATTAATGAGCGATACCAAACCGGTTGTCGAAGTCACTGGACTACGCAAGACGTATGTCATGGGCAAAACAGAAGTCCACGCACTTCAGGGCGTAGACATGACTATTCGTCAAGGTGAATTAGTTGCAATTATGGGGACGTCTGGGTCTGGGAAATCCACGATGATGAACATCATCGGTGGGTTGGACTACCCAAGTTCTGGAACCTACTTATTGGACGGAATTGAGGTCAACAAGCTGGGTAAAAACGAACTCGCAGATATTCGAAACCAAAAAATTGGCTTTGTCTTTCAGGGATTTAACCTGTTGGCTCGTACCTCGGCGGTCGAAAACGTTGAGCTTCCGCTTCTGTATGACCGTACACACAAAATCAAAAACCACAGACAGGCGGCCATTGATTCTCTTGAACTGGTTGGCCTGGGCGATCGCACGGACCATCATCCTAACGAGCTTTCAGGAGGGCAGCAGCAACGCGTGGCCATTGCACGAGCCCTTGTAACAAATCCGAGCCTCATCCTCGCAGACGAACCGACCGGTAACTTGGACAGCCGAACAACGGTCGAGGTGATGCAGCTTTTTCAGGAATTGAATAAGAAGGGTATCACGATCATTTTGGTTACACATGAGGACGAGGTATCCCGTTACGCTAAACGTATTGTGGTACTTCGTGATGGTCGGATTATCCGAGATGAAACGCAGGTACCTGACTCAGCCTCCGACGATATAGCAAAACTCATATTGAAGCAAAAACGGGAAATGGAAACTGCTCCTGTTTCGGCTGAATAACCCAATTTACACGAAAGAGATCGCACATGCGGGCTACTAGATTAATCAAGGTTGCGCTCAAGAGCATCGTCAAGAACAAGATGAGAACTCTGTTAACGATGCTTGGCATCATTATCGGGGTTGGCGCGGTAATCGTGATGGTTGCCATTGGAGAGGGTGCGCAGTCACAGATTGCTGCGCAAATTCAGAATTTGGGTACCAACATGTTGGTTATTACTCCAGGTTCTAGTAATGCAGGTGGGGTTAGCCAGGGTTCAGGTAGTTTTAACCGGTTGAAGGATACGGACGCCGATAAAATCATGGCCGAATCAGCGTACGTTGCTGGCGTATCGCCTGTCATTTTTACTCGAACTCAAATCGTGGGTGGAACTGGAAACTGGCGATCCACCATTCATGGCGTGACCATCGACTATCCAGTTATTCGCAACTGGGAATTAACATCTGGAAGGTTTTTCGATGCGTCTGAGCAACGGACCGGTAAGAAAGTATTGGTCTTGGGAGCTACCATTGCCGAGAACCTATTTCCAAACGACGATCCAGTTGGACAGCGAGTTCTCGTGCGAAATGTGCCGGTCGAAGTGATTGGCGTCCTCGCCAAAAAAGGTCAAACTCCAGAAGGAAATGATCAGGACGACGTGGCGTTAGCGCCTTATTTGACCGTTCAAAGAAGGCTTTCCAACTTTACGTTCATTCGGCAGATTCTGGCCAATACCTATTCTTCGAATGACATTGAGAAAGCCCAGGTGGAGCTCAAAGCCATTATGCGTGAGGCTCATGGATTGGCTGCGTGGGAGCCGGACGATTTTGAAATCAAGAACCAGGACCAACTGAGCGAAGCTGCACAAGGCACGACAGAGGTCATGACCATGTTGCTGGCGGCCATTGCTTCAATTTCGCTCCTTGTTGGCGGTATTGGCATCATGAACATCATGTTGGTATCAGTAACCGAGCGAACCCGAGAAATTGGAATTCGAATGGCCATTGGGGCGAGAGGGTCAGATGTGCTTACTCAGTTCCTCATTGAGTCTATTGTGATGAGTATTTTTGGCGGGGCACTGGGTGTTGCCATCGGAATTGGAGGTGCGCGCATTTTGGCCTCCTTTACAGGCTGGAGCACCGCCGTCTCTCCCGAGATTATTTTCATTGCACTTGCCTTTTCGGCAGCCGTCGGCATCTTTTTTGGATTTTACCCGGCACGAAAAGCTGCCTCGCTTAATCCGATTGATGCTTTACGTTTCGAATAAAGGGCGTTTCGAATAAAGGGCGTTTCGAATAAGCGGCGTTTCGAATAAGCGGCGCTCTGTCCCAAAAGCCAGCTTAGCAGGCTTAATGAGTGCCTATTTCGTCAATTCGGAAACGATATGACCGATTTGTGGCAGAATGAGCTTCGTCATAGCCAACTTTACGGCTGGCGTTGAGCCGGGCATTGAAAACACCATCGCATTGCGGTAGCGCCCAGCTTGCGCCCTGGAAAGCATTGAGGCGGCACCAATCTCTTCGTAGGAGAGGTATCTGAAAAGCTCGCCAAAGCCCGGCAGGGGCGACTCCAGCGCCCCAGACAACGCCTCGAACGTGTTGTCTCGCTTGGACAACCCCGTTCCACCATTGATTAACACGATGGTGGCGCCGGCTTGAACGGCTGTATCTAGCGAATGTAGTAGCAAGCCTGGGTCTTCTCTAACGATGACGCTAGATACAATCTCATGGCCCGAGTCCCGTACGGACTGAACGATAAACGCGCCACTCGTGTCGTTGTCTTCGGTTCGAGTATCTGAACAAGTAATCACCGCCACTTGAGCCGCGTGATGTTTTGCTGTTTGAGTGTGCTCTTGATAACTCATTTCAGTTCATGATCTTCTTTTCGTTCTGAAAACCAGATTGGAGGGTCGTGCCCATGACCGCCCCAAGGATTACATCGAACAACCCGATGGATTGTTAAAATCAATCCTTTGATGGCCCCATACTTTTTCAAGGCTTGGATCGAGTATTCAGAGCACGTAGGCGAATAACGACAGGAGGAACCCAAATGAGGAGATATCACAAGTTGGTAGCCTCTCACGAGTCCAGCCAACAGTTTACGGGGTATGGAAGTCAGGGTTTGAAGCATATTCGTCCTTAGCACACCTCGGACGAGATTCGGTTTCAATCTTCAGACGGAATCTGAACATCGGCTTGCCGTACGAAGCCATCTGTCATGTTGTCCAGACGTACATGCAGATACGTGCCTGACCCGCCCACCACCCGGGCCCTAAGCGGACCTTTAATTGGCTGAATGCTTTGGGACTTTCGACTCGGTGTTCGAAGTAAATCGCTGGTGAGGGTCACGTGTTTGCCGAACAGATCAGGGCTAACAGTTAGCTTCGTGGAAGCAGGAAGAGAGTCGTATAAGTAGTGCCATGGATCGTGTGGCCCACCGGCGTAAACGCCAAAGTGAAGGTGGGGAGATGTCGTTCTCGCGTTGCCCGTATTCCCGACGAAGCCCAATGTATCTCCCGGAAGGACCCACTGTCCCTTTGAGACGAGTTGTGAATCTAGATGGGCATAGTAAAAACTGGTGCCGGTGTTGTCGCGAAGCCAAACAGTCTTTCCGCCGAGTCCCCCAATCTTGGTACTAGTTATGCGGCCTTCTTTAACGGCAAGCACGGGAGTCCCACGAGATGCAAAAATGTCCACTCCATGATGTTGACGCCTGCCCGCATCTCTGGGCACTCCAAACTGACTAAGAATCGATTTGATGGTCTTTCCAGCGACCGGGAAAACGATGGAAGATTCAGTTTTTAGTTCCAATTTAAAATTACCTGAGGCGAGTATCTCTGGCTGAACCCTTAGAACATAGACGCCGGTTCGCGTCACTTCGTGGTCCAATTGAAAAGAGGAATCGGCGGATGCAATGCGCCGAGGAGGCAGTCCTTGATCTTCCCGTATATCAAATAAGTCAATGAAAAGGTCTGAATCTGTCGAAATAGTGCCTGAAGCCGTAAGCCGTTGTCCCCGTTTGAGTTCAAGGCGGTAAGAGAGGGCCACAATGTGAAGTGGCTCCACCACACCTTCCTCCACAAAGGGCAGCGACGGGGACAACTGGGTCAAAAGCGCATCATCTCCCTGGCGAACCCAATCTTGTGCCATGGCAGATAAAGAAATACCGGTTTCTTCGAGGGCATTCAAATACGCTTCTCTGGCCGAAGATGGTCGATATTCCTTTCGGAGTTCCTCCAATTTGGAGGAACATCCACTGGTTAAGACTAAAAAGATGAGCAGAAAGAATCGCATCAAAGAAAAACTGTTTCAGGTACCCTACGAGGTTGATTGTCGCCTGGTTGCGAGGCGTGGCAGTTTAGCGTCTGGTTGCAACGCCCGGCTGCCTAGCTCGCTTGCGAGGCGTATTACAGCTCTAACTCTCACCCTCAACAGTTATTGCACGGCGCCCAAAAATAGACGCAAGACCTCGCATCATTTCCTCATTTGGGTCGATTACTGCCGTCCGGCTCAAGATGCGACAAGGCTTCGGATCGGCATCTGAAATCAAGTCGAAATAGAGCTTGCAGGAGCCACGGTGCTCTGAGACAAGCGTATTGAGACTGTCGACGTGTTCTGAGCGCAACTCGGCAGCCGATACCCTAAGGATGAGCGACTTAACCATTTGCTCTCTGACCTTCCACATGGGAGCGATGTCGTTTGCAATGACTTTTGCCGTTCCACCTCGCATCTCCAAACTCCCTTTGATCAAAACGATTTCATCGACTTTGAGGTATTGCTGAACCTTATCGTACGAATTTGAGAAGCAAACAAGTTCCGCTTGTCCAGTAAAGTCCTCAAACTGACAAAGTGCATACGGTTTTCCAGACTTATTGACTCGGTGCTGAACTTCTGTTAGGATGCCACAAAATGAATGTTGAGGCCTGTTGTTACGGAATGACCATCCATCTTCAGCTGGTCCTTCCCGTTCTACAATCGCAGGAGCATCTGCGATTTGGGCCGACGCAAATGCGCGAGATTCTGCCAAATACGCTTCAAGTGGATGACCAGAAACGTAAAACCCAACGGCATCCCGCTCCTCCTTAAGCAATTTTGATTTGGCCCAAGGTTCGACCATTGGCAGTGTGGGCTCAATTCCTGCCGCACCATCTCCTCCTGGTTCTCCAAACAGCGAGATCATTCCAGCCATTTTGTCGGCAGCGATTTTTTGACCGTACTGGATTGCGAGTTCGACTCCCTCTGCAAACTGCGCGCGATGTCCTTCCATTCGGTCCATGGCTCCAGCTTTGGCTAGGCTTTCAACTGCTTTCTTGTTTACCGCTCTGAGGTCCACTCGTCTGGCAAATTCAAAGAGGGTCGAGTACGGACCCGAAGCTTCACGTTCTCTCTCAATTGCCTCGATGGCGCCGAGTCCAACGCCCTTGATGGCGCCAAGGCCAAATCTGATTTTTCCGTTTTCAACAGTGAACCTTGCTCTGGACTTATTTAGGTCTGGGGGCAACAACTCGAGTCCTAGATGGCGCGCTTCGTCCAAAACGATGGTCAGTTTCTTCGTGTCGGACATCTCGTTCGTCATGGACGCTGCCATAAACTCAGCTGGATAATGCGCCTTCAAAAAACCTGTTTGATAGGCCACAATGGAATAGGCAGCTGCGTGCGATTTGTTAAAACCATAGCCCGCAAACTTCGCCATGAGATCGAACACCTCGTTGGCAGTTTTCTCCGTCACTTCCCGGTGTGAGGCGCCCTCGACAAAGATGGCCCTCTGCTTGACCATTTCCGATTCCTTTTTCTTTCCCATTGCGCGCCGGAGGATATCGGCGCCACCAAGCGTATAGCCACCCATGACCTGGGCCATCTGCATAACTTGCTCCTGATAGACAGGAATGCCGAAAGTAGGCTCGAGAATCGGCTTGAGCATCTCGTGATGGTAGGAAACGGCCTCTTTTCCGTGTTTTCGATTGATGTACGTAGGGATGTTGTCCATAGGCCCTGGTCTGTACAGGGCGTTCATCGCGATTAGGTCGTCAATCGTTGTTGGCTTAAGCTTTCTCAGCCACTCACGCATGCCGCTAGATTCAAACTGAAAAATGGAAACAGAATCACCGCGCTGGAAAAGCTCGTAGGTGGTCGTGTCGTCCAGCGGTATTGTGTCCACATCGATTTTAATGCCGTGCTCTTGATGGATCAAAGCCAAGGCGTCGTCAATGACGGTCAAGGTTTTTAATCCCAAGAAGTCCATCTTGAGCAACCCGAAGGACTCAATCCACTTCCCATCGTATTGGGTCATCATGATGTCATCGGCATTTCCCTTGCCTTTGGACACCGAAACGGGTACGAACTCACTCACATTCCCAGGCGCGATAATGACGCCCGCCGCATGAACTCCCGTGTGCCTTGCCGATCCCTCAAGCACTTTGGCATAATGCAGCAGATTTCGAATTTGTTCGTTGGGGTCTTGAAGCAGGCGCTTAAACTCAGGCACGTCCGACATTGCGCTTTCAAGAGAGACGCCAGGACCTTCAGGTATGAGTTTGGCAATTCGGTCTGCTTCAGGCAGTGGAATCTGCAACACTCGGGCCACATCTCGAATCACGGACCGCGCTCCCATGGTGCCAAATGTGATGATCTGACACACATTTTCACGACCATACTTTTCGACCACGTATTCAATGACTTTGCTTCGACCCCGATCATCAAAGTCGATGTCAATATCGGGCATGGATACGCGTTCCGGGTTTAGGAAGCGCTCAAACAGCAAATCATACTTGATGGGATCGACGTTGGTAATTCCCAAGCAATACGCCACGAGGCTACCCGCCGCAGACCCTCGACCTGGCCCAACAGACACGCCTAGCGTTCGAGCTGCCGTCGTGAAGTCTTGAACGATCAGAAAATATCCGGCATATCCCATCTCGGACACAATTCCGAGCTCATGGTCTATCCGTTCTGTTTGCTCTAGGGTTAAAACGCCCCATTTTTCTTTAGCTCGCTGATACACCAAGTGCTTCAGGTATCCGTCCATGTCGTTTGCAAATTCCGTTGGTAACGGAAAGTGCGGCATGAGCAGCTGCCCCATGGGCAGTTCAAAATTACATTTATCCGCAATGGACAGCGTATTCGAAAGCGCCTTTTTTACCTGAGCATCATCCACGTCCCGAAGCGCCAACTCCATGTCTTTGGCAGACTTCAAGTAGAACTGGTCATTCTCAAATTTCATGCGGTTAGGATCGTAGAGATCTTTCCCCGTCTGGAGGCAGAGGAGCACATCCTGAGCCGCGGCATCTTCCTGTTCTACATAGTGAACGTCGTTTGTGGCTACAATTTCGACCTCATACTCCTTAGCCCACCGTAACAAAACGGCGTTGCACTTGTGCTGGTCCGCAATTTTATGGTCCTGAATTTCGATGTAATAGTCTGAGCCGAAGATATCCAGGTATTGCTCGAATACTTTTCGAGCGGCTGTTTCGCCTTCTTTTAGAATAGTTTGAAGCACGTGCCCCTGAAGGCAGCAGGTGGTCGCAATAAGGCCGCCGGAGTGCTGCTTCAACACGTTTAAGTCAATGCGCGGCTTGTAGTAATAGCCCTCCGTGTAGGAAAGGGAGGAGAGCTTGATCAGGTTCTTATATCCCTCTTCGTTTTTTGCGAGCAAAACCTGGTGATATCGAACTCGATTGGTTTTGTCGGCCATGGTGACCGGAGTGACATAAAACTCACACCCAATAATTGGCTTGATACCGGCATTCGAAGCTGTCGTGTAAAATTCTGGGACGCCAAACAGGTTACCATGGTCTGTAATGGCTAGAGCAGGCATTTCGAATTCTTCCGCTTTCGCTACCAAACGTTTTATGCGCGCTGCACCATCTAGAAGTGAGTACTGGGTATGGCAGTGAAGATGGCAGAAATCCATAAATATCGAGCAACTTTTGGACGTTCTTAACGCGAAAGCGGTAAAATTCAGTGGGTGATTTAGTAGGTTGCAATAACGCCCACCACGGGAGAGGAATCAACGCTTGTTAATATCTTGAGGACACACTTTGGCTCCCATCTTTGCTGAATTTTTATTGGTTGATTATCGGCCGCAAGAGGACCTGATGTTTTGGGATCAATTGATTCGTTCTTTGTCGAACGCCACGCGCACTGGGCGTTGGATTTGCGTGGTCGTTGGGTCTTCCGAAATCGCTGAACGCATCCTGTTTCAAAAGGGTTTGCCGTCCAACAGATCTGCCGACGGTGAATTGGAATTTCCCGCTTCCGTTTCTGCTGAACTTGACCTGACTTTCAGCGAGGAAAAAAGGAAGCTGGCAACGCGAATGACAGACGAAGGTATTGCTGCGGTTGGAATGACGGCGTACGATCGAGGGATGGTTCAAATTAAGGAAGGTGAGCTTATTGCTAGAAAAGGAATTGAGAACATACTCTGGCCGGCGCCTGCAGTTGTACCTCTCTTGATGTCAGTTGTAAAAGACGAAAAAGATTGTTTGAAAGACGTCCATCCGTTTCGTTTGGCGTCTAAACTGCAAGAGCATTTTGGTGATCGGGCCTCTTTCAATGTCGTGTCAGACAAGATGTCCCAGGGTGAAAAAACATCCTGGTTTACCTGGGAAACCAAGAGAAAAGCAGAAGGAAAGGCGTCACATTTTGTGTCTGATGAGGCCCAGAATATTCTAAAAGCCTCAAATTGGGGTGTTCATGGTCCTGTTTTTTGATTTTGTCCAAATTTAAGTTTTAAGCGCTGTTTTTTAGATCGAAGTACCTCAGTTTCTTCGTTTTAGGTGGTGCGCTGAACACGGTCAAGTTGATGAAGAAAACTCATTAAGTTTGAATAAAAGCCCGAAAACAAGAAAATATGAGGTTATTTCCTTGACTCGTGAGCTTTAACAGCTTAGTTTGGGCGCGATTAGTACGAGGTGTACTTCAGCACTCCTCGGTCACAGAACACATCTATTAAAAAGAGGAATCCCAATGAGTAGATTCGCCGATCTTAAAGGCTTTGTTGACGGACTGGAAGATGACTTTAGCAAGTTCTACGAAAAAGGAAATAAAGCTGCAGGCACTCGTGTCCGTAAAGCAATGCAGGACTTGAAATCAATGTCTCAGGACATTCGCGTTGAAGTTCAGAATATGAAAAACGACTAATACCCGTTTTGGAATTCTAGAAAAGGCCGTGTCGGTTTGGCACGGCCTTTTCTATTTTGTCTAAGTTCGATTTACTATTTCTCCTATCTAATCCCTTCTCATTGCTAATGACTCGGATTCGCTTATTCGTACTTTCGGCCGTGGTGCTGTTTTCGTTTTCATCCACCGCGCTTGCTCAGGAAACAGTTAAACCAGATTCATCTCTTTGGAATCCCGAAGTAGTAGCTAAGCTCGCGGGTTCGCAAGTGGGATTTCAAAACTGGGCAGAGGGTGGTGTTAACACATTTGCGTTTAGTGTCGGTCTTGACGGCAAAGCTGAACGAGAAAGGTCTGGATGGCTTCAGAAAACGACGGGTAAGTTGAGTTTCGGACTCGTTAAGCAGGATACACTTGATTTCCGCAAAGCTGAAGATTTAATCCGGTTGTCTGCAATGTTTAATTATTCGGGCGTTGGGTTTTTAGATAAACTGCATCCTACGATAGCCTTCATGGCTCGTACGCAGTTTACAGCTGGGTTTAATTTCGAGAAAAACCCGCTAGGGGACGGCAGGACTCCGCCCATTAAAGTGTCGGATTTTATGTCCCCTGGAACGTTTACGCAGTCCATAGGGATGACCTACCAAGCAAAACCTTGGATTAGTCAGCGCGTTGGTATAGGTGGAAAGGAAACAGTAGTTATGATCGAAAAGCTGAGACCGCTCTACAAGATGAGTCTAGACAAGACGGTTCGGCTAGAGATCGGACTTGAAGCGTTTACCGATTTTGACAAAGAGATTTTCAAAAACGTATTCCTAAAGTCTACAGCAGGTCTGTTTGCTGCATTTAACAAGCCTGAAAGTCCCGATTTGATCTGGGAAAATGTGCTCAACATGAAAGTGAATTCCTGGCTCCAAGTGAACGTCGAATGGGCTGTTCTTTTTGACAGGGATGTAAGTGAAAGGGCTCAGTTCAAAGAGATATTTTCGGTCGGTATATCGTACAAGTTTATATAGTGAGATTCATATCCCTCATAGTTGTTTGCCTTCTTGGATGGTCTTGTGCCACCCTCGATAAAGTGGAGAATGAAAGTGAAGCTCAACGTGAGCAGGCTCAAGCTGTTTTAGATAGCCCGGAGGTTCATTCCGTTCAAATTCATGCAGGGGAAAATGAAACCTCACTTCCCATTGTAGAGCTTGGGTCAGGCTTAAGCCTAAGATTGGCGTTTGACCTAGTTGAGACCGACTCGCGTCCTTTATCGGTGTATTTTTACCACGCAGATCGAAACTGGAAGCCAGACCTTTCGCCTTCTGAAGTGCTCTCTGGTTTTCACAACGACACAATTCAAGATTACGGATCGTCTGGTGCGACCGTCATCCCATATGTCCACTACGAGTACCTCTTTCCCAATCGGTCCATCGACTTCAAGGTAAGTGGGAATTACATCTTGAGAGTGAGTGAACAAGGGAGGGAGGAAGAGTCCTTGTTTGAGCGGCGGTTTTACGTCACGGAGCAAGCCACGTCCGTCGAAATGAACCTGGATCTCATTATGATGCCTGGTCGCCGAACGTCCTCCATCCGCCCATTTGTCCGATTTCAGCCTCCTTTCGCCAATTCTAACGCCTTTGACTACGCTGTGTGCTTTGTGCGGAACGCCGCTTTGGAGTCACCCGCCTGCATAGATCGTCCTACGCTAGATGTACTGCCTGACTTGGCATTTATTACAGATAGAGAGGATTCATTCGATCCGGCTCCTGCTAACTATTTTATTGACCTATCGGAATTGCGCACAAGTGGCCGTATTGAGCGCGTCAATCAACAGCCAATTCCCTGGAGAGTCGAAATTGAGCCGGACAACGCCCGATTTCCCGGAACTCAACTGGCTCCCTTTATTAATGGCAAAACGGTGATTCGGTCTGCCAATCGTTTCGTTACTGAGCCGGACTACTCTTCGGAATACATAAACGCGGTGTTTCGATTTATTCCTCCAGATGCTCAGCAAGTCCAAGAGCGGATCTCTTTAATCGGTAGTTTTAACAACTGGACCCCTTCCGCCCGTTATGAACTGCATTGGGATGAATTGAATTCCTGGTACGAAGGGCGAATTCTATTGAAACAAGGTCACTATGAATACTCTTACTATTCTCTAGACCTCGGAATTACTCGCGCACTTGAAGGCGGTCTGTCTCAACTCAGAAATATGTACACTTCCTTCGTGTATTATCACGATTTGTTTACTCAATCAGACCGTCTAATTGCCGTTCAGTCCTT
>JABMOI010000188.1 GCA_013204185.1 bacterium | reverse complement strand
GGCTTGAAGAGCTCCACTGCCATCTGCTTTGGCAGACCGCACTGGTGCAATTTAAGTTCTGGACCAACCACAATAACCGAACGTCCTGAATAGTCAACACGTTTTCCAAGCAAGTTCTGACGGAAACGTCCCTGCTTTCCTTTAAGCATGTCCGACAAGGACTTAAGGGCACGGTTCGAATCCGAACGAACAGCGTTGGCTTTACGGCTATTGTCAAACAAAGAGTCGACAGCTTCCTGAAGCATGCGTTTTTCGTTACGCAAAATCACTTCAGGTGCTTTGATGTCGATCAGTCGTTTCAACCGGTTATTCCGGATGATTACACGACGATAGAGGTCGTTCAGGTCAGACGTCGCAAAACGGCCGCCTTCAAGTGGTACCAATGGGCGCAATTCTGGTGGGATAACTGGAATTACGCGCATAACCATCCACTCGGGGCGGTTTTCTATGCGGGTGTTAGCGCTGCGGAAAGCCTCTACAATGGTCAAACGCTTGAGCGCTTCGCCTTTACGTTGCTGGCTTGTTTCCGTTTTGATCTGGAATCGAAGTTCCTGAGCAAGCATCACCAAGTCTGATCGTTTGAGCAGTTCTTCAAGAGCCGCTCCACCAATCATAGCAACAAATTTATCTGGATCGTCGTCATCGAGGCGGTTGTTATCCTCGCGAATCTGATACAGCACGTTGAAGTATTCATCTTCTGAAAGAAGCTGTTTTTCTTCAACACCCAAGGCACCTGCGCTTCCTGGGTTAACTACGACATAGTTTTCGTAGTAGATAATCTTTTCAAGATCCTTCGAACGAATACCTAGAAGGTGACCGATCTTGTTTGGAAGGGTTTTGAAATACCAAATGTGAACCACAGGCACGCTAAGCGTGATGTGTCCCATGCGCTCACGACGGACTGATTTCTGTGTGACTTCGACACCACATCGATCACAAATAATTCCTTTGTAGCGAATACGTTTGTACTTACCACAATGGCACTCCCAGTCCTTTACAGGACCGAAAATTTTCTCACAGAAAAGCCCTTCTTTCTCTGGCTTAAATGAACGGTAGTTGATCGTTTCCGGTTTCAGCACTTCTCCATAGGAGCGTTCCAGAATGGCTTCAGGTGAAGCCAAGCTGACAGTGATGTTACCGAAGTTCTTTTTGATCTTCTGAGGTTTTCCGTACGGCATATCGGATATCGTCTTTTAAAATCCGTTGGGGGTAGATGGAAGGCGGCTGTTAGTCGAGAGTGACTTCCAGACCTAGCCCCTGCAATTCGCGAACGAGGACGTTGAAGGATTCGGGAGTACCCGGTTCCGGCATGTTTTCGCCCTTTACAATGCATTCGTAAGCCTTTGAACGGCCCTGCACATCGTCCGATTTATAAGTCAGCATTTCCTGAAGTACGCTAGAGGCGCCATAAGCATATAAAGCCCACACCTCCATCTCTCCAAGACGCTGGCCACCAAACTGAGCTTTACCACCTAGCGGCTGCTGGGTAATTAGGCTGTATGGTCCAATCGAACGAGCGTGAAGTTTGTCGTCCACAAGGTGGCTCAGTTTCAGCATGTAGATATATCCAACTGTTGTGAACTGGTCGAACGGAATACCCGTGCGTCCATCATACAATTGAGTTCTACCGTCTACTGGCAACCCTGCTTTCTGCATCGTCGCTTCGACATCCGCGACGGTAGCACCGTCGAAAATCGGAGTGGCGAAGTTCGTTCCAAGTTTTTTACCTGCCCAACCTAACAAGGTCTCATAGATCTGACCCAAGTTCATACGTGAAGGCACCCCTAGTGGGTTCAACACGATATCAACCGGAGTTCCATCTTCGAGAAACGGCATGTCCTCTTGAGGAACGACTTTAGCGATAACTCCTTTGTTACCGTGACGGCCAGCCATTTTGTCTCCAACGGAGATTTTTCGCTTTTTGGCGACATACACTTTGGCCAACTGGACGATTCCCGGAGGAAGTTCGTCGCCCATCTGGACCTGATGTTTGTCTCGTTTAGCGACACCTTGAACGTGGCGGTTTTGGCGCTCGTAGTTCCGGATCAACTTTTTAACATTGCCATCCAGATTTTCATCGCCGGTGAAGGCAACACGAGGGTCCAATTTCAGCGGATCCATTCCTTCAATCGACTTGATGTCGATTTTAGCACCCGCGCTTACCAATACGTTTCCTTCGCGATCAACAAAATCTTTCGCTTTTTGACCGGTCAATAAGGCGGTCAATTTGCTCCAGAATTTGCCATTCAACTCTCTCATCGAGAGTTCCAGATCTTTTTCGATTTCGGCGAGGCGTTTATTTTCCTCTTTTTTCGATGCGGGATCTAGTTTGCGACGGCTAAATAGTTTGGTATCGATAACGACACCCTTCATTCCCGGAGGTGCTTTCAGCGATGCGTCTTTAACATCACCCGCTTTGTCACCAAAAATGGCGCGAAGCAGTTTTTCCTCTGGTGTTGGATCGGTCTCTCCTTTAGGAGTGATTTTACCAACGATAATATCTCAGGCTTTGACTTCAGCACCAACACGAATAATTCCACGTTCGTCGAGGTCTTTAGTAGCCTCTTCAGAAACGTTTGGAATCTCACGAGT
>JABMOI010000187.1 GCA_013204185.1 bacterium | reverse complement strand
GTATGGATCTATCTGAAGCTGTTGAGGAAGCAAAATTATACGTTACTGATGCCATTCGTTTTGGTCTTGAAATTGGAAGCGGTCACGGCCCTACAGATCATTTCTTTTTCTTGCGTTCATAATCCGGCTATAACTTTTGGTCAGGAGGTCTCGTAGAGAGCGGTTCATCACCCAGAATTAGATTCTCGATATGAGAAAAGAGAATCGAACCCAGAAGAACCATGAACAGACCATTTTTGGTTGGACGTTTCTTACCAGCCCATGCTACCGGTTTCGGTAAACTGCCTAAAACGCCCATCACGAAAGGCGCAATTCCAGTGGAAACATTGGAAGCTCGCTTTAATGAGCGTTCAGTTACGTACCGAAAACGCAACGTTCAATATCTGATTTTTGGTCAGATGGGAATGCTGTTGGCTCTTTCAATGACCATTGGAGCGTTTAATCTGCGCATCACGCTTGCTGGGGACGCCAATTTCGTCGCGCCCGATCAGGAAATCGTGCAGATGGAAGAGATGATTCAGACGGCCCAGATTCAAAAACCGCCACCACCTCCACGTCCCCCTGTTCCAGTAGAAGTACCGGACGACACCACGCTCGATGAAGCGGACTTGGACTTGGATGCCTTTTTGGACATGGAAATCGCATCTGATATTCCTCCACCTCCTCCGGCACCAGCCATTGAAGCAGACGACGAAGAAGAGATTTTCATGGTGGTCGAGCAGATGCCGGTTATCAAAGGAGGCCTAAAGCAGCTTTACAAGTACGTCGAGTACCCGAAAATTGCTCAGAAAACGGGCATTGAAGGAACAGTAGTTGTTAAACTTGTTGTTTCGCCAGAAGGCAAGCCAACTCAACTTGAAGTGATCAAATCCGTCCACAAGGTACTGGATGACGCTGCAGTTGCAGGAATCCTTCAACTAGAGTTTGAACCGGCACGTCAGCGTAGCAGAGCTGTTTCTGTCTGGATTTCAATCCCTGTCGTATTCGACCTGAAGTAGTCCTACCCCTTTTGGGGTGAGTGGTGGAAACCGTTCGCAAACATTGCGAAATTCGATTACATTGGTAGGATTGTAAATTTCCTAGTCCAATCCCACTTCATCACTCAACCATGAAAAAAATTACTCCTCTAGTAGGTGCCCTGGCATTATGCTTGTTGTTTTCGGCGCCTGCAATTGCACAAAGTTTCGGAGGCTCCCTTGCGGTGTCTGGAAACGAAGTGATTGCTGGCGAAACCGGTAACTCAAATTTTGCCGGAAGCGTCTATGTTTTCGGTAAAAACAATGGCAATTGGGCCGAATCGTATCAAATCGCATCCCCAACAGGCGGCGAAAATGGGGACACGTTTGGTCGTTCTCTGTTTGCTAACGACACCCACTTGATTGTTGGCTCACCAGCTCAGAACAAAGTGTTCATTTTCTCCAAAACCAGCAATGGTAAATGGGGAAATGCTGTTACGCTAAGTTCGACTGCTGCCATGGAAGGCGATGGTTTTGGAAGCACGGTTGTGCTTGGCTCTGGCTTTGCTGTGGTCGGTGCAACTGGCGCAAACGAAGGTGCCGGTGCTGCTTATGTTTACCGGATGTCCAATGGCTCTTGGACCATGGAGTCCAAATTAGAACCTGAAGGATTGAAAGCAGGTGCTCTTTTTGGCGCGGCTATCGTTGCAGATCAGGACAAAATCGTGGTTGGTGCTCCAGCTCGAGCCGGTGGATTTGGTCGTAGAGGCCAGGAATTCACCGAAGTAGGTTCGGTGTACGTTTTCCACATGGAAGATGGCACGTGGACGAACACGGTGCAGGTTGGTCCTCAAGGCATAACAGAAGGGGCAGGATTTGGCGCTTCTTTGGCTATCGACGGAGAAAAACTAGCCGTTGGTGCTCCATTTGACGCCCAAATGTCCGGAACCGTGTCCTTGTTCACATGGGATGCCGATTCCAAGGCCTACAATCAAACAGGTAAACTAGCTCCCTTTGTATCTGCTCGCGGAACGAATTTCGGCCAGTCAATTGGCTTGGACGCAGATATGGTAATGGTTGGAGCGCCTGGCGATAACAGCGGAACTGGTACCGTTTACACGTTTATTCCTGATGGGATGGGAAGCTTTTCCGACGCTAACAAGGAAACCGGTTCTACCATGGCACGTCGTGCTTCCTACGGCGCAACCATGGCTGGAGGCAATGCCGTTGCAGCGGTTGGCGCAACGGGCATGGATTCTCGCTCTGGCGGTGTCGTGATCTGGGAAGGCAATGCCGACGGATCATGGGTTGAAGCAGGCGTTGTGATCAATCAAGCTAAAGGATTTGATGCCATCACAAACGGTGAAGTTCGTTGTGAAAACGACAAAGCTTCAGCTTTTGAATGCAGCAACGTAGACATCCTCTCCTTTTTGCCATTGAGCAAAATGGGCGCAAGCCGTGGCTCTTCAGTCAACGACATGTGGGGATGGACCGATTCCCAGACTAGCAAAGAATATGCGATTGTTGGCCGTACAGACGGAACTAGCTTTATCGATGTTACGAATCCTGCGGCTCCAATCTATTTGGCCAACCTACCGATGACGGAAGGAGCAAATGCTGCTATTTGGCGGGACATGAAGGTCTACATGGATCACGCGTATATCGTGGCTGATGCTTCAGGTCAGCACGGTATGCAGGTTTTTGACCTTGCGCGTCTGAGAGATCTTGATGGATCAAACCCACCAACTCTGGAGCCAGACTACACGTACGACAAAATTGCCAGTTCGCATAATATCGTAATCAATGAAGCGACTGGTTTCGGTTACTCTGTAGGATCTAGCTCAGGTGGTACTACCTGTGGCGGCGGTCTTCATATGATTGACCTACGCAATCCTAAGATGCCCGTGTTTGCTGGTTGTTTTGCTGATGCGTCGACAGGTCGCAGTGGAACGGGCTACTCGCATGACGCTCAGTGCGTTGTCTATGCGGGTCCAGATACAGAACATGCTGGCAAAGAAATTTGCATGGGTTCGAACGAGACAGCTCTTTCGATCTCAGATGTTACTGATAAAGACAACCCTGTAGCTATTTCAGCTGTGGTATATCCAAACGTGGCATATGCTCACCAGGGATGGCTTTCAGAAGATCATGAGTACTTCTACATGAACGACGAAGGCGATGAGCCACAAGGACTTGTAGAAGGTACCCGTACGCTTGTTTGGGATGTTCGCGATTTGGATGAGCCCATCCTGGTCACCGAATACATTGCTACGACAACAACTACGGACCACAACCTCTACATCAAAGACAACATGATGTATCAGTCCAACTACGGAAGTGGTCTTCGGATTATTGATATCTCAGACCGTGCAAATCCTGTAGAAGTTGGATTCCTTGACACCACTCCAAACGGTGGTATGGGATCTTGGAGTAACTACCCTTACTTCAAATCCGGTGCCGTTGGCGTTACGTCAGGAGGCGAAGGCTTCTTTATGATTCGCAAGCAGGATCAGGGACTATAGTCCTCTCGTGTTTTGGTTCGGCGCCTATGGGCGCCGAACACAGAAAGCGGGGCGGCGCCAAAAGGCGCCGCCCCGCTTTGCGTTTAAGCCTTTTCAGGAATCTAGCCGTATTTCACGCCCTCGAACTCTATCCATCCATCTTCATGCTCTGAAAATGGATCGCGATGAGTCCAATGCATGAGGCCGCCCTGATCATTCCACTCAAACTCGCCATAGACAATGACAGGTGCGCCCTCGTAAAGTCCCTCGATGCGTGGGGCAATATCGATATTGTGCACCACCAGAACGGTGCCGCCCGTCGGTTTCTCAATAACGAACCGTTGATGCTGATCACCCACGGTATCGTCCTTCAACAACCGAACAATTCGCCCTTCCATTACTTCCATCACGCCGCAAGTCTACTTTTTATATGATTCCGGATACAGAACAACCTGTACGTACCGGTCAGGATTCAGATAGGTATTTGCCGCGTCCACAATATCCTGACCGGTTATCAAGCCAACCTGTTCGGCAGGATTGATAAGAATGCGCTCAGGGTCCAACTCTCTTCCGATGTAAAAAGGGAGGGCGGTAATCCAATATCCGTTTTCCTTTAATCCAGTCTCCCAAGCCCGAGATATGGCTTCGCGCGCGTTGTGAAGGTGGGTCTCACTTGGAAGGTTAGCCTGAAGGTCTGAAATGTTGGCCCAGACGTTTGAGATCAATTCTTCAACCCTGGAGGGATCGCATCCGAATGAGATCGAAAACTGAAAACTTTCGTGAGGTTCGTCCTGAAAATTACTCAAAACGGACACGCCGTAGGTTCCGCCGAGGTCTTCTCTGAGAACCTCTCTCAACCTAGTATCGACCACATCTTTCAATAGAGAGAGCTTGCGTCGCTCTTCCATGGACCATGAAGCATCCCCAGAGAACACTAAGGCTACCTGGCTCTGCTCTTCAACCCCTTTGTAGACCTCTTTCTTGACAATTCCAGGTGGCGTACGACTACCGTCGTCTACGCCTTTCTCACTCCGGTTTAAGGCTGGGAGCGAAGCCCAATACTGTTCTACGAGCGGCTTCAATTCCTCCACCTCAAAAGACCCCACCAGATAAAATGTAAAATCGCTAAAGTCGGCGAATCGATCTTTGAAAAATGCCAGACCGTCACCCAAATTGACTTCTTTAAGGATCTCTTCAGAGAATGGCCTAGAACGGAAATGGTACTGGTTTAGCGTCACTCCCAACGTGTCTCCGAACGCCGATTGTGGGCTGGCAGAAAGTGTGGCCAACATACTCGATATTCGTCCCATGAAGGATTGAAACACGGAGCTGTCTGCTCGGGGCGCCGTGGCGTAGAGGTAGGAAAGCTGGAACAGCGTTTCAATATCCTGGGGCGACGCAGACCCGGAAAAGCCTTCATCCAAATTTGAAACGTACGGCCTGATGCGGGCTACTTTGCCTGTCAGCTTTTTAGAAAGCTCAACGGCTCCAAACGCACCAACACCGCTGGCTCCAACCAAGTTGGTCGAAAACTGGGCAGACAAAAACTCAGAATCTGCCGCTTGGGAAACACCTCCGGGGCTGGTGGCGCTTAGCAGGATTTCATCGGCCTTAAAATCGGTAGGTCGTAAATAGACCGTAGCCCCATTGGATAGCGTCCACTTGGTTAAGTTGAGGTTTTCTGAATAGGATTCCTCGACAACTGAACCTGGGGTTGGAAGCTGTGGAATGAGGAGCTCTTCCGATATTTCATCCTCATAGGCGGTGAGGGTAAGACCAGAAACTGCTGAAAAGACCGCTTGGATCTCTTTTCTTGTCGGCAGTGCTTGATCCTCGGTACCCGGTCCTGAAACGGACACGACCAAGTTATCGTTGGTCATGAGCTGTGGAACAAGTGCATTAATTTCCTCAAGCTTGACGTTGGGAATGATGCTTTGCAGCATGTTGAATTCCCTTGAAACGCAGGCACCGCTTCGCCATACAAAATGTGTCTTACATACTCAGAGGCCAATTGTCCTGAAACCTGATTGTCGCGCTCCATGAACGCCACTTCCATTCTCCTGAGTCGCGATAACCGAATGCGATCAAACTCTGATTGAGTAAAACCAAACTGCCGTACACGCTCGACTTCAGAAAGCATGGCCTCGAGCGCGGTCAAGTACTGGCCGTCCTTGACCGAGGCGTTCAGATTGAAAGCAGCCTTGGTGCGCACCAAAACTCCATCTCCAGTGCCAGCACCAATGAATGGAGGATCGGCTTGCTGCGCAATCTCGCCCAAGCGTTGATTGAGCATAGAGGAAAAGAGCCCCTTTTTTAAAGATGTATCGTAGTCCTTGAACGTACCCGCTTCTTCCAAATCGTGTTTAAACGCCAAGGCGACCAGCGCAATGGAAGCTTCTGGGTCCGATTCAATCGAAAAGAGCGTTTCTTCGTGATCTGGCACCTCAAAGTAGGGCCTATCTATGGCACCTGGCTTCCTCGATAAATCCCCAAACAAGCTGGTAATCTGCTGCTCCATGTCAGAAGCGTCGATATCGCCAACGGCAACGATGGTCATTAAATCTGGTCGGTACCATTCAGCGTAAAAATCTAAAAGTCGTTGGTGTGCAAATGTTTGCAGGTTTTCTTGAGTACCAATTGGAAGCCGCTCAGCATAGCGTGAATCATGAAGTAAAACAGGGAACTGACGATCTTGAATGCGCGCTGCGCCGCCTCTTCGCAGGCGCCATTCTTCGATCACTACACCACGCTCTTTGTCTACTTCCAGCGAGTCAAACGCAACGTTTCCAGCCCAATCTCTTAGGATTCGAAGTCCTGTTTCCACGACGCCAACTGAATCGGTGGGGAGCTGGAGCATATAAACGGTTTCATCAAAACTAGTGTAGGCATTGATGTCGGGTCCAAAACGCATACCTACCGATTCGAGGTACTTGACGAGATCTTGCTCGGCGAAGTTCGTCGTTCCGTTAAACGCCATGTGCTCAACAAAATGTGCAAGTCCAACCTGGTCGTCTCGCTCTAAAATGGAACCAGCATCTAAGACAAGCCGAAGCTCTACTCTGTTTTCTGGCCTTCCATTTTCCTTGATCATGTATTTAAGACCATTGGGGAGCACCCCAAGGACTATCTGATCGTCAAGTGGGATTTTATCGGTCGCAGCAATTTTAACTTCAGCATTTTGAAATGCGAAGACATTTGAGGCCGAAAACATCAATAGAAAAAACGAAAGCAACAGAATTTTGCGCATGACAGTCAGCAATTGAAATGATTTTACGGGTTCAACAAGAGTAGAAAGGGGATGATTCCGCCATCGCTGAATGCCTCCAGGCGGTCGGTGTTCATATGGTTATGATCGCTTATGGGTGATTTTTGCGGCCAAATAGAGAGGGAAGTATGCGAGGTGTTCGTTTTTGATACAACTGAAAGGACTCTAAATGGCCCCAGCGCTGCGTTGCACGCTCCTCAAGCAATGGCACTCCACTGATTTTGGTGAGCAGTACGGCTATCAAGAATGGCGAAACCAACGCTAAAAGCTGCCAACCGTGAAGGTAAGGACTGCTGGCTAAGGCAAGTCCCGTCCAAAGTATGATTTCCCCTAAGTAATTAGGGTGCCGGACAACGGACCAGAGCCCGGTATCAATGTATGTGTCTGTGTTCTGTGCTTGTTTTTTGAACCTGGATTTTTGATTGTCTGCTACCACTTCCAGCCCCATTCCCAGGGCCCATACAAGCATTCCAATCCAAAACAGGGGAGTTGGCGAGGCGTCTGCTTCTTCTGATGAAATAGCTGCAATCGCTGGAGAAACGCAAACCAAGACCCACAATGCCTGTAGTGTCCAGGCATTTAGAAAGCGGATAAATGAAGGCTTAATGGTGTCAAAACGCCCATCTTTGCCAGTCCGGCGAATTCTTCCAAATAAGAAAAAACCGAGCCGAGCGGACCAGATACTAATGGCGCAGGCTAGCAGATAACCCGGGAAAGAGGGATCTGGTACTAAGACGAGGCACCAAACAATGGAAGAAATAAAGGTGACGCTACCAATCAGGTCATAGAATTTTTCGGTTTGAAACGCGTAGGCAAACGCGAACCCAATCCAATTGATGAGAAAGGCCCATGCGGCTAACCAAATCAATATGGGGAACCCTTCGTGGCTCAAGGTATTCGCCCCGCCAGCCCACGAAATGAGTCCACCTAAAAAAAGAGCAAAGGGTAGAACTGCGTAGGTTCCGCGACTCGGTGTTTGTTTTGCTTCCATATTGCTCACAAGCTATGGTGGTGTGAAGGCGATTTCATAAGCCGGTTTGGATCCCATGAGGATGGATATCGTACTCCACCCTCAAAACCAAATGACTGTAAAGTACACGTTGATCTCCTTCTGCACCATATTGCCCCGCCCTTTTACGGGCCGCCGAGGCTGGCTGCATTTGTGTACCCCTACTGAACGTACGTTCTAGGAACCTACAGACTCTTTTAACACAACGACGCCCCTTGGGGTTTTCGCTTCAACTCATGAAGCGGTTGTCCGAATTGACTAACCCTCCATTCAAATCAGAAGAATACAGAAATGGCCAGTAATCATAATCTACTTCCAACAGACCGCCCGGTAGATGGGCTTCTTCGACCGATCAATTCGTTTATGCGACTCGAAGCGGCGTCAGGAATCCTTCTTATGGTGATGGCTGTTTTAGCTCTAATTTGGGCTAATTCGTCATGGTCTGCGTCGTATTTCGGCTTGTGGGAGATTCCGATTACCGTCGGTGCGGGGTCATTTATGATTCAGAAACCCTTGCTTCTATGGGTGAATGACGGCCTAATGGCGATGTTCTTCTTTTTGGTTGGTCTGGAAATTAAGCGAGAAGTGATGGTTGGGGAGCTGTCTTCGCCTAGACAAGCTATGCTACCCATTATGGCTGCAATAGGAGGCATGGTGGTTCCAGCCGGGCTCTATGTACTCGTCACCGGGAATACGCCTTTCGTCACTGGATGGGGAATTCCAATGGCAACGGATATTGCGTTTGCACTGGGAATTCTAGCGCTACTCGGCTCCCGAGCTCCGGTGTCCTTGAAAATATTCTTAACCGCGCTCGCCATCATTGATGACCTCGGAGCAGTGCTCGTTATTGCCGTGTTCTACACCAGCAAAATCAATTTAGTCGCGCTGGCTCTGGGCGGCGTGCTGCTTGGCGCTTTGGCGCTCGGAAATAGGTTAGGAATCCAGAAAACAGCCTTTTACGTAATATTGGGACTGTTTCTTTGGTTGGCTTTCTTGAAATCTGGAGTTCATGCGACTATTGCTGGAGTGCTGTTGGCTCTGACCGTTCCGGCCAAACGGCGTCTAGATGTGCGTTCATTTCGCGAAAAGGCAGAAGATGTACTTGGAAATCTCCGTAAATCCAAATCAGGAGAGCATTCCACGAGCGGGGACGAACAGCATGCCATCCAATCGCTGGAGGTTCTGTCTAAGAATGCAGAAACCCCCCTTAGCAGGATGGAGCATTCGCTCCACGGCTGGGTCGCGTTTTTGATTATGCCTGTGTTCGCGCTTGCTAACGCCGGGGTGGACCTCCGAGCAGTATCTCTAATCGATGCCCTCTTGCATCCGGTTGCATTGGGAATTATTGCCGGTCTATTTATTGGGAAGCAGGTTGGAGTGGCCGCCTTCTCCTGGATTGCGATAAAATTGGGCTGGGCCGAAATGCCGAAAGATGTAACCTGGCCTCAGTTGTACGGAGTTGCCATCCTGACAGGAGTAGGGTTCACGATGTCCCTCTTTATAGCAGGACTCTCGTTTGACGATCCGAGCATTCTGGACAGAGCGAAAACGGGCATCTTGGCCGCTTCCTTTGTTGCCGGAGGTTTTGGCTACGTATTGCTACGTCGGTTTGGGCCGGCAGAGTAGCGCGTTAAGAACTGCAGGAAAGCATGGATGAACCAGGTTTGTTGCGCGCCCAGTCGGGTCGTTTTGCGAAATAGCGTTCGTATGCAGGCTGCTCGTCGTACGGGTGGCGCAATACGTCCAGTAATTCGTGGATCAACGCGAAGTCGCCTTCATGCGCCTGGTCTATAGCCATCTGCGCCATGTAGTTACGCAACACGTATTTCGGATTTGTCGCGTTCATACGTGCTATGCGGGGGCCGTCAGAGGCTCCCGCTTCGTCTTTTAGGACGCGCGCGCTCCATGCGGAGAGCCAAGCAGACCAAGCACTGGCTTGGCCACTTGCTTCGTCGTATTGAGAAGGGAGGACAGCTTCCCACATTGCGGCCGGTTCAGCGTTGGGATCTACGCTTGCCAACAGCCTGAAAAACAGAGTCATGTCTGTTTCAAATCGTGAAAACAGCTGAATAAGACTGCTAATCAAGTCGAGATCGGTCTCTGCGTCGAACCAGGTGAAGCCAAGTTTCGATGCCATCATCTGTTGGTAACCCAGCTCGTAGCGCGAAGCATACGTTTTAAGAATGGCTCCAAGCGCTTCGGCATCTTCAACAACCGGATAGATAGCCCGAGCGAGTTGAGCCAGATTCCAGCCAGCAACTTGAGGCTGATTTCCGAAAACGTATCTGCGACTTTCGGCATCAGTGGTGTTTGGAGTCCAATCCAATTCAAAATTATCGACCCATCCATAGGGCCCATAGTCTATGGTTAGGCCCAGAATAGACATATTGTCTGTGTTCATCACTCCATGTACGAACCCAACCCGCATCCAATGCACCATGAGGTCTGCCGTGCGATCGCAGACTTCCTGAAACCAAGCGAGATATGTTTGGGCCGAAGGCTCACCAAGGTGGGGGAAGTCAGTCCGAATACAAAAGTCCATCAGCCTTTTTAGTAGCTCGGTTTCCCCCCGCGCGGCGTGAATTTGGAAGTTGCCAAACCGGATAAACGATGGAGCAACTCTGCAAACAATGGCGCCGGGCTCCATTTCAGGGCGCCCATCGTAAAACATATCCCGGAGAACTTTGTCCCCAGTGCCCATGAGGCTAAGCGCGCGGGTAGTGGGGACGCCTAGGTGGAACATGGCCTCGCTGCACAGAAACTCTCGAATAGATGAGCGAAGCACCGCTCTACCATCGGCTGAGCGTGAATAGGGCGTAGGACCCGCACCTTTGAGTTGGAGCGTCCAATGTGCTCCCACGGGCGTCTCCAATTCGCCTAAATTGATGGCTCTGCCGTCTCCTAGTTGCCCAGCCCAATTCCCAAACTGATGGCCGGCATAGTTCATGGCATAGGGATCCATTTCGTCGTAGAGGGCATTGCCGGAAAAAACGTCGACAAACTGCCCAGAAAGGACGTCATTCTGAGTAAGGCCCAACTCCGAGGCCATTTCTTCGGAATGCGCAATGAGGATTGGGTTCGCGACGGGCGTGGGGCGGACTCGGGAGTAGGAAGACTCTGCTACCTGACGCCGTTCATTGGTCAATTCGGGATCTGCAGGCAGATCCCGAGTAAATCTGTTGACAAAATGAAACGGACTACTCATGCTTTGTGGCCGACTCGTGCCCAGATTCATAGACAATATTAACGATTTTGAGGGTTTCTTCGATGCCACCCATCATTTGAACAGCCTCTTCTCCAAGCTTGAGACCAATCAAAGACCTGGAAATTGGCGCGACATATCCCACACGCATCGTCGTAAGGTCTGCTTCGTCCACCCCAACAATAGAGAGTGTTCGGTTTAGACCAACTTTTCTGCCTTTCACTGTCTGGAACGTTACGGTCGCTCCAAATCGAACCTCGTCTTGAGGCTGCTCTTCGGGCAGAACCAATTTGGCTCCAGAAATACGCGCCTCGAGATCCTTGATCTTTCCCCTAACAACAGTGAGGGATCTGTTTCGGTCTGCCGATTCCTTGTCGCCCTTTTTGAATCGCTCGCGTTCGGCTGCTAGTTCGACTAATTCCTGCTGAAGCAAGATCAGCCCACGAGGCGTCACAAAATTGACTGCGTTTGCGGGAAGGGGAGCTCTGGGCGGAATGTATACAACGCCGTCAGGAGCGTCTTCCTTGACAAATGCACGGGACATATTAATACCTAAACTTCGGGTGTTGGAGGTAGGTAATCTTCGCCTGGATTTACAAAGAGGTTTTCTTCCCAGGCATACTGCTGGTCGTGTAGTTCTTTGTAGCGACCGCCGTTGGCCATGAGTTCTCCATGATTGCCACTCTCTTCAATCATTCCGTGTTCTAGCACGACAATTTGGTCGGCGCTACGGATGGTCGAAAGACGGTGAGCAATTACGAATGTGGTTCTGCCCTGACGCAGGCTAGCAAAACCTGCTTGAATGAGCGATTCACTTTCACTATCCAAGCTGGAAGTGGCTTCGTCCAGAATTAAAATTCTAGGGTTGGCAAGAATCGCTCGGGCAATGGCCACGCGCTGGCGCTGGCCACCAGACAATTTGACCCCGCGTTCACCCACAATGGTTTCGTATCCCTGCGGAAACTCTTGGATAAAATCGTGGCAATGGGCCAGTTTCGCCACGCGTTCTACTTCTGCGTTGTCGGCGTCGGGTCTAGCAAAGCGAATGTTATCGGCAACCGTTCCATCAAAAAGAAAGTTTTCTTGCAGAACGACGCCCAAATTCGCTCTAAAATCAGCTAATTTGACCTTATCTAGGTCTTGGCCATCCACTAGCAGGCGCCCTGAATTAGGTCGATTGAACGCCATAATCAGACTTACCAACGTGCTTTTACCAGAACCGCTCGAACCGACAAGTGCCGTAGTGCTCCCGGCTTCGGCAACCAGCGATACGCCTTTTAGCACCGGGACATCTTCTTCATACGAAAAATGGACGTCCTCGAGTTCAATTTTGCCTTCAATCCTACCCAGAGATGCTTTGTCCTCATCTTCATCGTCTTCGGTTGGATTGCTCATCAGATCCCGAATCCTGTCCAAACCTGCAAAAGCTTCTGAAATTTGAGTGCCAATTGATGCCATCTGAATGATGGGTGCAGCGAGCAACCCGATCAAAAAGATGTACAGGACAAAATCCCCAAGAGTCATGCTTCCGTTCGCGATGGCTCGACCGCCTACCAGAATCATCAAGATGCCGACTCCCCCGATAACAAGTCCCGCAAAAGTAGAGATGGCCGCGACCCCAGTGATAGATTTCCTAACGTTTTGAAACAGTTCGTCTACCCCTTTCGCAAAAACACCCTGTTCTCTGCCTTCTACGCCGTATGCCTTCACAATGCGAATACCGCTAAGCGTTTCGCTCAGCCGGCCAGTAACTTGAGAATTGATCTCACCCCGCTCGCGAAACAAGGGGCGCAAGCGCTTAAAAGCCATGGCCATCCCTGCGCCAAAGACAGTGAGGAGGGTCAATGTCATGGCTGTGAGCAGCCAATTGATATAAAAAAGGGCTCCTAAAGCGAAAATGGCCGTAAAAACACCACCAACTAACTGGACAATACCCGTCCCAACGAGGTTGCGAATACCTTCTGCATCCGTCATGATACGAGAGATGAGTACCCCCGTTTTGGTACTGTCAAAAAAGCTGATGGGTAGCCGTGTGACATGTGCCTGAACCCTACGTCTCATATCCATGATGGCTCCTTGAGCCGTGACACTGACAATCTGGGAAATGGAATACGTGGCTATGGCGCCCAATATGGCTGCCCCGCCAACTGCAAGCGCCAGAGGCCCCAGCATTTCCATCCTTTTGGGTTCGCCAAGAATGGTATCAATGAGATACTTCGACCCCGCTGGTAATACAAAACCGCTTAATCGGCTAATCACCATCAAAACGAAGCCAATGGCGAGCTTCTTGCGATGCGTCCACATCAGCGCTTGTGCTTCTTTCCACGTGGCCGACATGTTTTTAGCTTTCTTAGCTGGTTTAACAGCAGAATCAGTGGCAGTAGCATGGCTCGCCGAAGTGGCTTTAGATTCCGTAGGAGAGGGGTTTTGCTCGGGCACGGCGGGGT
>JABMOI010000022.1 GCA_013204185.1 bacterium | reverse complement strand
ATGACGATCATCAAATTGTGTGGCATTCTCCCTACGTATTTGTGCCGCGGCTTTTGGCGGACGAACAGGCCCGGGTTGCTAAGGCTATTGGGGAGCGGCTACAGCACACCACGGGCAATGCCCTGTTTTTGATGCCTTTGAAGGGCGTAAGCAGCTATTCCGCGGAAGGTGGCGCGCTATATAATCCAGAATTAGACGCTGCGTACTGGGAATCTTTGCAACGCGCCCTGCCTAGCGCGGTCAAAGCCGAAGCGCTCGACCTCACGGCCGAAGACCCAGCGTTTGTGGACTACGCAGTAGATAAATTGATCGAATTGATCAACAAGTAAAGATTTGAGCTATTCTCGCCCGCGACTACTTCGCGTCGCTCCGGCAGGATCTAAACATGCCGTCGCAGCAATTGAGGAGCGTTGTAGCGGCTTGCCCGAGGGAGTTGCCGTAGGCCAACACTCCGTCTTCGTGGCCCCCCATTATGAGGAGCTGCTTGGAAGGCCGGTCCTTTTGTTTTAAAAGCCGAATCACTTCGTATGCCATCTCCGGAGTCCCATAGGTGACTTCCGAAGAAGTCGTAGGCATAACGTCTTTGTATGCTTGCCACATATCTGCATTATGAATGTGGATTACCGCATTGATACCGCGAGAGGCGTGATAAAAGGCGGCATGGGTCATGGTTTCAGAGGAGGCCGTTATCGGGCCGAAGCACGAGACGCGGTTGCTGTCAAAGTCGTATTTGACGATTCGGGTGAAATGCTCAGGCCCGAGTTCCTTGATATGCCCAGTTGTGGTTCCTGTAATGAGGAACTGGTTGGGAGGACTGTCTCGGATACTGATATTGCCAAATCCAACTCCATCAGGATGCGCGCCAATCAATCCCGCCTCATGTAAGCGTTGCCGCCACTCAGCGAGCGCGCTAATCTTATACCAGCTCGGGGAGGGACCCTCGGTCCAGTCACTCTCAAACTTGATATATCCTTCGTCGTGCATTGGTGAACGGGCGAGCTGAGTGTTGGCTTTGTCTTGGGTCGGAGCGGTGCGGCGCACCGCGGCGCCTATAGGTCCGCCGGCGCCTCGCCACCCTATATACGGGCTTTGACCATATTTCGCTAGCCTGAATTTTAGGATTGCCGATTTGAAATAGCTTGCCCGGTTCGGTCGGGTAGGTGGCTGTGGGTGGTTGGTGTTGGGCGGTTGGTGTTGGGTGGCTGGCCGTGGTTGGGTTTAGATGGGGAGGATGTTCCAAAGAGCATATGGCGCGATTCGTTCCTGAACTGAATGTCCGTCCGAATGGAGGTCAAAAACGAGTCGTTTTGGGCCTTTTTCGGGTGATTTCAAGCTCGGGTCGTAGGAAGTGCCTCTTAGGTAGTGGCGCAATATTGACATTTCTGGCGCGATAGCAGTGTATTTGGCGCGATAACCATGTTTTTGGCGCGATAACGGTTTTATTTGCGCGATTTCAAGCGCGGTCTTTTGTGATGCCAGTGCGCCATGCCGGCGGGTCGTGCCGCTGCCTCGTGCCGCTGCCTCGTGCTGGCGGGTCGTGCCGCGACTTTCCGTGTCCTGGTGTTTCATTTATCTGCGGTCTTGGTGAATGGAATAGCGCACAAAAGGATGAAACCGCGCCAGTAAAGGGCGTATGGCGCCAAAAAACAATGGATGGCGCCAAAAAGTAGGATATTGCGCCACGAAGTAGGCGAAAAAAGGCCACGGAATGGCATTCAGAGGTGTTTTCAACAGTATTGCGCCAACTACCAGTTTCGAACTCCCCCCGCCGGAAGCAGGACATTTCATCTTCACAGACCATGCAAACCCAATAAACACGAAACATGCTCGGGAAAACTCTATATAGTGTGTTTTTAAGTGTCCCAGATCTCCACCAGGAAGCAGAACGCCCTTATGATCGACCTTCATCCGCGAAAGAAAACGGCCATACAGGTGGTGTGCATTCAGCTAGTGTTTCTCTTTGGCATGCTGAGCATTCCTGCCCGTGCACAAGTTGTCCCGGTCGGTTCGGGTAGTTACAGTACGACCTTGCCCAACGGGGAAGTCGGACCTCAGAATTCCTCAGGCCAAAATGTGCAGCCAAAAATTTCAGGATCATTCTCGCTGCCCATGCAGACCAATGATTTCTGGAGCAGCTTGATCTACCCGTTTTATGGCGATGCCCATTCAAATATCATGTATGCCGATCCCCTCAATCTAAAGGCGACGGGCAGTGGTCTTCAGATTGGGCACACATCGGAGCCGACTTTTGCGGCAAACGACTTCCTTTATCCTTTTTCGGCACAAATCACGGTCGGCGTAGCCGGTTTAGCGGCCTCACAAACGCTTGCCCATGACTACGGAGATTGGACCGTGACGGCCAAGTGGGACGATGGTGCTCAATCAATGGAGGCCACGTTTGGGCACGGATTACCTTATGTATTTTTTCGTATGGCTGGCGGAGATGCCACAGTTGCGGCATCAAGCTTTGCGACTGTCTGGTACAATCAGGGAGAAGTGCTTGGTATCACTGTTTCGGGAAAACACTATGGTCTTTTCGCTCCGGCAGGATCCGTATGGACGGGAACGAGCACGTTTCGGTCTTCGCTGGCGGGCAAAGACTACCTGTCTGTTGCCTTGCTTCCTGACAAGGACCCAGCCACGCTTGAACTTTTTAGAAGCCACGCCTATGCCTTTGTAAACGGGAGCAACGTCTCGTGGCAGTACGATGAAGCAGGCGCCGAGCTGAGGACAACGTACACATACCAGACCGTCCTGAAGGAAAATGCAGGCTCGAACGTGGATGAGACCCTAACAGCGTTGTATCGCCATCAGTGGTTAAATACCTCGGCGACGCCCACGGGATACTCTTATCAATCCCCAAAGGGAGCGATGAAATTGCTCGTTGGGAGCTCGTTCTCGACGCAGCTTCCTTTTTCGGGAGTGCTTCCTTCGTTGCCCGACCGAGGGGACTACAATAAAACTGAATTGCTTGCAAAGGTGCGGATCGTAGCGAGTGAAACCATACCCGTCGGCGGCACCTACGATAATGGGAAAGCAATGGCTCGGTTTTCAAACCTGGTGCATATCGCGGATCAGATTGGAGCAACCGAGGAGCGTGACTATTTCCTCTCGGAAATCAAAAGGCGATTAGAAGATTGGTTTACTGCAGGAGGGCCGCAGGGCTACACGTATATCGACCGATGGGACGTGCTAACGGGGTACCCATCCGGATTTGGAGCAGATAACCAAGTTAATGACCATCATTTCCACTCCAGTTATGCGATTCGGAGCGCCGCTACCGTTGCCCAATACGATGCCGATTGGGCGTCTCAGGAGCAGTGGGGCGGCATGGTAAATATGATTATCAAGGACTCAAACAATTGGGACCGATCCGATGCGCGGTTTCCTTTTTTACGGTCTCACGATGCGTATGCAGGGCATTCATGGGCTGCTGGCCATGGCGATTTTGGCGATGGTAACAACCAGGAATCAAGTTCGGAGTCCATGAACTTTGCTTCTGCCGTCATTTTATGGGGTGAAACCACGGCTCAGCAAGAGATCCGCGACCTGGGCATATTCCTTTACACGACGGAAGCTTCGGCGGTCGACCAGTATTGGTTTGACGTGGACAATGCAGTATTCCCAGCTCAATATCCCCACGTAGCTATTGGCATGGTCTGGGGTGGAAAAGGTGTCCATTCAACGTGGTTTGGGGCCGATCCTGAATTCATACACGGCATCAACATTCTTCCCATAACGAGTGGATCGTTGTATCTGGGCCGGAATCCCGACTATGTTCTGGCCAATTACAATGAAATAGTGGCCGAGCGTAGTGGCCAGCCGGTGGTTTGGCAAGACATTTTGTGGGAGTATTTAGCCCTATCTGACCCCAATTTGGCGCTATCCTACTACTACGCAGATATCAATTATGAACCGTTTGATGGGGAATCTCGGGCGCACACACTTCACTGGCTGTACAATCTGAAAAAGATGGGTCAGCCAGCGCTAGACATTACTGCCGATATAACGACGTACTCGGTTTTCCGTAATTCGGCCGGCGAGCTCACCTATGTGGCATATAATGCAGGCTCCGAAGAGAGGTTGGTTTCGTTTTCAGATGGGTACTCCATGACCGTGGGACCGAATGAGATTCATACGGAAAGCACCTTCAGCGAGAACTTAAATGCTCCAGTGGCTTTGCTGCTGGCAGATAAGACGTCGGGGAAAGCCCCCTTAACCATTGAGTTGAAGGGAAGCACGAGCTTTGACCGAAATGGAAGCAATCTGACTTTCGGCTGGGACATTGGCTCACAGGCAACGAGTTCACGCGCCGATACGGTGTATACCTTCAACACGCCGGGCGAATACTGGGTAAAGCTCACGGTTACGAACGGTTTGAACCTGGTTTCAACAGATAGCACGCTGATCAAGGTGTTGGGCAATGGATCGCCGTTTTTGGGCGCCGCCGTTAGTGTGCCGGGTAGAATTGAAGCTGAACATTTTGATAACGGCGGCGAAGGAAGGGCCTATCACGATGCGGAAGCGAATAACATTGGCTTGGCTTTTAGACCCAATGAAGGGGTGGATCTGGAGGGCGCGAACGACGGAGGGTTCGACGTCTATTGGATTACCGCCGGCGAGTGGCTGGAGTATACCTTTGAAGTCACCGAGGCGGGAAATTTCGACATTAGTCCGTTTGTGGCCACTGTGCCTGGATTCGGCAGTTTTAGATTGCTTGTAGACAACGTGGACGTGAGCGGCATAAAGGCAGTCACCAATACAGGTGGCTGGCAGTTTTGGAAGCCCATTTTGATTCCAAGCGTGCCCATAGAAGCCGGCGTGCACATCATGCGGTTTGAGTTTGACTCCCAAACCGATAAGACGGGATGGCTCTTTAGTCTCAACTACATCCAAGTTTCGCGTGTTGCGTCTGTAGGGAAGGAAGAATTGGACGAGCTGCCTGATGCCTATAAACTGGAGCAGAACTACCCGAATCCGTTTAATCCGGCCTCTGAGATCGAGTTTTCTTTGCCCAAAGCGGACACAGTGAAGATTGAGGTCTTTAATTCGCTGGGCCAGCAGGTTGAAATGCTAGTTAACGGTACGATGGAAGCTGGAAAACATCGCGTCGTATTCGATGGCAGCAACCTGCCTACAGGTCATTATTACTACAGGATGACGACCGCCACGTTTTCTCAGACCAGAAACATGCTGCTGATCAAATAGCTATTGCTGACTGATTACGATTGGCACGTATCCGACTTCAAGGCCAGCAGGAGGGACTACGAATAGGGATGGATCCAATGTAGCTAGTTCGCCAGAATTAGGTCCTGAAAAAACCAAGCTTGAACCGCCGCCGGTTCGATGTAGTGCTTCGACAAAGAGTTGTAAGCGATCAATATCTGCGTCGGGCAGGCTCAGTCGTTTGATGGCGGGCTGGTCTACGAATCGGTACCAGACGTATTGAACGAAGGAGCCATCCGAAAGCGCGACAGAAAACGGTCCTGCAGCCCATCCACCAGGTGTCCAAGGCCCCGCTTGAGACAAATTCAGAGATCCTGCAGGGGTGCGGCTCATTTTGGCAAAAGTAGCCTTTTTAAGGCCGGTTTCGCCAGGGACTTCTTCTTCCCGAATACCCACCCAAACGTTCGGTTTTTCTTCCTTAAAGTACTCTGGAAGAGCGATTTGCCCGTCTTCGGTCCGAATAGTCCCCGTCATTCCCAAACCGCGCGTACCTCCGCCCGTGGGATACACGCCAGGCTTCAAAAACTCGTCAAACGAAGTTTTACTGCCGTCTTCCCCCTGGAATCGAATCCAGCCACAGCAGTAGCTAAGGAGGGGCGGGTAGCTTTCTCCGTCCTGGAAAGCATTGGGCTGAATTCCATCCTGCATCCACGTCTGGATGCCATTCCAGAGTGCTCCCTTCGAATAGTATTTCATCTCCTGAAGGAGCATGGTTTTTCCATTCTCGTCGGCGTCGAAGCGGACCGGAGGTATGCGGCGAAAGCGCACGCCGGAATTGTCCGTGGACGTCTTCATGGGCAGATTGCCTAGTTCTAATGCTTCACTACCCATGAGAGCGGGTCGGGCATCCAGCCCCCGGGTGGCACCTGTCAGATCCGAGGCGTGCACGTTGCTGTAGGTCTCGGGGGTATAAAAGGCAACGAGCCCAGCAAAATTGGTGGCTTTTAGCAAGAGAGTCCAACTCTGATCGCCGGTGGGCACATCTAGCGAAGATGTCATGGCCGGTATAAAAGGGAGTGCCATCCAAGCATACCCCAGCAGCTCTGGCTGCATGGGCTCTACGAAGGGGAGTCCATCAGGCGGGAAAATGAAACGGTTCGTTAACTGCGCCACGCCCAGCTTATTGGAAGGCAACCGACTTTGGTAAAAACTCCAGCCAGTGGATGCAATTTCCGTGTTATAGCAGTCGGGCGTTGTGTTGAGTCGGAATTTTGGTACCGAGGTTGGGAACGTGGTGGATGTCCATCGCCCTGTGCCGCCCTCAATGGTTTGGTACACATCGGAGTAAGTGGGGCCGCGCTCCGGCCAATTGTCCCGTGCCACGGTACCAACGGGGCATAAGGGAGAGCTGAAATTGCGATTGTCGGGGATTAGCCAGGGCCCCCATCCGAATTGCTCACCGATTACCTGTTGTGTCCCTAGGTTCATAATGCCAGTATATCCGCTGTATCCATACCCAAAGTCCGAAGGGGCAGACCCAAACGTGGCGGAGAAATAGCCCGTCGCACCTGAAGGGGTGGAGACGATCCTACCTGCCCCAGAATCACCTCCATCCGTCTTCGAACTGTCGCACCCTGCCAAGGCAACGGCCAAAAGAATCGGGATCAAGTAGCTTACAGACCGAATGGATTTTGAAGACATTGTATCAGAAGACACGGAATCAGAAGATATTGTATCCATAGCTATTTGACCTTTCTGATAACAGAGACCGGTCCGAGTAGACCGGACGGTTGAATGCGGTAGGTCTCGTCGCCGAGTTCGGTCCGGGGACGTAGCATGGGCGGGCGGTTGGTTCGAGTGAACTTCGCATCATCTGGAAGGTCGATGTCGCCGGTCAGCCGGTTAACCCACATGTTCGTGATCTTGATTTCAACCTGATTTTCTCCTTCGCTCAGGAAGTCTTGGATGTTCAGTTTGAAGGGCGCAGTCCAGAGGACGCCTGCGGATGTGCCGTTTATAAGGACTTCGGCCACGTCTCGCACCGCGCCTAGGTCTAAGTCAATTACGCTGCTGGATTCCAACTCCGCTTTCGAAACCGCGAAGGAGTTGCGATACGTGGCCGTTCCAGAGAAGTACTTAATGCCTTCGTTTTGGTGCTCAGTCCAGGAAATTAACTCGTCCAGCTCCACAGATGGTGGAGCGCCCCAGCCTTCGGGAAAGGAAAGTGTCCAGGGGCCTTCCAAGGAGGTAGAAACCAACTCTGCGGTTTGGTTATACTCCGGCAATACGCGTGTTTCATTGCTGAATACAATAAATGCTGACCCGTAGGCTGGTAATTCGAGTTTAATTGAGGTTTTGTCGTCAGTGCGTGTGGCGGAGGAGATGCTGAACTGCTCGGCGGTCACAGGGTCCCAAAACTCTGCGCGTTCGCTGCCAACCCTGAATGAAACCGTCTGCTTAATGGGTTCGTCGGTCTGGTTTCGTACAAAATAGAAGTCCACATCGCCAGCGCGGCGGTGGAT